>QCHI01000012.1 GCA_003279655.1 Prochlorococcus sp. AG-402-A21 | reverse complement strand
TCGGATCTAATCGACCATCTTCATGAGATATTAATCCCCCGATTAATTTTGTCTCAAATATAGAATTCCATAAATCTAATGAATTTTTATCTAAAAGTTCAATTCCATATTTTTTATTTTTATTGCTTAATTCAATCATAGATTGATATTCTTTTTCAGAATATGCTAATTTAATTAATGGTTTTTTAAATATAAAATTTGACTTAGAATAGTTTATTTGAGTCAGCCATTCTTTCCATAACTTCATGCTTTTTTTTCTAAGTAAAAAGGCTCTTCCTTGTGACTTTTTGTATACATTTCCCATGAGAACACCCAAACTAGCTTGTGTTCCATTTTTTGGACTTAAATTATTTGTTTCTGAGTTTACAGTTGAGTCGATTAAATTTACTTTATAACCTTTTTTTCCTAGGTGAAAGGCAGTTGTAATTCCTGCTATCCCACTACCAATAATTGAGATTTCAGTTTCCTTTTTTTCTGCTTTTTGGCTATTCATTTGCACAGATGCTATGAAATTTGCTTGTTAATTTTCAATGAGTGGTCTAAAAAAGAGAATAGTTTAAGGATATAGCTATAGTGAGCATCAAAACAGTTATCTTACAGTTCATTTGTCCTGATAAGCCAGGACTTGTAAGTGATTTGGCAAGTTGGATAGCAAGTAACAATGGTAATATTCGACATGCTGATCACCATACAGATGCAGATGCAAAATTGTTTCTCAGTCGCATTGAGTGGGATTTAGATGGATTTTTGCTTGATAAAAATGAAATAAAATCTGAAGTAATTTTACTCGAGCAGCGATTGAATGGAAAAGCCGTATTGAGTTTCTCTGATGATTTTCCTAATGTTGCAATCTTTGTTAGCAAGCAGAGCCATTGTTTAGTTGATCTTTTATGGAGAGTTAAGTCAGGTGAATTATGTATGAATGTCCCTTTAGTTATCTCAAATCACTCAGATTTAGAGGAAATTTGCTCAAGTTTTTCGATCCCTTTTAAACGTATAGCAGTAGATAAAAAAAATAAAGCAGATTCTGAAAGTAAAATTTTAGATTTATTAAATGAGTACAATATTGATTTAGGGGTTTTGGCTAAATATATGCAAATTTTAAGTAGTACATTTTTAGAGAAGTTTCCTCATCTTATCAATATTCATCATTCTTTTCTTCCTGCTTTTAAAGGTGCTCAACCATATCATCAAGCTTGGGAAAGAGGGGTAAAATTAATTGGTGCAACAGCTCATTATGTCACTAAGGATCTTGATGCTGGTCCCATAATTGAACAGACTATATCTAATGTCAGTCATCGTGATGAAGTATCAGATTTAATAAGAAAGGGTAGAGATTTGGAGCGTGTTGCTTTAGCAAGGGCTTTAAGATTGCATTTAAGAAGACAAGTTATTGTTTATAGAGGTAGAACTGCTGTATTTACATGATTAATAATGCTTATTTATTTAATCTAAAAAATAATTTTTTTGAAAATATTGGCTGGAATTGTTTTCAGTTAGGAGTATTTTGCTTGCCATCCAGTGCATTAATTTCTTATGTATTTTTGTTAGTAGCTCTTTTTGACGGCAGTTTTAAACGAAGGGATCTCTATTGGAATGAATATTGGAATTATCCGCTAGTATTGATAACTTTTTTTATGATACTTAGTTGTATTCGTTCTCATACCGGATGGCTAGCTTGGATTGGTCTTTTTAATTGGTTGCCATTCTTTTGGTGTTTTTGGGGATTGCAGCCATATTTGTTAACTCCTGCAAGAAGAAAAAAATGCGCTTCTTGGCTTGTATTAGGAAGTCTTCCCGTTTTAATAACAGGCTTTGGTCAGTTATGGCTTGGATGGGAGGGTCCTTGGGAGATTTTTGATGGTTTAATAATTTGGTTTATTTCTCCAGGAGGAGACCCTGTAGGTAGATTGTCTGGGTTGTTCGATTACGCGAATATCACTGCTGCATGGTTATCGGGAGTGTGGCCGTTCTGTTTAGCTTCCGTTCTGCATCCTTTTATTGTTGGAAGAAACCGAGTGATTCCCTGTGTTCTTTTGGTTTCTTTTGTCTCAGCAATGATTTTGACTGACTCTCGAAATGCATGGGGTGCAATTGTTTTAGGACTGCCATTAGTTTTTGGTTCCGCATCATGGGGTTGGTTAATACCTTTAATGTTTATTTGTTTTCTTCCAGTAATTATTGCGGTCTTACCAATTTTTGATTTTGGAATTCAACAATTTGCCAGGACTGTTGTGCCTGAATCTATTTGGATGAGACTAAATGATATGAAGTTCGTTGAAACTAGAACTTTTGAAGCAACACGCATTGGTCAATGGAAAATAGCACTTAATTTAATTTTTGAAAAACCATGGTTGGGTTGGGGGGCCGCAGCTTTTTCCATTCTTTATCCTTTAAGGACAGGTTTATCTCATGGCCACTCTCATAATTTGCCTTTAGAATTAGCTATCAGCCATGGCGTAGTAGTCTCGTTGTTAATAAATATATTTGTGTTTAGCTTATTATTAATTTCTTCTTTTTATAGAATATTTAATAATTTAAATATTCAAAAATATAGAATCGTTGATCGAGCTTGGTGGACATCTATTTTAATTCTTATTTGTTTTCATGCGACAGATATTCCACTATTTGATAGCAGAGTAAATCTCCTAGGTTGGATATTATTGATAGGTCTTAGATGCATGATATATAATTCTAGAAGCCAGAATATTGAATTAAAATAATTTTAAAAATTTTTATATTAATTCCCCTTCTTCAATTGTAATTTGTCTTTCATATATTGAATGTTCATTAAATATTCTAGCAGTTAAAAAGCTAGCTATACATGTAATTAAAAGAGGTTTGAGTATTAAAAGATTTTTAGTTAATGCGAAGGCTAAAAACATTGCTGTTAATGGAGTTCTAGAGCATCCTGCGACGAAACCTCCCATTCCTGCGAAAATATAAGTTGTTGGCACATGGCCCGTCAATGTTTCTACTCCTATCCCGCTGGCTAATCCTATAGCACCACCTAAGGTTAGCATTGGATAAAATAAACCACCCGGCGCTCCCGAGGCGGCTGCCAAACCAGAAGCAAAAAATAAAACTAAAAATATACTTATTGCAAGTGTAAAATTACTACTTTCATTCACAATAATCTTTTGTAATCCTTCGATATTATGAAAACTTTCTGGAATTATTGAATACATTGAGCCAAGTAATAATCCGGATAAACTCATTCTTTGAATTGTTTTATTTTTAAACCATTTATTTCCTTTGACTTGCATCGTTAAAACATATTTGCAATACATTTCTGCTAAGAATCCAACTAAGACTCCTAAGACTATTAAGTATAAAAAATCTATAGGAAAGAATTCGATTACTGGTGTATATGCTCTCTCTAATTGGAAACCTAAATTATTTACAAATCCACCAGCTTTTTGATCAAGTCCAATTGCTTGCAAAATATCAGCGCAGCTATCAGCCCAGAATGTTGTTACTACTACTAGTAAGAGGACTACTGGTCTTGCTGAATTTAGAAGTTCTTCAATTGCATAGACAAAGCCTCCAATAGGTGCACTGAAAATTGCTGCAATTCCCGCTCCTCCTCCTGCTGCAACTATGACTCTGCGAAATGAAATAGGGGCTTTTAGCCATTGAGCCATTTTCCAGGCAACAGATCCTCCCATTTGTACTGCTGGGCCTTCAGGCCCAAGCGGAAATCCACTTCCAATAGCAATTATTCCAGCAAATAGTTTGACGATTCCAACTCTTAATCCCATAGGGACTGGCTTATGACGAAGAAATGCAATGATGTGACTTACTCCTGCTCCTTTTGCTGCAGGTGCAAAATTTTGAATGAGCGATCCTGAAATCAAGCCTCCTAATCCTCCTAAGATTGGTAAAACTATCCATCTCGGCATATATTCAAGAAGATTTGATCGATAATCTTCTAATGCATGAATTCCAGTTTTAAATAATATTCCTGTTAATGCTGCTCCTAAACCTGTAAGTATGAGAGCAAGAATTACATTCAGCCATTTCTTTTGAAGGAGTTTTTTTATGCTTTGACTTGATTTTTTTTTAACGAGATTTTGACTTTGACTTTTGATCATTTAATTCAATTTAGGTTTGTAAAATAGAGGCCTCTTGTTCTTTTGTTATTACACGGCCATCGTCTATAAAATTCGGTATTTCATCAAAGTTTAAGTATCTGTATATTTCATCAGTTAACGGGGAAACTTTTTTGGAAGCTATTGAAAGATATTCATCAGTTGTGGGTATGTGGCCCAACAAAGCGCAAACAGCGGCCAGTTCTGCACTTCCTAAGAAAACCTGAGCTCCTTTCCCTAGTCTGTTGTTGAAATTTCTTGTACTGGTTGAGAAAACAGTTGAATTATCTTCTACACGAGCTTGATTGCCCATGCATAAAGAACAACCAGGCATTTCCATTCGGCTACCAGCTTTTTCAAAGATCTCGTAGTATCCTTCTTTTTTCAAAATTTCTTCGTCCATTCTTGTTGGCGGACATACCCATAACCGTGCCGCTATCTTTCCTTCTTCTTCGAGAATTTTTGCAGCGGCTCGATAATGACCAATATTAGTCATACACGAACCAATAAAAACTTCTTGAATGGGAGTGCCTGCGACGTCACTTAAAAGTTTGACGTTATCAGGATCATTAGGACAAGCTAAAACAGGTTCTTTGAGTTCATTCAAGTCTATTTCGATGATTTCTGAGTATTGAGCATTTGAGTCGGCAGATAGTAAATCTGGTTTTTTTAACCAATCTTCCATTTCTTTAATTCTTCTACTTATTGTTCTTGCGTCTTTATATCCCCTAGCAATCATATTTTTAAGTAAAACAATATTGCTTTTTAAATATTCACTGATTGTTGATTCAGAAAGTTGAATAGTACATCCAGCACAAGATCTTTCTGCGCTTGCATCAGTCAACTCAAAGGCTTGCTCTAATTTTAGGTTTGGTAGACCTTCAATTTCTAATATTTTTCCATTAAATACATTAATTTTGTTCTCTTTTGCGACGGTCAGAAGACCTTGTTGTATAGCCATCCACGGAATGACATTAACTACATCTCTTAAAGTAACGCCAGTTTGTAATGACCCTTTAAAACGTACCAGAACTGACTCTGGCATATCTAAAGGCATTGAACCAATGGCTGCAGCAAATGCCACAACTCCCGAACCTCCTGGAAATGAGATGCCTAATGGGAACCGAGTATGACTATCGCCACCTGTCCCGACTGTGTCCGGCAAAAGCATCCTATTTAACCAACTGTGAATAATTCCATCACCAGGTTTTAATGCTATTCCTCCTCTTTCAGCAAAAAAATCTGGGAGTTCTTTTTGAGTTTTGATATCAACGGGCTTTGGATATGCTGCCGTATGACAGAAACTCTGCATAACTAAATCAGCAGAAAATCCTAAACAGGCCAATTCTTTCATTTCATCTCTAGTCATTGGACCAGTCGTATCTTGACTACCAACTGTCGTCATTATTGGCTCACAACTTGCACCTGGGAGCACGCCTTCTAAACCGCAAGCTTTTCCAACCATTTTTTGAGCTTGTGTAAACCCATATTTTGATGCAGGAGGCTGACCAGGACGAATAAAAAGAGTAGAGGGAGGAAGTTTTAATTTTGTTCTAACTTTGTCTGTCAAAGCTCTTCCAATCATTAAAGGAATTCGTCCACCTGCTCTTACTTCATCAGTAATAGTTTGTGGCTTTAAGTCAAATTTTGATAGAAGCTCACCACTATTTGTCTCGTTTTTACTTCTTCTAACTTCTCCTTTGTAAGGAAAAATAGTAATTACATCTCCTGTTTTGAGATTGCTTACATCGCATTCAATTGGAAGTGCACCTGAGTCTTCAGCGGTATTAAAGAAAATAGGAGCAATTTTGCCTCCTATTACAATCCCACTCCCTCTTTTGTTTGGTACATAAGGTATGTCCAGTCCTGTATGCCACAGGACAGAATTTATTGCTGACTTTCTAGAGCTTCCTGTTCCAACTACATCGCCAACATAAGCAATTGGATATCCTTTCTTTTTTAATTCTTTAATAGTGCTTAAACCATTTGGGTCTCTAGTCTCTAGCATCGCTAGAGCATGTAAAGGAATATCTGGCCTTGTTGTGGCATGGGTTGCTGGAGAGAGGTCGTCTGTATTTGTTTCTCCTTCAACTTTAAATACTGTGACTGTTATTTCTTGAGCTAAGGGTTTTTTATTAGTAAACCATTCTCCATTGGCCCAGCTATTTATAACTTTTTCTGCATAAATATTATCTTTTGCTAATTCTAAAATGTCGTTTAAAGCATCATAAACTAAAAGAGTATTACTCAATGCCTCAGATGCTGTAGCTGCTAATTCTTTATTATTAGATTTTAGTATTTCTATCAATGCTGCCACATTATATCCGCCAATCATAGTACCCAAAAGTTGAGTTGCTTTTAAAGGAGTTACTAATGGACTTTTTGATTCTTCTTGAGCAATTGAGCTAAGCCAAGTCGCTTTGACATAAGAGGCTTGATCAACTCCAGGAGGAATTCGATTGATAAGAAGATCCAGTAATAAGTTTTGATCGAATTCTTTATCTGGTTTTTCTAATAATTCTGTTAAATCTTTAGTCTGTTGCGCATCTAAAGCAAGAGGAGGGATCCCTAGCGCTTCTCTTTCTGAAACATGTGATAAGTAATTTTTTAGCATTTTTAAATCTCAATAGAGAATGTATTTAAGTGAGGGACTATTGTTTGCATTGTTACAACCGCAAGTTTTTTGAACAAACATTCAGATAATGCAACTTATTACCCCCCTATGACTGATACTTCTCTAATCTTATATCTATGATCACGCTTTAAATGTCCACCTCATCATATTTTTCAATGGTGGATAGCACCTCTGACCTTCATGTGGTCGAGACTCGTCCGTTAATGTCACCGGCGTTAATTCATAGAGATTTGCCTTTAGATAAGGCAGCCTCTGGAGTTGTCTCTACTACTCGAAACAAGATTCAATCAATTCTTCATGGTAATGATCCAAGAATTTTGGTGATTGTTGGACCATGTTCGGTTCATGATGTTGATGCTGCCATTGAATATGCAAATCGTTTAGCCCCATTGAGGGAGAAATATAGTCAAAAGCTAGAGATTGTCATGCGTGTTTATTTTGAGAAACCACGTACAACTGTTGGTTGGAAAGGACTTATTAATGACCCTCACCTTGATGATTCTTACGATATTAATACTGGTTTAAGAAAGGCAAGAGGTCTATTACTTGATTTAGCAAAAAAAGGAATGCCGGCAGCAACTGAATTACTTGATCCTGTTGTTCCTCAATATATTGCTGATTTAATTAGTTGGACTGCTATTGGAGCAAGAACGACCGAGAGTCAGACTCATCGTGAAATGGCGTCTGGATTATCAATGCCGGTTGGTTATAAGAATGGTACTGATGGGACAGCAACGATAGCAATTAATGCAATGCAAGCGGCTTCAAAACCTCATCATTTTTTAGGAATTAATAGTGATGGTCACGCTTCGATAGTCAGTACCACAGGTAATCCAGATGGTCATCTTGTTTTAAGAGGTGGTAAGAATGGAACTAATTATCATCTTGATGCAATTAATTTAATCGCAGATGAATTAGCACAATTTAAGATGCCTGGAAGAGTTATGGTTGATTGTAGTCACGGTAACTCAAACAAAGATTTTCGAAGACAATCAGAAGTTTTACGGGATGTTGCCTCACAGTTAAAAGGTGGATCAAAGAATGTAATGGGCGTAATGATTGAAAGTCATCTTGTTGAGGGTAATCAGAAATTAAATTCAGATTTGTCAAAACTTACCTATGGGCAAAGTGTTACGGATGCATGCATAAATTTTTCTACAACTGAAGTTCTATTAGAGGAACTAGCTGAATCAGTCAAATAAAACTGGTTAGTTTTCTATATTCCTACCAACCATATCCCTATACAAGTTACTCCTATAGGAACAGTTAAATTGTCAATACCCCAAGGACTTATTTGTTCTAAAAAAGTTGCTATTAGCGAAATGACTAAAATTTCTAGAGGCTGTATCCCTAAATTATTAGTTGAAGAGATAATTGAAGTCGTTATAGCTACTACTGATCCCATCGTTAATGTTCCAACAATCGATTTCGTTTGACCCAGTATTGACCATTTAGGAGAGTTAATAGATCTTCCGATTAAACCTGCTAATCCATCACCAAAAGCCATTGACATTACTCCTATGGAAATAGATGATGCATATCGAGGCCAGAAAAGTAAAAGTAAAAGTGTGATACTGATACCATATGCAATTGTTCCAAAACTTTTTCTCTCGATATCCTCAATGGCAGGTAATAAACGATATTGATAATTAACACCTAAGGCTATGGTAATCAATAATGCAGTTAAGAAAGCTATATTTTTTGGAATATCAAATAACCATGCCAAAAGAATGACTGGTCCTGTTCCAATATGAATAATTTTTCGACTTAACTCTTCTTTTTTAGGAAAATATCTTTTACATAAAAATGCAATTAATAAAATTATAATTATCCATAACGCAATAACAAAAATAGCTATTTGAATAGGCAATGTTTAAGCAGCATTTTGATGAGTAGTCATTACCCTCAATTTTAAAATTGCTTTTGCCTCAAGTTGTCTTACACGCTCTCTCGAAACATTTATTTGTCTTCCAATTTCAGCAAGAGTAAGTGGCTCTTCTCCATCAAGGCCAAAGCGAAGTCTCATGATTTTTTGTTCTCTCTCATTTAATTGAGATAACCATCCTCCAAGGTGTTCTTTTTGAATACTTCTATCCATCCCTTCCATGGGCTCATCAGAATTTGGGTCTGGAATTAGTTCTCCAAGAGTACTACGATCTTCTTCGCCTCGTGCATGAGCATCAAGAGAGGCACATGGGGCACTTTGCGACACTAGATCTTCTAGGTCTTGAGGTTCGATTCCCATTGCATTTGCTAGCTCTAGTCTATTTGGCTGCCTACCAAATCGATGAGATAATTCACGCGATATACGTCGCATTTTTGAAAGTTTTTCGCTGATATGTATCGGTAGTCGAATAGTTCTAGCACTGTTATCAATGGCACGGGTCATCCCTTGTCTTATCCACCAGTAAGCATAGGTTGAGAATTTATAACCCATTGCAGGATCAAATTTATCAACAGCTCTTTCTAACCCTATTGCACCTTCTTGAACTAAATCAAGTAATTCGAGACCTTGATTTTGATATTTTTTTGCAACGCTTACAACAAGTCTCAGATTTGCAGCCATCATGCGATCTCTTGCTCGTTTACCCATTTTTATTTTGTGTTTCTGACGGGTAGAGCGTTGTTCAAGAGGAAGACTCAACAAATTTTTCATTTGTTGCACGTGATGAGCAAGTTCAATTTCCTCTGCAGGAGTAAGAAGTGGGACTCGTCCAATGCTTGTGAGATAGAAACCAATCGCATCAGTTGCTAAGCGATTACTTTGTCTTCTAGAACTTCGAGATTTTTGACTACTTACACTTGAGGTAGATAGCTTTTCATTTGTGCTTGCCGAATTGGAGTTCTCTGATGAAACATCAGAAATTTCCTTGGCAGATTCCAGCGGGATCCCCATCACCCTGGCCTCTTGAAATTAGATTTATTAAGAAGTTAGCACTTATAAGGAGAAGTTGACTAATTGAAACGAAAAATTTATGACTTTTTGCCTAATTAGGTATAAAGCGCATCAAAAAAATAGATTAAATGTTTTGAAAAAACTTTGAAATTTTTAGTTTTCTTCTTTTTTGTATAGCTTTATAATTTTTTCTTGAATATATTTTTTCTTGTCATTCATTATTTGATTTTTGCTGTAGCTACCATCACTTTGCATATTCCAAGAGTCTTGATTTTCTTCTAAATAAGAATCTAATAAATGTTTAATTTCTTTTTTAATTTTATTATCTTCAATAGGTGTAACTGCTTCAACTCTTCTATCTAAATTACGCCTCATCCAATCTGCACTGCCAATAAATACTTCTGCATTTCCATCGTTATTAAACCAAAAGACCCTTGAATGCTCCAAAAACCTACCAATAATGCTTGTTACTTTGATATTTTCGCTTAAGCCTTTTTTCTGGGGATATAGGCAGCACATTCCTCGAATTATAAGTTCAATTTTTACTCCTTCCTGTGATGCTAAATATAGTAGTTTTATAATTTCTGGATCTACTAGGGAATTCATTTTGGCTATTATCTTCGCTGGTAAGCCATTTTTTGCATAATTGATTTCTCTTTTTATTAGTTTTTCTATTCCATTTCTAAGAGTTAGCGGTGCAACTAATAATTTTCTGTAGGATTGTTGTTTAGCAAATCCAGTCAGATAATTAAATAGTTCAATAAGATCTTGACCAAGCTCGGGTTGACAAGATAGCAAACCAAGATCTGTATATGTTTTAGACGTTTTTAAATTATAATTACCAGTCCCAATATGAAAGTATGTTCTTAATCTGTTTTTTTCTTTTCTTATTATTAAAGCGATTTTTGTATGAGTTTTTAGTCCAATGACTCCATAGACAACATGAACTCCAGCTTGCTCTAATTGTTTTGCCCATTGGATATTATTATCTTCATCAAATCTTGCTTTTAGTTCAACGAGAGCCATTACTTGTTTTCCTTTCTCAGCAGCTCTTATTAGTGCATCAATAATTAATGAGTCTTTGGAAATTCTATACAAGGTCATTTTGATTCCCATGACTTGCTTATCTTCTGCAGCTTGATTAATAAACTCTTCCACTGAGGTCGAGAAAAGATTGTACGGGTGATGGACTAGTAAATCATGACTGCGAATAATGGAGAATATACTTTTAAAATTGCTTTTATTTCTAGTATCTAATTCTTCTTGTTCTCGCAATTGACTATTTTTGAGTGCATTATGAGTAATACCTTGATGTTCTTTAAACTTTAATTTCGGAAGATTGAAAGTTGTTAATTCTAGTAATTCATCTAATGCTAGTAACCCCTCAATTTGATATAAATTTTCTTTATCAATATTCATCCCTTCTTGTAAAAGATCAAGAATTACTTTTGGCGTATTCGTAGAGACTTCTAGCCTCACTACCTCACCTCCTTTGCGACGCTTTCGTAAACCTTCTTCTAGTGCGCTCATTAAATCATCAGCTTCAATGTCTCGAAGTTCTAGATCAGCATCTCTTGTAACCCGAAAGAACGAATATTCTTGAACACCCATTCCAGGAAAAAGCATAGATAGATTATTTGCAATGATTTGTTCAATGGCAATTCCTGTGTATTTTGTTGATTCATTATTATGTAGTTCAACTGGAATACTTATAAATCTGGAAATACTTTCTCCAGGAATTTTTATACGGGTAAATTGCTCTTTATCTGATTCCCTATCGACGATAATTGCAGCTAAATTTAAACTAAGATTACTTATAAACGGGAATGGATGAGAAGGGTCAACTGCTAAGGGAGTTAGTATCGGAAAAATTGCAGTTGTAAAATAATTATCTATCCAAACTTTTTGTCTTTCATTTAATTCTTTATATTCAAGAATAAATATATTCTCTTTTTTAAAGTCATCTTCGATATATTGTTTTGTTTTATATTGCTGCGTCTTTAAAATAGGGTCTAAATAATTTCGAATTTCGATAAGTTGCTCTTCAGGTGATTTTCCATCTTGGCTTCTTTTTGAGATTCCACCTTCTACTTGCGATTTTAATGAAGCAACTCTAACCATAAAAAATTCGTCTAAATTATTGCTAAAAATTGAACTGAATTTAATTTTTTCTAGTAATGGCGTTTCTTCTTCTGTAGCAAGTTCCAAAACGCGTTTGTTAAAATCTATCCAACTGAGTTCACGATTAATATAAGTTTCATTATTGATTTTTGGACTAGTCATATCTATAACCAATTCATTCAATTTCTAATTATTAGTTTAATATCTTGATCATCTATCAGTCTAGGAGATTACTTTTTGCTTGGTAAGACTTGTACCTGAAATTAAAAACATAACAAATAGTAGAAGCAATATTGTCCCAAAGAATGGACTTCTTGGACCCAAAAGATCATATGAGCGTCCTGCTGCTATTGCTCCAAGAAAAGTTCCCAGACTTTGTAAACCCTGCAGATTTCCTAATACTGCTCCTTGACCTATAGAACTTAGTCTTCTTGAAATTAGTGCTCTTAAACTAGGAGTTACTAGTCCAGTTCCCATTGCAAGTATTGCGACGCCAGAAAATACAAGAGGAATTGACGTATCTATATTTGCGAGCGTTAAAAGAATACATCCTGTCATTACAAAGCCAATACCAGCAAAAGTTAATCTCGACTCCCCAAATCTTTTTACAAGAGGACCAATTAGGCCTCCTTGAACAATCATTGCGATAACTCCAACGACAATAAAAGCAGCACTACATAATTCAGGACTCCATCCAAATTTTTCTTTTAAATAAAGGACTAAAACAGCTGTAAAGCCATTAAATGCCATAAAGAAAACAAAAAATGATAAGCAAAGTCTTCTAGCTAAGGGGTTTTTGAATACAATTAGTAGCTGACTAATTGGATTCAAATCTCTTTTTCTTGGTAGGAAATTTCTTTTGTTTTTTGGCAGTGTTTCAGGTAGAAACCAAATGACAAAAACAAGATTAAATATTGCAAATCCGCTTGCGACCCATACCGGTAAAGTAACACTAAATTTAGCTAGAGCTGTTCCTAATCCTGGTCCGAGAATAAAACCCAACCCAAACGCTACTCCAATTAAACCAAAGGTTTTTGCGCGATTTTCGGGGGTTGAGATATCTGCAAGTATCGTAGTAGCAGTAGCTGCTGTACCGCCACTTATACCATCAATTATTCTGGCTAAAAATAGTAAAGATAAAGGTACAGTTGAGGCCCATAAAGGTAAATAAGTATCCCAATTTAGGCTTACAGTTAATGCAAATAAGGATATACCTATTACTGAACCTAATACACATGTGATCATTATCGGCTTGCGACCGAAACGATCACTCATCGCTCCTATTAATGGGGCTGCAGCAAACTGCGATATTGCATACGTTCCAGTTAGAAAACCGAGAGTGGTCGCGCTTGTGGTGAATTGTTCTAATAAAAAAGGTAATAAAGGTAAAACAATAGTTTCACCTAACCGATCATCTAGAAGTGTTATGAAAGCTCCTAAAAGTGTGGGAATTTTTAGCCTTCTCAAAGCAAATAGCTCATAATTTATTCACCCTCTCATACTGTCAGAGAACTTGGCTTCTTTTAGCAGTTTAAATCGATATTTGCGACCTTGTGAGAGTTCTGACGAAATTGCTCTCAGAGAAGTTTATGAAGATGCTATTCGAACTTGCGATAAATCCCTGTACAGCCCAGAACAGATTGAAGCATGGTCAGCATTAGCATATCTGCCTGGGATTTTAGATAAACCTTTGAAGCAAGGCGAGGGCTGGGTGAGTTGTGTTAATAAAACGATTGAAGCATTTGCTTTGAAATATCCCCATAATCGCTTGGCATTGCTCTATTGCCGAGGGCGTTCATCACGACAGGGGCATGCTACGGCTCTATTAGAGCAAATTGAGGAAGATACTCTCAAAGATAGACCTATTACTTTAAAGACAGAGGCTAGTTTATGTAGTTATCAACTACTTTTACGGCATGGATGGACAATTATTGCTCCCGAGGAAATCCAAATAGGTGGTGTGCATTTTTCTCGTTATTTAATGGAAAAAACTTTGTATTAAATGTATTTATAAAAAGCTCTTATGAATCGATATTTTCTTGTCTCCAATCAATTAATTTTTTTAAGTGCTTGAAAGCAAATCCTGAATTGATTACTTCTTTAGCTTTATTAATTCCTTCTTTAATATCAGAGCTTATACCTGTATAAAAAAAGTAAATACCAGCATTCCACTCTAGTGCTTTAGTCAAAGGCCCCTCGCCATTAAGAGCTTGCAAAGCAAATCTCTGCCATTCTTCGATGTCGTTCCACTCAATATCTTTTCCTGAACATGCATAGTCTTTGGGATGAAACACTTTTCTAGTGCCATGCTGATTTTTGTACTGTCCAATTGTTGATGAACGACTTATTGAAAGATCTATTCCACCTTCAAGTCCTTTGACAGTAATCACATTTTGTTCTCCCATAAGCTCTAAGGTCTTCCAATGTCTCTCTTCAGTAGGAGAATGAACATAGCCACTTATATGTAGATGACTGCCTTGATGACATGTCCAGATTAATTCCATACTTGCTAGAGGTGGGCGCTTACCTATTTGATCTCTATAAGGAATTAAATTTTCAGCTAGTGGAAAATGATCTGGCTGATGTATTAAGGCAAGATCGTTCTGGTTGAAAAAACTTTGCAGTTGTTCGATGGATAGACCGGTTAAATTTATTCCTAAGGCTTGAAATAGTTCGTTATGGGTAACACCGTATTTAACTGGCATACGAGAACCACCATGCAAAATAACAGGCTGTTTCTGAGTAAGTAAAAGTAAAGTTGTTAGAGGATAAATAGGTGCTGTTTTTTTTCGACCATCAAAAGGCATCCCAAAAAATATAGGTTGATGTTGATTGCTGGGTGATTGAATTTTGGGTCCTAGTTCTATATAGGCATCAATCATCCCAGCTAATTCTTCAGGGATAGGACGTCTAATTCTATGCGCAATCATGAAGCCACCAATTTGTGCTGCACTTGCTTCTTCTTTTAGCATCAGCTTGAAAGCTGACTTAGATTCTTCGCGAGTAAGACTTTTTCCTGTAAACTCACCACTACCTATTTTTTTTAAATAGGTTTTAAATTCTTCATATTTATTTGTCATTGGAGTTTATATTTCAAAGTTAAGTTGTTTTTTTGCAAGTTCTTTGCGCTCAGCATTCTTTAAATTTTTAACTAAATCAAATAGGATATTTTTACTAATTTCAGTACCGATTGAACCAAGAGCCATTAGTCCATAGTATGCAGATTTATCCGAGCCTTTTTCTATTACATCGCGGATGGCTTCACAGATATCTAAGCTTTCACGTCTTTGAATTATTGTCAGTGTTTTGATCACTATCTCTTCTCTGAAATCATTTAAAGGAGATTTTGCTATGTCAAGTAAATCAAAATCAGAAAGTAAATGAGCTTTGAATTTTAATAATTCTAAACCAGCTATTTTCATTTGTGCACTTTTTTCTTCTAATGTTTTTTTAATAAGCTCAATCGGTAAGGTTCCTCCCCAGCAAGCCAAAGCTTCTACGACTTGGATGTTCATTGTGTCATCACTATAAAGATGGTTTAAGAGCCATTCTTTGGCATCATCTTGATAAGTAAGTCCTGCAGCAAGGATTAGTTCATCTTTATTTCCATACGTCTTAAGTAGATCTTTTATTTTTATCCATCCTACTTTTGATAATTGTCCTAAGCGAATTGCGATTTCTTGCCTGAGCTCAAAGTTAATATTTGGATTGTATGCATTCTTAAGCCATTCAGCGCTAGGCTTGGTTTTTTTTGCGTTATTAATGGTATCCCATATATTGCTTTCTTCAATAATCATAGAATTTAAATTTAGTGGATTAGAAAATAATTAGTCAGAGTAATTTTTTAATTTACTATTTGTTGATTGATCAAGTCAAGTATCTGATTTGTGTAGAGATTAATGGAAAATCTTTTAAAACCCTATTAATAACTATTAAATAGTAGACATATTAAGAAAGCCTAGAATACAACTTTCTAGGCTTTCTTAATTTAGTTTAAAATTTAATTTTTTTTAATTTTATCTTGCACCAAGTTGTGCTTCGAGCTCTCGTTCTAATTTTTCATCTTTTACGTCTGGTAAAACATTAGAGATAGGAGTTTTGTGGGTGCTATAGAAAAGCATTCCAATAAATACCATTCCTCCAACAATATTTCCAATCGTCACTGGTAAGAAATTCCAAAAAATTACTTTTGTAAAAGGAATACCCGAACCAAGTAGAGGGCCAGTTGTATGCAAAAACATATTAACTACTATGTGCTCCATTCCCATTGTTTGGAATGCAGTTATAGGTAGCCAGCAAGCAAGTATCTTTCCTGGAACACTTTTACTTACAAGTGCCATTGTTACACCTAAACAAACCAGCCAGTTTGCAATTACTCCACGTAAAAATGCCAGGAAAAAACCAGTACTTCCAAGTGCTTCATATTTAACAACTGTGTTTGCTTTGTGTATAGCTATTATTTTTGCTGCAACAACTGCCCATCCTTTTCCACCTTCAGCAGCAGTTAATGGATCTACATTTCCAGCACTAGATAAACTAATTGAAAGTAGTACGGCAACAAATGCTGTACCTAGAAAATTACCGATCCAAACCCATAGCCAATTCCTTACAGTTGCAGACCAAGAACTCTTTCCAGCCCATACGGCCATTGGTAGTAACGCAAAATTACCAGTAACAAGCTCCATACCGAAAAGAACGATACTTGCAAAACCAAAAGGAAATATAAAAGATCCTAACCAAGGCATCCCAGATTGAATACCTATAGTAATTGCAAGACATGTCGCTAAACCTAAAATTGCTCCTGAATAGAAGCCTCTTATTAGCAAGTTTTTTACGCTTACAGATGATTTCTTGCCACCTGCAGCAATCATTCCATCTACCAATTCATTTGGTAGGACGTAGTCCATTTGAGAAGCACTCGAAGTCATAAATTTAAAAAGTAAGAAAAATAATTTTTTATAAAATCGAATTAATTACTAATTCGATTCATAAATTTGGAAAAGATGTCGGGGCTGCCATTAGCTCGATTAATCAGCGGTTTATCTTTGCCAAGAGGACTAAACCAATTCATGAAACGAGAAATAGAATCTTTAGGTAAGACGTAGCTCATTTGAGAAGTACTTTGAGTCATAAATTTAAAAAGTAAGAAAAATAATTTTTTATAAAATCGAATTAATTACTAATTCGATTCATAAATTTGGAAAAGATGTCGGGGCTGCCATTAGCTCGATTAATCAGCGGTTTATCTTTGCCAAGAGGACTAAACCAATTCATAAATCGAGATAATGAACCAGATTTTTTACTTAAAAATATTTTTTCTTTTGCATCAAAATTTGAAATAAGTAAATCTTTTAGTACATCTTTTAATTCATCTTGAGGGACAGATTTTTTTATTAATTCTCCTAATTTATAATTAGGCCCTTGTGATCCACCAATGCTTATATCATAAGCTTCAACAGTTTTTCCTTCTTTGTCTTTAGCTTTTTTACCCGTTAAACCAATTCCTCCCATATAGGCTTGACCACAACTATTAGGACACCCGGTCCAATGAATCTTTAATTCGTCTTTCAAATCTAATTCTTTGTCTAATTCATGCGAGATTTTTAAAGCTTGATCTTTTGTATTTGTCAGAGCGAAACCACAATAGGTATTTCCAGTACAAGAAACAGTACCTGCGGCAATATTTTCTGGTTCTAATGGAAACTTTTGTAAGATAGATTGCTCCTTAAATTCTTCAATTAGATTTGTATCTATACCAGTAATAATAATATTTTGGTCTTCGGTAAGTCTTATTTCTTTATCACCAAAATTCTCACATATATTTGCTAGATCTTGTAAATCTTCAGCCAAAAGACGGCCTACTGGCACATGAATTCCTGCAAAATATTTACCTTCTTGTTTTTGAGAATGAATTCCAAAAAATGACCTTGGTTTATCTGAAAATATTGAACCTGGATCTTCTTTTAATGTTCCATATTGTTTTTCGATAAGATCTCTAAATTTTTCAATGCCAATTTTATCTAAATAAAATCTAAACCTACCTTTAGGTCTTATATTACGTTCCCCATTATCTCTCCAGAGGGATAAAATAATTGATGTTAATTCATAAATTTTTTCTTCTTCAACCCAGGCATTCAACGGAACTGCATATTCATTCATTACTGATGAAAGTACACCTCCAATCCAAACACTAAAACCTAAAACCCCATTAATTTTAACTGGATGAAAAATTAAATCGTTATGTAAAAGAAAATTATCTTTAGAGCCTGCTATAGCTGTATTCCATTTCCTTGGAAGATTTGAAAATTCTGAGTTTCCTTTACCATCATTAGTTAAATGATCTTGCATTTTTGATGTATATATCCTTGTGTCTATAATCTCTTCTGGATCAACTCCAGCGATGGGATTTCCAGTAACATTTCTTGGATTATCAAATCCAGATTGAGTTGTTGATATATTTACTTTTTTTAATCTATTTAATATCTCAGGCAAATCACTAATCAAAACACCTCTAAGTTGTATATTTTGTCTGGTTGTTATATCACAACTTCCATTCTCTCCATATCTCGCAACAATTGATGCAATTACCTTTAATTGTTCTGCATTGATTATTCCATTAGGTATTCTTAACCTTAACATAAACTTTCCGGGGGTTTTGGGTCTCCAAAACATTCCATACCATTTCAATCTTAATTCTAAATCAGTTTTATCCATTTGCTCCCATCCCATTTCAGCAAATTTGTCTATATCCTTTCCGATTTCGAGTCCATCCTTAGCAGCTTTATTTTTTTCAACTTGATTTAGTTTTTTGCCTTCGAGATAGTATTGAACCATTTGTATTGAGTTTTGACATTTATAATTAACCTTTAAAATCTAAACTTCAGGTGTATCAGTTTTTACCAAATTACTTATTCATTTTGGTATCATTCAATACATCATATCTATCCATTTAATTGATTAATTGGTTGCTAAATTTCTTATTTAGTATTGGCGTCCAATTTCTCCGAGGCTTCTAATCGCTCCACTTTTGAGCATTTCCCAAACCTCTTTCATAGCAAAGAGGTCTCGATGAAAAGTACTTTTGAATCTTTTTCTTCCTCTGTATTGAGTGTTTCTTCGGTCAACTCCCTCTCCTCGCCTGAAATTATTGGTTCTCGAGTATCTAGAATTTCTCATCATCTCAATTTTAATAAATTAGTTGAAAGTACTAATACATCTTCAGATGTCCATCAAAAGTTGTCTTTGTTACCAAATAGAATTAATTGTGAGCCTCCTCACCATTTACATTTACTAGTTCATGGTTCTCGAGGTGGTGAGATACATCCATCTCTTCTTTCTTTGGTTGACCAATTAAAAACGCTTAAAAATCGCTCTGTTTCAATAGAGGCTTTAACTGATGACAATCCAGAACAAATTGACATCGGTAATAGGTCAGTGTTTTTAGTTCCTCTTTTTTTGTTACCTGGAAGTCATGTTTGTATTGATGTACCAAAAATATTTAAACGTTTGCAAGAAGATGGACAAAATATAAAATTGTTTCCTTTCCTAGGTTCTTTTATGCCATGGCTATCATTAATAGATGATCTGATAATTAGTCAGAGTCCTTTTGTTAAACCTGCATTGATTCATCACCCTGTCTCTTCAGATACTTCAAGTGTTTTTCTTAAGTCCTTAGAAAAATTCCTAAATATTCCTCTTTTTTCATGGTCTAGATGGAATCAAGATACTGTTAAAAAGGAGAAGAATTATCTTCCTATTCCCTATCTTTTGACTCCAAACAAAAATGTAGAAATTGATAGTAAAGGAGAGCAGCTTAAATCTTTGCTTGAGATTGATATTATTCATCGTGGTCTTGTTAATATTTTGGGTAACTTGCCATGAATCCAAATCAGTTTGGCACTGTGCATCTTGTCGGAGCAGGTCCTGGTGATCCCGATTTATTAACAGTTAAAGCGCAAAAACTAATTAGTAAATGTGATGCGCTTGTATACGACTCTTTAGTTCCTTTAGAGCTACTTGAATTAGTTTCTTCAAATTGTCAACTTCATTCAGTAGGTAAGAGGCGTGGTCATCACTCGGTTCCTCAGAGGACAACGAATGATATTTTGTTTGATTTAGCAAAGAGTTATTCTTGTATTGTTAGATTAAAAGGTGGTGATCCATTTTTGTTTGGTAGAGGTGCGGAAGAAGCTTCTTATCTTCATAAAAAAGGGGTTCCAGTACAAGTAGTACCTGGAGTTACATCAGGTATAGCTGCTCCTGCTTATGTTGGGATACCTATTACTCATAGACTTGCTGGATCTTCAGTCACTTTTGTGACTGGACATGAGGGGATTGATAAAAAACGCCCAGCTGTAAATTGGCGGTCTTTAGCGAAATCCAGTGATGGAATCGTTATATATATGGGTGTTCATAATTTAAAATTTATCTCAGCAGAGTTGATTGCTGGTGGTATGAATCCTGAGACTTCTGCGGCAGTCATTGAGCAGGGGACTGTAATTGGTCAACGTTATATTAAGAGCCCTTTGGTAAAGCTTTTTGACCGAGTTCAAGAAGAAAATTTAAGGTCTCCTGCGATTGTTGTAATAGGTTCAGTTGTGGATTTTCAAGTAGAAGCTTGCTCTCCAAAGCCAGCTGAAGTGACATTTCCAATTCCTATATAGATAGTCTGTCCGATATTATTTTTTAGATTTTTAACAAACTCAGCCAAAATTCTTTGGGGTTAGTTGATATTTTTAATTCTTTTTTGTTTATTTTTTGAATTGGACGACAACTTAAACTATTGATTAAAAACCATTCATCATTATCTTGTGGTGTCGCTTCAATGAGAGCTTCTTTTATTATATTCAACTCAAGTCCTCGTTGACGCATTATGCCAGGTAGACAACCACTATTAGATGGTGGAGTTAACCAATTATTGTCTCTTTTTACTAATATATTTGCTGTCGTGGCGCAACATATTTCACCTTGACTATTTAATAATAGTGCATCATTAAAGCCTAGATTTTTTGCTTCAATACGTGCTTGAATCCCTTGGTTATAGGAAAATGTTTTACAAGAACTCAATCGGCTAAAAGAATTTCTTCTTTCGGTCTGACTGATTATTGTAGATATAGATTCAAAATTTGGTTGATAAGAATTTATCTCCAACCAAAAACTATGAAGGCTTGTCTTGCTGATATCAATTCCACGTTGTTCGGATTCTCCTCTGGTCCAATTAATACGAATTACTCCATTGACATTATTTAATTGTGATCGGTTAATGCCATCTTCAACGAGTGAAATCAACCATTCTTTTGATGGTGGAGGATTCATTTCTAAAATACTTGCACTTTTTTCCCATCTATTTAAATGCTCATTAAGAAGCTGCGGAACTCCATTCAAAATGCAAATCGTTTCAAAGATTCCATCTGCAAAGTTGAGACCTCGATCATTAATTGGCACTTTTAAATCTTTGAAGATTCCCCAATGACCATTAATCCAGCCTAATTTTTCTTTCTTATTTTCAGTCATGTTAATGCTTTTAAAAGTGGCATTAATTTCCAATTCATTTCCTCAGCTTCCTTTTGACTATCTGAATCTGCAACAATTCCACATCCAGCATTAGCAGTAATAGAGGATTCTTTAATCATTAAAGATCGAATGAGAATATTGCTATCAAGGACTCCATCCCAATTTATATTTAATATTGATCCACAATATGGACCTCTCGCTGTTGGTTCAAGCTCATACAATCTTTTACATGCCCTAAGCTTGGGTGCTCCTGTTACGGAGCCACCTGGCCAACAGGCTTCAAGCAAGTCAACCCAAGTTTTATTTGTATTGAGTGTACCTTTAACTACTGAAGTGAGATGATGAACTTGTGAATAGCTTTCTAAAACTAGTAGATGAGGGACTTTGATTGAACCAGGTTGGCATACTCTTCCAAGATCATTTCTTAGTAGATCTACAATCATTACATTCTCAGCATGATCTTTTGGACTACAAATAAGCTCTGCTGCCCAATCAGCATCTTTTTCTGGATCTTTATCTCTGGGTCTAGTTCCTTTGATTGGTCTCGTTTCGACCTCTCCAGTGGGGAAAGCTTTTAAAAACCTTTCTGGTGAAGTTGATATAATAGCTTCTCCTTTTGCCATCTCATCGCCGATAATTACTCCAGCAAATGGAGCAGGGGAGCATTGTTTAAGTTTTGAATATACGTCTATTGGACGCATGGATTCTGGCAATGGTGCTTGGCATGAGGTAGTTAGATTAGCCTGAAAAATATCACCGTTCGCAATCCATTCTTTGATCTCATCAACTCTTTCAGAATATTCTTGACTTGTTAACCTCCAGTCCCAAGATTCTAGGGGAATACTATGTTTGCGTTCTACCTGTTTTGTTGCTTCACTGTCTGGTTTGGAAAGCTTTTGATGAAAAGTACTTTTTAGAAAATTTTCCATAATTGAGATGCGCTTTTCATCTTTGCCTTCTAGCCATAGCTCTTTATTTTGAAGATCAAATTTTAATATAGGGTCATGAGAGGCTATCCATAAAGTTGCCATAGAACCTGTTTGCCATGGATTTTGTGGCTCTGTCCAAGATGCAGCTTCATAACTCAGCCAACCAGTCCAATGCCCTGGCGGTAGTTCGCGTAAAATTTTAAAAGGATTTGAATTCTTTTTTGAAATTTTCAATTCTCTAGAACAAAATTGCTCTACAGGATTAATTCCTAAGGTAACCCATCGACCTAAATCACTCCCATCGCCATCAAGCCATATAAATCCTGCCTCTCCCCATTCTTGAATTAATTTGTGAGCGACTAGTTCAGGTGATTCCCACTGACATAGTAGTTGCTTAATGTTATTCATTAGATATTTTGACTACATAGATCTTCCCGACCTATTTCTTTTAATGCTTTATCTCTAATACGACAACTATCACATATACCACAAGGTTTACTTTCACCTTGATAGCAACTCCAGGTTTTTTCTATAGGAATTTTTAAGCGTAATGCCTCTTTAAAGATTTTTGTTTTTTCCCAATCTAGTAGTGGAGCCCAGAGTTTTATACCTTTCCCCTCGCGTCCTACTCGGCTGGATAAGTTAGCTAATTCTTGATATGCCTCTAAATAATCCGGTCTACAGTCTGGATATCCAGAATAATCCATTGCATTGATGCCTAATGCTATTCGATTGGCTCCACGAGCTTCTGCAAGACTCAACCCAATAGCAACAAAGATGGTATTTCTACCTGGAACGTAAGTGTTAGGAATAGTATTTTTTTGTATGCCTTTAGTGGGTACTATTTGTGACGTGTCGGTTAAGGAGGACCCACCCCAAGACGATAAATCAATCTTGATTGTTATGTGATCCTCAAGATTTAAATCTTTTGCTAAATCGGCTGCTGCTTGTAACTCTTTAAGATGTCGTTGGCCATAATCAAAGGATAATCCAATCACTTTTTGCCCAGCTTCCATAGCGATACAAGCAGCTGTGGCTGAATCAATTCCTCCGGAAAGTAATGCAATTGTTGCCTGTTCAATCATTATTTTTTTTAAATCTAATGAAGCAAAATCTCATTTATCTAGATGGTTAGAGTACACCTAGCCATTTGTGAGTTTGCATACTTAATCTCCAATTAGGATTGTTTTTTACAAACTTGATAGCGAGTGTTTGTCCCTCTTCATTTTCCCATCCTGCTTGCAAAAATAATTGAGGTTGAATCTTTCCATTGTTTTTTATTAAATCAGCCATTTGTTCAGCAAAAAGTAAATCTTCAGCATTCTGTATAACAACTTTTAATTCTTGGCAAGATAAGAGATTATCAAGCAGTGGAGGAGAATGCCTTTTAGGAGATAATGTTATCCAATCGGGGTTGCCGCTTAGTCTATCTACGCCGCTGGTTTCGAGATGAATTGGAATAGATTTTTTTTCTAGGTTGAGTGTAGATTTTCTAATTTCTCTGCATAGATGATCTAAATCATGATGTAATGGCTCACCTCCAGTGATTACAACAAAAGCTGCACCTTCTTTTTGGGCTTTAGCTGTGCTACTTGATAAATCTATCAAACTTTGTTGTGGATGAAGTTTGGAATTCCATGAATTTTTCGTATCACACCAAGGACATCCAACTTTACAACTAGCTAATCTGATGAAGTAAGCGCTTCTACCAGCATGTTCTCCTTCTCCTTGTAGAGAATGAAAACATTCCACTACTGGTAGAGATGGTTCCATTTATTGCTGTTCTAGAGATTCTTTTTCAATAATTTTTGATTGTGGATTGAATGCCTCACTGGGTGAGGATGGTACGCGTAATTGTGCAGCTTGAATCAAGCCACTAAATAAAGGGTGTGGTTTTCCTGGCCTGGAGAGAAATTCTGGATGATATTGACATGCAATAAAAAATGGATGATTTTTTAATTCTATTAGCTCTACCAATCGACCATCAGGTGAAGTACCACTAATTACATAACCAGATTCCATTAAGAGAGTCCTATATGAATTATTAAACTCATAACGATGTCTATGCCTTTCGTAAACAACTTCTTCGTTGTATAAACTTTGCCCGGTTGTGTTGGTTTGAAGTCTGCAAGGATATACTCCTAAACGCATTGTTCCGCCTAGATCAACTACGTCTTGTTGTTCTGGCAGTAAGTGAATCACAGGATGTTTAGAATTTGGATTTAGTTCTGCACTGGATGCATCTTCTAAACCAGCGATATTGCGAGCCCATTCAATGACAGCACATTGCATACCCAAGCAAAGTCCAAGAAAAGGTACTCTCTGTTCCCTTGCCCATCTAATAGCTGCTATTTTTCCATTTACGCCACGATTACCAAAACCTCCAGGAACGACAATTGCATCCATTCCTTGAAGTAGTTTTTCTGCTCCCTCTGATTCAATATTCTCTGCATTGATCCAATGAAGATCTAACGATGCATCTTGCGAGATACACGCATGACGTAATGCTTCGACTACTGATAAGTAGGCATCATTTAATTGGACATATTTGCCAACTAAGGCAACTTTGACAGAAGGACCTGGATTGCGCAATTTATGGACTAATTGTTCCCAGTCTTTTAAATCACTATCATGATCATTCAAATCCAAGCAATCTAATACTTCTTTGCACAGTCCTTCATCTTTGAGAGCTAATGGAACTGAGTAAATACTGTCAGCATCAAGGGATGCTATGACCGCATCAGAGTTGACTCCACAAAAACCTCCTATTTTATTTTTTAAATCATCATTAATGGGCCTATCACTGCGACAAACTAAAATATCTGGCTGAATACCTATAGAACGTAATTCTTTCACTGAGTGCTGTGTTGGCTTGGTTTTAATTTCTCCAGATGTACCGATGTAAGGTAATAATGTGACGTGAACATAAACAACATCGTTTCTCTTTACATTCCCTTTAAATTCTCTTATTGCCTCAAGAAAAGGTAGAGATTCAATATCTCCAACTGTTCCTCCAATTTCTGATATCACTACATCTGCACCACTATTGTCTGCTACACGTTTAATTCTTTCGCGAATTTCACGAGTGATGTGGGGGATGACTTGAACTGTTCTTCCGTCATAGTCACCTCTTCTTTCTTTATTAATAACAGCTTGATAAATGGAACCTGTCGTGACACTGTTTAGCCTTGACATTGCAGTATCTGTAAAGCGCTCATAATGCCCAAGGTCTAAATCAGTTTCAGCACCGTCTTCAGTTACAAAAACCTCTCCATGTTGAAAAGGGCTCATTGTCCCAGGATCAACATTTAAATATGGGTCAAGCTTCAAAATCGAAACACTGTATCCTTTTGACTTGAGAAGTCTGCCAAGACTTGCGGCAACAATTCCTTTGCCAATGCTTGAAACTACACCACCTGTGACGAAAACAAATTTTGCCATTTACTTTTCAATCATTCTTTAAGCTACCTTGATCCAGCTAAACGCCAAGAAATTTACATATTTTCTCTTTAGGATAATGTTTTTGCCGCTAATTTCTATCAATTCAATCAGGTTCGATCCAAGTTGAGGCTATGTGGAGGTCTTCTAGTTGTTGATTTTCCACGTTTGCAGGGGCTTTAGCCATGGAACAGCGAGCTTGTTGTGTTTTTGGAAAAGCAATAGTATCTCTAATTGAATCTTCATTAGCTAAAAGCATAACTATTCTGTCAAGTCCAAATGCAATCCCACCATGTGGAGGAGCACCCATTGAAAGTGCATCAATTAAAAAACCAAATTGCTCTTCTGCTTCATTTCTAGATAGACCAATTACTTCAAGTACAGTTTTTTGAAGTTCCGAGTTGTGAATTCTTAGAGATCCTCCACCAATTTCTAGTCCATTTAGCACTAGATCATAAGCTTGAGCATTGGACTTGGGTAATTTGTCTTTCCATAAGTTCTCTGATTCACCAATATCTTCAGGCTTAGGAGCGCAGAAGGGATGATGAATTGCTTCAAGACGATTTTCATCAGAATTGAATTCAAACATAGGAAAATCAGTGACCCAAAGAAAATTCCATTGTGTTTTTAGTTCGTTGTCGGAAATGATTTTTAGATCTTGAGCTATAAATTGACGAACTCTATCTAAGGTTCTATTAACAATATTTGTGGGTCCTGCACCAAAAAGGATCAGATCACCAGCTTTTGCTTGGGTTTTTGATAGGAGTTCTTTTATTTGTGAGGTAGTTAAATTATCTTTTATGGCTCCAATAGTATCGACTTCTTCATTCTCTCTAACTCTAATAAATGCTAGCCCGCCCGCGCCCGCCTTTTGGGCTTCGCTAAAAATATCTCCACCTGGTTTTATTCTGACATTACTAATTAAATTATTTCCATCCTCAATGGTGATGCATTTGACACATCCACCAGAAGAAATAGCATTTGAAAAAACTTTAAATCCACTGTTAGAAAATAAATCACTTGTGTTAACCAGTTCCATTCCATATCGAGTATCAGGTCTGTCAGTTCCAAATCGATCCATAGCCTCTTGCCAAGTCATCCTTGGAAATGGAGTTGGGAGATCAATCCCTTTAATTTTTTTCCAGATGTTTGTGATTAATTTCTCATTTAACTCAATTATTTCTTTTTCCTCCATAAAACTCATTTCAATATCTAATTGAGTAAATTCTGGTTGCCTGTCTGCGCGTAAATCTTCATCACGAAAACAGCGTGCAATTTGGTAGTAACGTTCAATCCCACCAACCATCAATAATTGTTTGAATAATTGTGGTGATTGCGGCAATGCAAAAAATTCGCCACCGCATACACGTGAGGGGACTAAGTAATCTCTTGCGCCTTCAGGAGTTGATCGAGTCAAGATAGGTGTTTCAACTTCTATAAATCCTTCGTTTTCAAGAAAACTTCTAGCCGCTTTGACTGTGTTATGTCTCAATCTAAGATTTTTATTCATTCTCTCTCTTCTTAGATCCAAATATCTATGCCTCAGCCTGATTTCTTCTTTAACACTCTCTTCATCATGAATTGAAACTGAAAAGGGGAGTGTACTAGTGACAGTATTCAGGATTTTTATATTTTCGGCTAAGACTTCTACTTCACCGGTTGGGATTTTTGTATTAATAGCTTCTTCAGGTCTTGCTCTTACTAATCCATTAATTTGAAGAACAGTTTCATTTCTTAGACTTTCAGCGATGCTAAAAAGATTCTGACCTTGATCTGGATCAACTGTTATTTGAATTGTTCCAGAGCGGTCTCTTAGATCAATAAAAATTACTCCGCCGTGATCCCTCCTGCGATCAACCCAACCACACAGTTGAACATTTGCGCCAATTGCGGAAGCTCGTAGTTCTCCACAAGTCTTATTGCGCATGAAATTCTCAATCATCATGAATAATGAGTTTCCCACAAAGACCGGCTTTTATGCACAACACAGTTTCTACTTGCTCAAAAATCTTTTCTGTAGAAAGGTCTTTTTACGATTATTGCAGGATGTTTTTTCCCTCTAATTTCTACTTCTAATTGAGTATTTAGTTTTGCAATTTCGCTAGGTACATAAGCAAGAGCTATAGGTTCTTTCAATGTTGGAGACCAAGTTCCGCTAGTTACTTGTCCAACAGTTTCGCTGTTGTGTAAAACTGGATATCCTTTTCTTGCGATTCCTTTATCTTGCACCTTAATACCAACAAGTTTTTTTCGTGTTCCATATTCGGCCTGTTTTTCTAGAGCTTTCCTACCTATAAAATCATTAGGCATTTCTAAATGAACTAACCAACCCAAGCCAGCTTCAAAGGGAGTTGTATCTAAGTTAATATCGTTGCCATATAAATGCATAGAAGCTTCTAATCGCAGTGTATCTCTTGCTCCAAGCCCGCATGGAGTAACTCCCAATGCAATTAGACTTTCCCAGATGGACTTGGCTGTTTCTGGCGATGACAAAAATTCGAAACCTTCCTCTCCTGTATAACCAGTTCGTGCAATAAAAATTGATTCTTGTGAATTGATTATATTGGAATTAGAAGTAATAGTTCTGTGACCAAAACGTGGTAAATCAGATAAAGGCTCTTGAAGAATTTTCTCCAAACTATGGATTGATTCTGGACCTTGTATGGCAATTAATGCACCCTCTGGCATGAATTCGGATATTGTGATTTCCTTTTTAGAAAGATTTGAACTCAACCATTCAATGTCTGATTCTTTTCTTGCGGCATTAATAACTAGAACTATACTTTCTTCATTTTTATCTATAATTCCTTGATCATAAATGATTAGGTCGTCTTGAATTCCTCCATTTTCTTTTAAAAAAACTGTATAACACGCTTCACCAGGTCCTATTCGAAAGACGTCTGAGGGAACTAAATTTTGTAAAGCGCTCTTGATATTTTTACCTTTTAATTGAACAACACCCATGTGAGATATGTCGAACATTCCAACATTTTTTCTTACTGCATTGTGTTCTTCTATTAATCCAGAAAAACTAACAGGCATTTCCCAATTTGCAAAAGGGACCATTTTACCGCCTAATTTTTTGCATTCTTGATAAAGAGGAGTTTGCAGCAATTTCATTGTTTTTTGAACGGTAAAAGAAATTCACAAGTAATAACTTGAACCTATAAGAACTTCTAAAACTAAATTTAATGCTTTGTGGCTCGATCCGGAAAGTTTTACTACTCTATGAGTCTTGGGTTCAGACTTAATGACTGCAAAAAGATCTTGTAGGAGCTGCAATCAGTGTGTTTCAACTCATTTTGATTCATTCTCATGGTGCAAACTTAGAAAGATAAAAATACATTCTGAGATATCCTCATTTGTTTCTTGTGGTCATTGGATAAAAAAAGAATCTCATTTCCCAAAGATTTCTGAAAAATTTGTTCATCAACAACTTGATTTTGGAAAGGTATTAGTTGAATGAAAATTCAAGTTTTTTAGGATGATTTGTCCAATAACAAAATTAATGAACGTATAACTTTTGCAGCAAGGATGCTACTAATACCTGTGTTATCTAATTTGGGAGATAATTCAACTACATCAGCACCAATTAAGTTATGAGACTTAATCACATCTATTATTGCTGCAAAATCTCCCCACAAATAGCCTCCGGGTTCAGGAGTACCTGTTCCTGGCATTATAGATGGATCAAACCAATCTAAATCAAAAGTTAAATAGATTGGTGTCCCTTTAAAACTTTTTAGAGCTTCTTCTAAAGATTTTGCATTCTCTCCAAGAGTATGTTTAATTAACCTTTTAGTATTATTCATTTCAAGAAATTCTGACTTTGTTCCACTTCTTATTCCTATTTGAAAGATCTTTTTGCTAGGTAGTATTTCTAAACATCTTTTCATAGTACATGCATGACTAAATTTACTACCTAACCATTCATCTCTGAGATCTGCATGCGCATCTAATTGAAGCATAATTAATTCAGGATAATTAGTAATTATTGATTTAATAACACCACTTGTTATTGAATGCTCTCCACCAATAATAAGAGGCTTTAAATTATTGTTAAGTAAAATATCTGTAGCATTTTTTATATAATCAATTGTTAACTTTGCATCTCCAAGGGGAACATCTAATGAACCTATATCAGCAAAGTTTATATCCTCTAAATCCAAATTTAATTGCGGACAATATGTTTCAATTCCATAACTATCTTCTCTGACAGCAGCAGGACCAAATCTTGCACCAGGTCTAAAGCAACAAGTTCCATCATAAGGAACTCCTAAAAGCGATACTCTGCATTGATCTATGCCTCTTTGTGCACCCATAAATATTGCACCATCATGATTAAATAGTGATAGATCTTTGAGGTTGGATTTAGTCATTTTCTTGCTAGCTCCCTTTCTATGAATGCAGGAATAGTATTAAATGCACCTTGTTGCCATCGCTCACTCCAAATCTGACAATTTGCGGAGATCTCTTTTACGCGACTTTTTTTTGGATGCATATATTTTGGCTTCTCCATAGATGCAAATGTCCAGCTCCATAAACCGCCTGGATATATCGATACAGATCCATACATTGGATCTGCGTAATCAAAAATTTCACGAAGAATTTTGACAATATTTATATGAATTTGCTGAAAAGATTCTGGCGATTCACTTTGTGTTGCTAAAACCCCTTCTGGTTTAAGTATTCGTTTGCAATTTTTGAGGAAAGAATTGCTGAATAATTCTTTGGATGGTCCAATAGGATCTGCGCCATCAATAATAATAACATCATATGAATTTTCTTTTGTATGTTTTACCCAATCAATTCCATTCTTAATTTGTAAATTCAATCTTGAATCAGACCATGCATTTCCTCCAATAGTAGGTAAAAATTTTTGACTTAATTCAACAACTCTTATATCGATTTCAACTAAATCGATAGATTTAACCTCTTTATATTTTAAACATTCTCTTGCACTACCCCCATCACCTCCTCCAATAATTAAAATATTATCTATTTGTGTAGAACAACACAAGGCAGGATGAATTAGAGATTCGTGATAACACTTTTCAGACTTTTCTGCTGTCATCCAACAATCATCAAGTAATAGTGCTTTCCCATATCTTTTGCTTTCATATATGGTAATTTTTTGAAAAGGAGTAGACTCTTCTAGTATTAATTTTCCTTGTAGTCCATATCTAACTCCTTGATGATACTCATCAAGCCATGCTGAACTTGTTGTTAGTTTGTAATTCATAATTATAATATTAATGCTTGAGATTGATCTTTGCTAATTCCCAGTATTTTTCTAATTTCTTTTTTGATTGCGAATGCAATTCGCCATCTATATTTTTTTCTATATATGTTAATCGTTCTAGGAATCTTTTATTAGTTTTTGCTAATCCTTCTTCTATCGAGATTTTATTCCATCTTGCAATATTTATCAATGTAAATAAAACGTCTCCTATTTCAGCTTCAGCCTCGGAAGTATTTTCTTTTTTTAATGCATCTTTTAATTCTTCTAATTCTTCATATAACTTATCCCAGATTTGATCAATTTTTTCCCATTCGAATCCGTTTTTTGAAGCTCTTTTGGAGATAATTAGTGCTGCTTTTGTAGAAGGCTGTGGTCTTATCTTTAATTTTAAGCGGTCACTAATTGGTGTTTTTGAATTACTTAATGGTTTTTCATTATTTTTAATTTGTTCCCAAGAGTCTTCCACTTCTTTAATACTAACTTTTGCTTTATTTTGAAATACATGTGGATGCCTTCGAATTAGTTTTTCAGTAATTATGTCAATGATGTCTGTTATATCAAATAAATTTTTTTCTTTTGCTATTTGAGCATGCAAAATTATTTGTAGTAAGAGATCTCCAAGCTCTTCTTGTAATTCATCAGGATTGTCTTCTCGTATTGCGTGAGCAACTTCATAGGCTTCCTCTAGAAGATATGGGACCAACGAAAGATGAGTTTGCTTTAGGTCCCAAGGACAGCCATTGATTGGATCTCTGAGATCTGAAACTACTTCAAGGAGTTTATTCATTGGATCTTCTGTATTTATTTTGTTTGTGTTTGTCATTTCTAGTTGTTTTGAGAGAGCTTTGACTAAGCTCAAAAACGATTATTTTTTGAATCGTTGATCTAATTATGATTAATTCTCAACAACAGAGCAGCTTGAGGTATAAAGTAAATGAATTAGTCAAAGGACTAAAAATTGTATGGGCGATTAGCTCAGCGGTAGAGCGCCTGCCTTACAAGCAGGATGTCCCTGGTTCGAACCCTGGATCGCCCATCTAAATTATCTTTATTTATGCAAAATGGCCCTGGATTAAAAATATCAGCAACAGCAGTCGCAGAGTTAAACAGGCAAGCTGCTTTTACAGGAACTCCTGGAGTTATGCATATTGATTTATTGGATGATAAGTGTGGAGAGGGATGGAAATTTATTAGAATTAGACCGGGAAAAAATGATGGTGTTCCACTCGCCAGAGCTGACGGGATTACTTTGTATGCTCGCCAAGATCAAATTCTATTTTTTCAAGGTCTCAAGCTGAATTATTTTGGTGATCTAAGTGGAGGTGGATTTCTGATTAGCACGCCACAAGGGGCTGAACCTTCTCCATGTGGATCAGGTTTTAGGAAACTGTCAAAAGTTCAATAATTTTTAAAATTATTAGAGAATTGAATTTATTCTTCTGGAAACAAGATCGCAGAGAGCTCATCGGAATCAACTTCATAGACGCGAGCTAAACTTGTCTCAATTGCGTTAGTTACTTCACCTGGTAAGAATCTCATAGCATTTAAAGCATCATCTGATATTTCCTCTGTAAGCAACTTTTCTTGATTACTTAACTTTTCATCGTTGATTACAGCGATTATCCAGCTTTGATATGCGTAAACAAGATCGGAGAACTCAAGTTCAGGGTCGTTCAGATCCATGACAAATAAACAGATAATGAACAATAAATACTAGTTTGGCTGTAATTGGAGAAAATGTCTTCTATGGAACAAATATCTCGCACGTCTATTCAAGCAAAAGCCTTTGAGTTTGCATTGTTGGAATTAATTTACAGTAGGCGAGATAGCTTTCAGCCATTGTGGAGCGTAGATAGCTGGGTTAAATTTTTAATTTGGTTAAGTTTAAATTGTGGGCTTTCTGGAGAAAAAGAAAGCCTGGAAATGTTTGCGGAAGCTATGGGTTCTGCTTTAACAAGTCGAATGAGAAAAATATTTTTTGAAAGAGCTTTAGAAGATTTGTCATTACATGTGATGGCTGATCCTGCAGAAGCGCAAGTTTTGATTATGTCCATAGCTTTAGATAAGAGGATTAATGATAACGACGTAGTTCAAGCCTTAGAAATGATCGGTTTAAATGACAAGGTTTCTTTATCTTCGGCTGCATGGGAAAGGCATGACGCAATAGTTTCGATTCCTTGGAGCGTTAAAAGTGACATTTGAATTTAGGAAAAGCAAGAATGATGTAAAACTTTTGTCGGGAATGAGTAAATTAAATTAAACACATTTTTTTTCTGTGATAGAGCGGGCAAAAACTACAAAATTATCCGAAGCCAAGGGGCTTCCTAAAACATATGATCCAGTTGGTACTGAAAATCGCTGGCAGAAAGCTTGGGAAGAAAAAGGAGCTTTTAAACCTGATCCATCAGCCCCTGGAGATCCATTCTCCGTAGTTATTCCTCCTCCAAATGTCACAGGTAGTTTGCATATGGGGCATGCTTTTAATACTGCCTTAATCGATACAGTTGTCAGGTATAAGAGATTAAAAGGAAATAATGTTCTTTGTCTTCCAGGAACAGACCATGCTTCAATTGCGGTTCAAACTATTCTCGAGAGACAACTTAAGGAGGAAGGCAAAAATCGTCGCGATCTTGGTAGGGCTTCTTTTTTGAAAAAAGCTTGGGAGTGGAAAGAAAAAAGTGGAGGAAGAATTGTTGATCAATTAAAGCGTTTGGGATATTCCGTAGATTGGAGCAGAGAGAGATTTACATTGGATGAGGGCCTAAGTAAAGCTGTTTCCGAGGCATTTGTTCGTTTATATGAGAAGGGATTGATATATCGAGGAGAATATTTAGTGAATTGGTGCCCTGCCTCTGGTTCGGCTGTGAGTGATTTAGAAGTTGAAATGAAAGAAGTAGATGGACATCTATGGCATTTTCGATATCCCTTAGTCACATCATCTGTATCAAGTGCGAAACAAATTAGTTACTTAGAAGTAGCGACTACACGTCCTGAGACGATGCTTGGTGATGTCGCAGTTGCTGTGAACCCATCTGATGAAAGGTATAAAGATCTTATAGGAGAGAAACTGACTTTGCCTCTAGTTGGCAGAACCATTCCAATTATTGGAGACTCTCATGTAGATAAAGATTTTGGAACTGGATGTGTCAAAGTCACTCCAGCTCATGATCCTAATGATTTTGAGATAGGTCAGAGACATGACTTACCTCAAATAACAGTCATGACTAAAAAAGGAACAATGAATCACAATGCCGGTCAATTTGAAGGCTTGGATCGTTTTGAAGCTCGTGAAGCTGTTATTGATTCTTTAAAGGAGATTGGTCTTTTAACGAAAATAGAAGCTTATAAACATAGTGTGCCTTTCTCTGACAGAGGGAAAGTACCAGTAGAGCCATTGCTGTCAACTCAGTGGTTTGTCAAAATGGATCCTTTAGCAAAGAGTTGTTCTGAATTTTTTGAGAAAGGACAACCTGAATTTATTCCTAAAAGATGGTCAAAAGTTTATCGAGATTGGTTAACTGATATTAGAGATTGGTGTATTAGTAGACAATTGTGGTGGGGACATCGTATTCCGGCTTGGTTTGTGATTAGTCAAACAGATAATAAAGTTGTTAATGAAACACCGTATATTGTTGCTCGAACAGAAGATGAAGCTAAGAAATTAGCACGTGAACAATATGGAGATTCAGTCAAAATTGAGCAAGATGAAGATGTTCTAGATACGTGGTTCTCTAGCGGATTATGGCCTTTTTCCACATTAGGTTGGCCTGATGAAACTCAGCCTGATTTTCAACGTTGGTATCCCACAAATACCCTAGTTACTGGCTTTGACATTATCTTCTTTTGGGTAGCAAGAATGACAATGATGGCTGGAGTCTTTACGGAGAAGATGCCATTTTCGGACGTCTATATTCATGGACTTGTTAGAGATGAGCAAAATCGAAAGATGAGTAAAAGTGCAGGAAATGGTATTGATCCTCTTTTACTAATAGAAAGGTATGGAACTGATGCTTTGAGGTTTGCTCTTGTTCGGGAAGTTGCTGGTGCTGGCCAAGATATACGTCTTGACTTTGATCGTAAAAATCAAACATCAGCAACGGTTGAGGCCTCTAGAAATTTTGCTAACAAGCTTTGGAATGCAACAAGATTTGCGCTTATAAATCTTGAGGATCAAGATTATGAAAATTTGGAGAAATATGATTTATCGAAGTTGCAATTATCAGATAAGTGGATTTTATCCAGACTTGCCCGAGTCAATCGTGAGACTGCTATTCGATATGAAAATTATGCTTTAGGAGAGGCCGCTAAGGGATTGTATGAATTTGCCTGGAATGATTTTTGTGATTGGTATTTAGAACTAATTAAACGTCGATTGAATAGTGCACCAAATCTTTCTCCAGATGAATTATTAGATCAAAAAATAGCGAAAAGTATCTTATACAAAGTTTTAAGTGATCTTTTGATTATGCTTCATCCTCTAATGCCTCATTTGACAGAGGAGCTTTGGCATGGATTAACAGGTTTAAGTGAAGATCAATTTCTAGCTTTGCAGCCTTGGCCCAAATTAAATGAACAAGATTTGAATATTGATTTAGAGAGTTCTTTTTCTGATTTATTTTTATCTATTAGATTGATTCGCAATCTAAGAGCAGTTGCTGGGTTGAAACCCTCTCAACAAGTTCCTGTCATGTTGGTCTCTAGTAAGGAAGTCTTACAAAACACTCTAAAAACATCAATTAATGATATTGCTGTTTTGACTAAGGCTAAGGAAGTCCAAATATTATCTCCAGAGCAAGCAAAATCATTACCTTCTATGAAAGCTTTAGCAGGCGTTAGTGGAGAGCTAGAGGTGGTTCTTCCTATTGAAGGATTGATAGATATAGCTTCTTTACGATCAAGGCTTGAAAAAGATTTAAATAAAGCACAAAAGGAAATAGAAAGTCTCTCTGGACGTCTAGCAAATAATAATTTTGTTGATAAAGCTCCCAAAGAGGTTGTTGAGGAATGCAGAGCAAACTTAACGGAGTCAGAAGCGCAAGTCCGCCTAGTCAAAGAGCGTCTAATGGGATTGGATTGAACTCTCTAAACTATGTCTTTCAACTTAGAAACTCTGGTTAATAATTTTATTCCTTTTTTAAGTAGTCCTTTTGGAATTTTGGTTTTTGCTTTGGTTTATGTTTTTTGGGTGTCTTGTTTATTGCCAGGCTCATGGCTTTCCATGTTTTCTGGCTTTCTTTATGGCACCTGGCTTGGAAGTTCAGTTGTGTTTGTAGGTGCTTTTATTGGAGCTCATCTAACTTTTTATTTAGGGAGAACTTTGTTAAAAGAATGGGCTCAAAAAAAGGTCTCAAATTTTCCAAAAGTTCAAATAATGGAGAAAGCTGTGAAACGCGAGGGTCTAAAAGTCATTCTTCTCACAAGACTTTCTCCTCTTTTTCCATTTGGTTTACTTAATTTTACGTATGGTTTGAGTGAGGTAAAAGTCCGTGATTTTACTCTTGGAATGATTGGTATATTACCTGGCACAATTTTATATTGCAGCTTAGGTTCCTTAGCACTCAAAGTTTCAAATTTTGGTGAAGTACTCTCAGGAAGATCTGATACTAGTTCATTTATTTGGAGTTTAATTAGTATTTTATCAACTATATTAATTGTTATTTTGGTTTTACGCTCAATAAGAAGAATAAATCAGGATTCTAAATCCTTAGATTAATCATCAGTTTTTATATTCCAATCTTCAATCGTTGCAAATACGATGAACCAATAAAGTCTTATGCGATTAAATATCCCTTTTTTAGAAGCTAGTATCTCATATTTTGCGCGTCCACATTCTGTCTTAATTAAAGCAAAGATTGGATTTTTATCCATTTTGATATTCTAATTATTTTTACAATAATAGCCTAAATTCATTTTCGTTAATTATTTTTACTCCAAGCTCTTGTGCCTTTTTTAATTTACTACCCGCTTTTTCCCCTGATAGTAAAAAATCAGTTTTTTTACTAATTGAAGAGCTGACTTTTCCTCCAGCACTTTCTATTAATTCTTTTGCTTCATCTCTTGTAAGCGAATCCAAAGTTCCTGTTAAGACAAAAATCTTACCATCAAAAATATTTGACTGATTTGAATTGTAGCTTGAATCTAAAATCTCTTTTAGAGAAAATCCAATTGCTTTTAATTCTTTGATTAAGGTTTGATTATTAGAATCATCCAACCACTTAATTATTGCATCTCTCATCTCATTTCCAAATCCATAAATATTGGATATATTTTCAGGTGCTTCTTTCGCAATAGTATTGAGTTCTTCGATACTACTAAAGTTTTGCGAAAGAGATTTAGCATTCGCTTCTCCTATGTGAGGGATCCCTAAGCCGTAGAGCTGTTTATGCCAACTTTTGTTTTTGGACTCGTTTATTTCTATGAGTAAATTATTTGCAGATTTTTCACCAAATCTTTCAAGTTCTAAAAGGGAATCAATTTCAAGTTTGTATAAATCTGCGATTGATTTTACATATCCTTCATTGACCAATTGATTAATAATTTTTTCACCTAATCCATCTATGTTCATTGATCCTTTGCTGACCCAATGACGTAAAAGACCTTTTAATTTTGCTGGGCATTTAGAATTAATACATTTTGTGATTGCTTCGTTTGGTTCTAGAATTAAGTTTGAATTACATTCTGGGCAGTTTTTTGGAAGTTGAACTAATTTTGCATCAACTTTTCTAAATTCTTTTAGGACTCGAATAACTTCAGGAATAATCTCCCCAGCTTTTCGGACAATTATGGTGTCTTCATAATGAAGATCTAAAGAGGCAAGTCTTTTAGCATTATGAAGAGTTGCGCGATTCACAGATGTTCCTGCAAGCTCTATCGATTCAAACTCTGCTACAGGTGTAACAGCACCAGAGCGACCTACTTGGAAAATTAATTTTTTTAACTTAGTCGCTTTTTCTTCTGCTGGATATTTGACAGCGATTGCCCATCTTGGAGCTTTATTTGTTGCTCCTAAGAGATTTTGTATTTCAAATTTATTTATTTTTACTACTATGCCATCAGTTGCATAAGGTAAAGAATCTTTTTCAATTTCCCAATAATTGTAATAGCTATTTGCTTCCTTTAATGTTTTTTTAGTTTCATATGTAGTATTAACTTTAAACCCAATTTTTTTTAAAAATTCAATTGATTCAGATTGAGAATTTGGTTTTTTAAAATTGCCATCAGTTGGCTCCCAATTTTCTGGTAAATAAAGACTGTATGCGAAGAAGTCAAGTTTTCTAGATGCAACTATTTTGGGATTTAATTGTCTTAATGTGCCTGCACAAGAATTTCTTGGATTTGCAAAGAGTGGTTGATCAGTATTTTTTCTCTCAATATTGAGTTTGTTAAATATATTATTGGGCATGAAAGCTTCGCCTCTAATTTCAATCCATGAGGGTGGATTTTTTAATAATAAACGTAAAGGAATTGTAGAAATTGTTCTTATATTATTCGTGATATCTTCTCCATTTTTTCCATCTCCACGAGTTGCTGCTCTAGTTAAAATTCCATTTTCATATCTTAATGAAATAGCATTGCCATCAATTTTTAATTCACATATTAGTTCTAGATTATCAACTTCTTTGTTATTTTGAGTTTCTGCATTTATTAATTTGCTAATCCTTGTGTACCAAGCTTCTAATTCATTTGCATTAAAAGCATTATCTAGACTTAAAAGAGGAATATTATGCTCAACATTTTTGAATCCTTTAGAAGGAATACCTCCTAATCTTTGGGAAGGGCTATCATCAGTAATTAAAGATGGGTTAATATTTTCAATTTCAATTAATTCTCGATATAGTTGATCATAAACAGCATCTTCTATATCTGGTGAATCTAATACATAGTAGGAGTAATTTGCTTTATTTAGTAAAGCTTTAAGCTCTTTTGCACGTTCAAAATGTTGTTTCAAGTTGGAATTCACTTATCACATTTGCCTTCATTATGTATTGGCTTTCGCAATACGATCTATTTGCCAATTTTCGTTGATTTTAATAAAAGTGAAGTCCAACGGCATTTCATTTTTCTTATCTTCTGATTTCAAGCTTAGTGTGAGCATTATTTGATTGTCTTCTATCCTTGGACGCCCTGACTTCAAGTTTCTATATCGATTTAATTGCAAGCTACCCAAAAATTTGATGAAGTCTTGTCTATTGACATGTGATTTATAAGCTTTTGTCGTAAGTCTATAAGCTCCATCTATTCGGCCAGCTGCAATCTGATCAAAAAACTTTTTCACAAGAGGATTAATGCCTCTAGCACTTATGACAAGTTTAATTGCGTTAAAAGTCCAAAAAAGGAGAAGTGCGCCAACTCCAACCAAGAGAGCTTTTAATCCAATTGCTTTGATAAGAGCACTATCCATTTTTTTAATTCCGTTTAGTTAAAGATTCTGACTTATTAGCCATGAGATTAGCTTGTTTGTTATTGATAGTCAGACAGAATGTTATCGGAATAATAATGCTAATGAGTTCTCGGCATCAATGTCTTTAATACCTGTTTTACCATTATTTCTTGAATTAAACAGGCAATATTTTCAGAACTCTTTGGTCGAGAATGGAGTTCCGAGAGTTTCTGTTCGTTGGAGTGATGGCCGCATGCGCACTACGGCTGGGATTTATAAAAGAAAAACGAATTTCTTCGGAGTTAAAGCTAGTGAAATAATTTTGTCTAGACCAGTATTAGAGAATCTTCCTCAAAAGGCATTAAAGAGTACCTTGTGCCACGAAATGATTCATGCTTGGATTGATCTTGTCCTGAAAGTTGAAGAGGCACATGGGCCTAATTTTCTTAAACGTATGGTTGAGATCAATTCCGCTCAAACTGATTTCCAAGTAACAGTTCGTCATTCGTTCCCACTATCAAAAAGAATCCCTAAATGGGTGGCCACTTGCCCTTCATGTAAAAGAAGCTTTAATTATCGACGTATTGTTCAAGGCGCTGCCTGTCGTAGTTGTTGTAATAATTATTTTGGAGGTCGATGGGATCAAAAATGCGTACTTGAATTTCAACCTTTTTCCAGAAGTACATAAACAATTTTTTTAACTGGCTTTTATTTTAATTTTTGAATAATTTCATCTTTACGGAGTTTCACTTGTTGGTTTGAAAGAGTTAAATTTAAAAGATGAGCTCATATAACAATCGCAATCAAATTCGTCAGCGATCTCGAGCGCCCCTTGATCGCAGAATGGATAAATGGATACAAACTGGCAAACAGGTAGTAGATGGTGTTGCAGGTAATCGGCCTGGTCAACGAAGGGGAGGGTGGCAAGATAAGGAGACTTCAGCAAATTTCGAAAAAGTTGGTCGTTGGATGGAAGAGAAAATTGATTGGTTTTTTGAGGATGATGACGATTGGTTAAATAATGAAGACTTAGATGTTGAACCATTTCAAGAAAGTACAACAAATATAAAAAGACCTTTAAGTGCTATTTCCTTAAGAGTTCCTAAAGCCCTACCACCCCAGATTGAGAGAAGGAGAAACAATTCAGATGAGCTGGATGAATGGCCAGATGATCAATCTTTTAAGTTGAATAAGTGGGAAAGAAAAGATAATTTAATAAAGCAAAGTGAACCCGATTTAAATGAATCTTTTATAGATAAGCGAACTCCTCAAAGAAGAAAAAACATACCAAGATCTAGTCGAAGAAAGTATTAGTTATCTCAAAAAGCCTTCCTTGGGATTGGTCCTAGCCATTTTTCTAACTTTGGGCTAAAAACTTCTCTGATTACAGTTAATTCTTTTTGTTGACGAAAAAAACGGTAATGCCTGCTCCAAAAAGGACCATCTTCATTGAATTCTAATTTCAGCCAATTTGCATTTACTAAACTCAATCCATCTACCTCTCTAAAAAGTTCTGAGCGTCCTTGGGTGAGGCTTTTCCATATAGGTTGATCCTTGTTGAGCAGATGTTTTTCTGCTTCTTGAGAATTCCACCAACTTTCAGCCCATGCCAGGGTTAAGTCTCCGCATGTCAGCCAAACTTGTCTGCGTATCAAAGGTGGTTCTAGCTCATTGACTTCTTCTGGCATATTATCCATTTCATTATTATTTTCTGTTGCCATTGAAATAACCTTTATGGCAACTTCATGACCTGTTAATAGCTTGAGATGTCTTGTCGGGCTCCCATCACCTAATAGCATTAACTGCCAAGCTCCAGAGAGCTTATGATTCCCTCGTCCTGAAAGAACACTTTCTTTTGATGCTTTCCAAATTACCTCAGGAGAAGGTAATTGAGATTGAGGAGAATTCACTATGATCAACTTGTTTTTTGAAGTGAATCTTTTCTTTCAGCTTTTTTCATTTGCTCTATTTTTAACCATACGAGCAGTGCAGTGAGATCGGCTTTGCTCACGCCTGGAAGTTGAGCAGCATGACCGAGGCTTGTTGGCTTAGAAATTGTTAATTTTTCCCTGGCTTCTTTAGATAGTGTTTCTATATCATTGTAGTTTAGATTTTTTGGTAATAACTTTTTACTTTGTTGTTTTAATTGATTTATT
>QCHI01000011.1 GCA_003279655.1 Prochlorococcus sp. AG-402-A21 | reverse complement strand
GGAACTCAAAATGGGTATGACATAGAATTGACTAAATCTATTTCTGAAAAGGTTCCAATTCCTGTAATAGCCTCTGGAGGAGCTGGTTGCTTGAGACACATTAAAGAGGCTTTTACTCTTGGGAAATCTTCAGCTGCTCTCTTAGCATCCCTATTGCATGATGGACAATTAACTATCAGCGAAATCAAAGAATATCTAATTAATGAAAATTTAATTATCAGACCAATTGAATGATTAATATTTGCACTAAAAGATGTAAAATAAATTTTTCCACATTAAGTTTTTGTGAGAGTAATGAATTTCTTAGATTCATATGAGGCCTGGTAATACTAAAGCTATAGAGGAAATGTTTAATTCAATTTCTTCAAAGTATGATTTTCTAAATGATATATTTAGTTTTGGATTACATAGGTTTTGGAAAGGAGAATTGTTGAATATGCTTAATCCGACTTATGGAGAAATATGGATAGACCTTTGTTGTGGAACTGGAGATATGTCAATACTTTTGGCTAGATATATGAAAAGTTCTGAAAATATTACCGGGATAGATTCAGCTTCTCAAGCACTATTAGTAGCAAGAGAAAGATCTAAAAAAAACTATTCTTTCATTAAATGGATAAATGGAGACGCTCTTCAAACGAATTTGCCATCAGATCAGTTTGATGGTCTTTTAATGGCCTATGGCTTAAGGAATCTTTCTAGTTCTTATGCAGGGCTTAGAGAGGCTTTTAGAATTTTGAAACCAGGCGGTAGAGCTGGAATATTAGATTTTAGATCTTTTGAAGGACGTTCCATACAAGGGTTATTCCAAAAAATCTATTTAAGTTTTTTTGTGGTTCCAATTGCATCACTTTTCGGTTTAGGAAAAGAATATTCATACATAATGAAAAGTTTAGTTAACTTCCCCACAGGTGCAAAACAAATTGATCTGGCACTTGCCGCTGGTTTTAAAAAAGCACAATATCGAACATTAGCTCAGGGGCAAATGGGGATTTTACTGCTTGAAGCCTAAAGGAAAATTGTTTAATCTATTTTCAATTCTTTTCTTCGACAAAAACTACATTTACCCCATAATTTAACTTCTCCTTTAGGTGAAGGTACTTTGCAAAAAGGACAATTGGTGATTCCATTTTTATCAGTTCTACTTGGGTGTCTTTCCCAGATTTCTTTTTCACTTTCTTTATTAATTAAATCAATTGGATAATGTTGTCTAATTCGTATCTCTCTTATTTGATATCCATATGTTTTTAAAGATTCAATTAACTCCAAACGGTTATATTGAACAGCCTGTCTCCACTGTGGATGACTTGCTCCAATCGTTAGGATTTTATTATTAATATTTAGTGGTGTGCAATTCAATGCGAGTTGCTCCCCAGCTATTTTTGACCAATCTTGAATAAGGCCCCCGACATTCCCTTTCCATGAAGACTTGATTTTTTCCAAGCATGTGTAAATTGACTGCTCTCTTTTTGCTTTTGTTTTTTGCTTTAGATCTTCTACAATCAATTTTAATTAGACACTATTGGTGAGTTAATGCTTAAATCTAGCTAATATTTTTTAGATTGCATAAAAGATCCTAATGGGATTATTAGATAGGTTAAGTCGCTTGATAAGGGCAAATCTAAATGCTTTTGTCAGTGATGCAGAAGATCCAATAAAAATTCTTGATCAGTCTGTTGCTGATATGCAAGAAGACTTGGTAAAGCTTCGTCAAGCTGTCGCTATGGCTATTGCAAGTCAAAAAAGATTAGAGAATCAATCAAATCAAGCACAAGAGCAGATAAAAAATTGGTTCACCAGAGCTGAATTAGCCTTAAAAAAGGGAGAGGACGATCTGGCTAGAGAAGCTTTAAGTAGAAAAAAAACTTTTCAAGAAACTTATAAATCTATATCGACTCAATTTCAAACTCAAAATGGTCAAGTTGAAAAACTAAAGAAAAGCCTTTTGTTATTAGAGCGAAAGATTGCAGAGGCTCGAACTAAAAAAGATATGCTCAAAGCAAGAGCTCAGGCAGCCAAGGCTCAGCAACAAATTCAAAGTGCAGTTGGTGACTTAGGGAGCAAGTCCGCAATGGCTGCTTTTGAAAGAATGGAAGATAAAGTAGAGGCATTGGAGGCTTCTGGACAAGCAGCATTAGAGTTGGCTGGAGAAGATCTAGAAAGTAAGTTCGAAGCATTAGAAGGAGGCGATGATATAGAGAAAGAATTAGAGACATTGAGGACCAAATTGAAATCGGGAGTTGAGGCAATAGCTTTGCCTCCTTCTGATTTAGATGTCAATGAAGTAGAGACAGTAGAAATCCAAGAAGTTGAAGTTGAATTAGAGGAGATGAAAAAGTCAATGGATAATTCTTGATTTTTAAGAACACATTACTTTTGAAATATGAATAATCAAAAATTCTCTAGAGGAGTTGGGTTGATCTATAGATATCACAAATTCAATCATTCCTCTTCCAAGTCTTGGAGATTAATGCTGAAAACTATTTGTGCTAGTACAGAAATAGAGCTATCAAATTGGATTGCAGAGAAACCAGTAAAAAAAAATCAGCCAATAGCAATATTTTCTTCTTGTCAAAAATATGGCCAAGGTCAAGCTGGTCGAATTTGGCATGCACCAAAAGGAGGGGTTTGGGTTAGTGCGGCTATTAAGAGGGAAGGTTCGTGTGAAAATAATTCTCAACTTTATGGATTGGCGGTGGCATTAGCTTTGGTTGAAAGAATTGAACGGATAGGAGTTAATGTCAATATTAAATGGCCAAATGATCTATTCTTTGATGGTCAAAAATTAGCTGGAATCTTACCTAGATTATTTTTTAGAGGAGGAAAACTTAGATTATTAAGAGTTGGAGTAGGTTTAAACGTTTTTAATAATGTTCCTAAAGAGGGGATTTCATTAAAACAAATCATTGGAGATAAAACTATGAATATAAATTTTTGGTCTTCAGAAGTTCTACTCGCAATAGAAAGATCTTTAGATCTTTTAGATAATAAAAATTTTCTTTGTAGTCAGGTTGAAAAAAGATTGTGGTCAAGAAAATACGTTGATAAAGAAACTGGATTCAAATGGGATATCAAAGGTATAGATTCAAGTGGAAGATTGATTCTTCTTAAAGAAAATAAAGTGAAAGTCTTGTCTGCTTAGATATGATTGTCTGAATTAATTTTGAGTAATCTCTATTACTTTGCCATCTCTAAACTTTGCTATTTTTTTTGCTCTTTGAGCAACATTGTCTTCATGAGTAACTAAGACAATTGTTATTCCTTGACTATGAAGTTGATCAAAAAGATTTAAAACATCTTCAGTAGTTTTGGAATCAAGAGCCCCAGTTGGTTCGTCTGCTAATAACAAAGATGGTTGATTGATTATTGCTCTTGCTATGGCAACTCGTTGTTGTTGTCCTCCAGACAATTGATTAGGTAGATTGGTCATCCTGTTCTCAAGTCCTACCCGACTAAGAGCCTCTTCAGCGCGTTTTTTCCTTTCTGAAGAAGGTACGCATGCATAAATCATTGGAAGCATTACATTCTCAAGTGCTGAAACTTCTTGAAGTAGATGAAATTGCTGAAAAACAAAACCAAGTTCTTTGTTCCTAATATCTGCTAATAAGTCATCATCAAGTTTTTCCACTGCAGTTCCATTTAATTCATAAGTCCCATTAGTAGGACGATCGAGGCATCCAAGTATATTCATTGCTGTACTTTTACCAGATCCACTTGCACCCATCACTGCAAGGTAATCCCCTTGGTGAACCTCAAGATTTAGCTCATCAAGCGCTTTCACTTTGACTGAGCCTTCCCCATAAAATTTATTTACATTCGTTAGACGCGCTACAGATTTTTTCAATGGTTTGAAGTGGTTAGGCAATTGAACTTTTACTTGCCAGAGTAATAGCTTCACGAAGTAATGGAGTTCCGTTTACCGCACTATCTGCAAAGTCAAAGAGAGGGTTTGAAATGATTCCTCCAATAGCAGTTATGAGAACACAAAAAATCAAAGCCACTCTAAGAGATGACATACCTGGAATTGACCATTCTATGGATGGATACGTTTTTACTACATCTGAAGCTTCTTTTGGTTCTGTGACGACCATCATTTTTATAACTGATATGTAATAGTAAATCGAGATAACAGAAGTAACTAGACCAACGCTTACTAGTAAGTATTGTTCATCTGCCCATCCAGCGAAAAATAAATAAATCTTCCCGAAGAACCCCAACATTGGAGGAATTCCTCCCAAAGAAAGAAGACATAAACTTAACCCCAAAGTTATTAAGGGATCTTTTTGGTAAAGGCCTGCATAATCAGAGATTTGATCACTCCCTGTTCTGATTGAGAAGAGGATTATGCATGCAAAAGCACCAAGATTCATAAATAAATAAGCTGCCATATATAAAACCATCGCTGCAAAACCATCTTCAGTTCCGCAAACCAATCCGATCATTACAAATCCAGCTTGTCCAATTGAGCTATAAGCCAGCATTCTTTTCATTGATTTTTGAGCTAGCGCTACAACATTTCCCAGCGACATACTTAGAACAGCTAAAACAGTAAATAGCAATTTCCATTGTGTGTCAAAAGCGCTAAAACATCCCACTAGTATTCTTACTGCAAGTGCAAAACCTGCGGCCTTAGACCCTACTGACAAAAAGGCAACTACTGGTGTAGGGGAACCTTCATAAACATCTGGAGTCCACTGGTGAAATGGAACGGCTGCAATTTTGAAAGCCACCGTGGATAATACGAAAACCAGCGCTAATGCAGATAAAGGAGTTGGAGCATTTAATAAGGTTATTCCTATTTCTTTTAAATTTGTAGAACCACTTATGCCATAAAGTAGTGATGCCCCATAAAGAAATACAGCGGCTGCAGCCGAACCAACTAACAAATATTTTAAAGCTGCCTCTGAACTTCTTGAGTCTCTTTTGAGATATCCAGAAAGTAGGTAGCTTGCAACTGATAGTGTTTCTAGTGAAACAAAAACACTTATTAGATCAGTTGAACCGCATAGAAGCATTGCTCCAAGAGTGGCAGCTAATAATATTGCGGCAAATTCACCAATAGGACTTCCATTTTGTTCAGCATATCTCCAGCTGATGAGCAGAGAAATAAGAGTTGATAGAGCTATGACCCCTCTAAAAGCAATAGCAAGATTGTCTGCGACAAATGCACCTAAGAAAGATTCTTGTATTGCTCCATTCCATTGCATTATTAGCAAAATCAAGGCAGTACCCAGACCTGCATAACAGATCGGAGGGGACCATCGGGCTGATATCTTTTCTCCAGCCAAATCAACCAAAAGAGTACCTAGCATTGCCATTAAGACTGCAGCCTCTGGAAGCACAGCTTTGGCATTTAAAGAGAGATTTAAAAGCTCTACAGGCTCGTTTATGAATATTTGAAAAGACAAAAGTTCTCCCATTTATGTATCGTTTTTAAGCTGTATCTGATTTTATAACTCTAGCGAAGTTATGAAATATGCCTTTTTTATCATTTTGGGCTATGCATTTTACTATCAAGTACGTTAGATAAGTAGGAGGGAAACTGAGCTGATGCCCACTGACCATACTTTGGTAATTGTTGAAAGTCCCACAAAGGCAAAGACCATTAAAGGTTTTTTGCCGAAGGATTTCCAAGTTATTGCGTCAATGGGGCATATAAGAGACTTGCCTAACAATGCGTCTGAGATCCCTGCAAAGCATAAAGGAGAAAAGTGGGCAACGATTGGAGTTAATACAACTGCTGATTTTGATCCTTTATATGTGGTACCCAAGGACAAGAAAAAAGTTGTCAAGGAATTAAAACAATCTTTGAAAGGTGCTAGTGAATTGCTTCTTGCGACTGATGAAGATAGAGAAGGAGAAAGTATAAGTTGGCATTTAATGAATGTTCTAGACCCTAAAATTCCAGTAAAGAGGATGGTCTTTCATGAGATAACTAAAGAAGCTATTTCCAAAGCACTATCAAAAACAAGAGAAATCGATATGGAATTAGTTCATGCTCAAGAAACAAGGAGGATCTTAGACAGATTAGTTGGGTATACTTTGTCTCCTCTTTTATGGAAGAAAGTTTCTTGGGGTTTATCTGCTGGAAGAGTCCAATCAGTTGCCGTAAGATTGCTGGTTTTAAGAGAGAGAGCAAGAAGATCTTTCAAAAGTGGAAGTTATTGGGACTTAAAAGCAAAATTAGAAAAAGAAGGTAGTGAATTTGAGGTGAAAATGACCTCAATTGGGGATCAAAGGATTGCTAGTGGTAGTGATTTTGATGAGTCAACTGGATTATTGAAATCTGGACGAAATGTCAAATTACTCAAGGAAGAAGAATCAAGGAAACTTGCTGAAAAATTAACTACTGATACTTGGAAAGTTATTAATGTCGAGGAAAAGCCATCAATTCGTAAACCAGTTCCTCCTTTTACAACAAGCACATTACAACAAGAAGCTAATAGAAAACTTCGATTATCAGCTAGGGAGACTATGAGATGTGCCCAGGGTTTGTATGAGAGAGGTTTTATTACATATATGAGAACAGATTCTGTTCATCTTTCCGATCAGGCAATTAATGCTTCACGAAATTGTGTTGAATCAAAATATGGTGTCGAATACTTAAGTGAAAAGCCGCGCCAATTTTCCAACAAGACAAGAAATGCTCAAGAAGCCCATGAAGCAATTCGTCCTTCTGGTGAGAGTTTTAAAACACCCAAAGAGTCCAACTTGCAAGGAAGGGACCTTTCTTTATACGAACTTATTTGGAAACGAACAGTTGCTAGTCAAATGGCCGATGCAAGATTGACAATGCTTGGAGTGGAATTACAAGCATCGGATGTATTCTTTCGTGCTAGTGGTAAACGTATAGATTTTCCTGGTTTCTTTAGAGCTTATGTTGAAGGTACTGATGATCCTGATAGTGCACTTGAAGGGCAAGAAGTACTTTTGCCTAGCTTAGCGATAGGAGATTCTCCTACCGCTAAGAATGTAGAGGCGTTAGGGCATCAAACTCAGCCTCCTGCTAGATATAGCGAAGCATCATTAGTTAAAACACTTGAGAAAGAGGGTATAGGTCGTCCGTCAACATATGCAAGTATTATTGGAACAATCGTAGACCGAGGCTATTCAGTTCTAAACAACAATTCTTTGACTCCAAGTTTTACAGCATTTGCTGTTACCGCACTTCTTGAAGAACATTTCCCTGATCTTGTAGATACCAGTTTTACTGCTCGAATGGAATCTACACTTGATGAGATCTCAACAGGGAAAGTGAATTGGCTTCCATATCTTAAGGGCTTTTATAAAGGTGATACTGGTCTAGAGAATCAAGTTCAACAAAGAGAGGGAGATATAGATGGAGGAGAATTCCGAGCTGTTTCATTAGAGGGACTTTCATCTCTTGTTAGGTTGGGCAAATTTGGCACATACCTGGAATCAAAGCAACTTGGTGAAAATGGAAAACCTATAACAGCTACTCTTCCACAGGAAATTACTCCTGCGGATTTGGACGAGGATATTGCAGAGATGATCTTAAAACAAAAAGCTGAGGGACCTGAATCACTTGGAGTTGATCCTGATAGTGGACAGAATTTATATCTTTTGAATGGTAGATATGGTCATTTTGTTCAAAGAGGCTTAGTAGTCGAATTGAAAGATCTTGGGATACCAAAAGGTAAGAAAAAGCTGGGAAATCTTCGCTTGTATAAAAGTAGTCAATATGGACTCTATTTGAAGCAGGATTCATCCAAGGTTCAGGTTTTGTTGCCAGAGAATTTAAAAGAGGAAGAGATAGATGTTGAAAAAGCACTTGAATGCCTGGATGATAAATCTTTAAAAAAAGCTCCAAATCCTAAGAGGACTTCATTACCTAAGAATTTAAAACCAGAGAACTTGACTTTTGAAGAGGCTCTTGGATTAATTCAATTACCACGACTTCTTGGTGAGCATCCAGAGGGTGGAAAAGTTCAATCAAGTTTGGGTCGATTTGGTCCTTATGTGGTTTGGAGCAAAAATGACGGTGAGAAAGATTATCGCTCAATCAAGGGCGAAGATGACGTTCTTCAAGTGAGCCTAGAAAGAGCTCTTGAGCTTTTATCTATTCCTAAAAGAGGGAGAGGAGGAAGAACCGCTTTGAAGGAACTTGGTGTCCCAGATGGAGAAAAAGAAACTATTCAATTATTTAATGGTCCTTATGGTTTATATGTTAAACAGGGCAAAGTCAATGCTTCTCTACCAGAGGGCAAAAGCGCTGAAGATATTACTATTGAGGAGGCTATTGAATTATTGGCAGCTAAGAAATCAAGCAAAAAGACAACAGCTAAGAAAAAAAGTTCTACGAAAAAGACAACAAAGTCAACAAAGAAAGATTTAGATTCATCATCAACAAAAAAAAGTAGCACTCGAAAAACGCCTTCTACAACTAAAACAGGACGTCTAAGAGCAAGTAAAGTAAGGGTAATTAAAACAAAATAGAATTTTGATTATTTCAAGATTAGTTGAGAAAATATTTGTTAGATCATTTCTCATAGTTACCCTTTTTCCACTTCAATCATGTTCAAATACTTTGATTGGCGAAAAGTTGGAAAATAGTTTCTCTCTTAATGAGAACCCAAAAATCGCAGAGAAAACTAAAAATAAGCCACAAAAACTTAATGAAAAAATCAAATCAATAATAAAAGACGATGAGAAAAAAAATGAAAATGATTTTGGTAACATTATCAAAGAAAATTCGATACCAAATAAAGATAGACTTAGTCAAAAAGCAACCAAATCAATAAAGAAAACAATTTTTAATCCACAGCCATACAGAATTATTTTAAGATTATCAGGTGCAAATCCCTCAGCTCCAGCTGAGACTGTTACTGAGGCTCTAAGAAAAGCAGGTGTCCAGTTTGAAGTGGAAAAGATCGAACGTTTTGATAAAGAGAGTTTTTCAAGAAATACATCTATGAAAAGATAAAAATTTTGGACTTAGATAAAAAAAACTTTTTTAAAAGTCGATCTACTTATAAAGCTCCTCTTAGTAAGAGAAAAGCCTTGAAAATAGTTGAGTCCTCTTATCTTGCTGCTGCAACAGCTTTGATTTGGATAGCACTTTATTATTTGCCGATTGGTGGAGCTGTTTTCCGTCTTGCTTTGCCATTGCCGCTGGCTCTTCTTCAAATTCGGAGAGGTGTTAAAACAGGTATTGAGGGAGTGACAATATGCGTAATGTTGCTAACTGCTCTGATGGGTCCGCTAAGAGGACCTTTAGTGCTGTTCCCGTATGGATTACTTTCCTTATGGTTAGGATATAGTTGGCAAAAGGGATGGACTTGGTGGTTAAGTTGGAGTGTTGGGGTCTCAATCGGAACGTTTGGTTTTCTAGTTAGGGTCTTAGCGTTATCTGTCTTGGTTGGTGAGAATTTGTGGGTTATTCTTACTCGTGCTGGAGCAGGATTGATTGAAAAAGGAATAGACATTTTCAATCTTTCTTTTACTCCTGATATGAGACAAGTTCAAATAGTTGCATTATGTCTAATTATAACCCAAGAAATTGTTTACGTTCTTTGTTTACATGCTTTAGCCTATTGGATTTTCCCTAGGCTCAAATCGTCAATACCTGAACCACCCGCTTTGCTAGAAAATTTAATTTCTCTAGAATCTAGTTGATTAAAAATGATTAGAGACAACTATATTTTGTTGCCGTCAGGAGTATTAGCTTTTGGGGCAGGACTCCAAGAGCAAAATGTTGACGAAAGAGTTCAAAGGTGGCAAGAAAATATTAAGAATATGGCTTTCTTTTTAATTCTTGCTGGATCTCAAACTGCAGAGATTGAGGGGATTTCTGCTGCTGGTTCAACTGCTGTTTCTAGACGTTATACCGCTGTTGCAGATGCTGAGCTTTTATTGAGAGGACCTAATCTTCCAAAAAGATGGCCTTTACCTCCTTTACCCGCGGGTGTCTCTCCCGCATTGATTAGTTATGTTGCATCAAGGTTCTTAAAAATCAAACCAACAATTATTTCAGCAGGACTGCTACAAACCCCACCCTTTACTCATATTTCCTTAGAGTCACCCGAGGTAGGTCCATCTAGATGCTTGAGTTCAGGCAATGCAATGGAAAGAACCAGGGTTAAACTTTTACTCGATGGTGGTTTTAAGATAGGTAAGAAGTTAAAAAAATCTCTTTTGATCACTGAGTGTGTACCTGGAGGTACATCTACAGCTTTTGCAGTTCTCTCTGGCTTAGGAATAAATGTTAATGGTTTGATAAGTGGAAGTCATAGAAATCCACCTTCAGAATTAAAAACAAAATTAGTTAAACAAGGACTTCAAGCAGCGAAATTAAAGAAGAACCCATCTTCTGTTGAACTAATGGCTGCTGTTGGTGATCCATTTCAGCCAATTGCAGTTGGTCTTGTAATGGGAGCTAGAGAATCTGGCCAAGAGATTTTATTAGGAGGAGGCTGTCAAATGTTGGCAGTATTGTCTTTGGCATTAAATGAAATTGAACCTGAATCAAGATCTGAATTTGTTGGTAAAATTTTAATAGGAACTACATCATGGTTAGTTGATGAATCACTTTCTTCTGCGGAGAATAAAAGTTCTTTTATTCATTTGATGAATCATGTCGCTAATCATTTCAAAGTAAAGATCCTTGGTCTTGCTAGTGGTTATAGATTTAATGATAGTAATCAAAAGGTTCTTCGAGATTATGAGATTGGTTATATCAAGGAGGGCGTTGGGGTTGGTGCATTGTCGTTACTTGCTCAAATTAAGGGATTGACTCAGAAAGAAATGATTGAAAGATGTGATATTGAGGTTGTTAATCTATTTAAGTCAGATAATGAAAAAACTTATCAAGAGATCTAAATAATATGAATACTGCTACATATGGAAGGAGAGAGTTCATAAAATATGGATTGATTTCTTCTTTGTTTTTTTTATCTGGATGCTCAAAATCTCAAAAGAAATTAGTTTTGAGAGGCATTCCTAATAGCTTCCCAAGTGAATTTGTTAATAGCTTATCTACAGGTTGGGAATTTTCACCAATAAAAAATATCGAATTAAGAAATTTTTCTTATAACTCTACTCTTAAAGAAAAAACAGACTTATTAGTTTTAAACGATGGCTGGATTTCTGATTTACCTATTAATTCACTTCGAGAAATTAAAGCTGATAAAATTAGAAAAAATTTTAGTAAGCAGACTAGTTCTTTTCTCGATGGGTTAAGCGAGGATTATAAAAAAAAGATTTTACCTTTAGCAGTTAGTCCGTGGGTGATACTTTTCAGGAATGAAGATTCTCTGGCTCTACAAAATAAGCATTCTTGGGAAGTCGTTTTTTCGAGTTCACTCGCAAATCAAATAGTTTTTCCTAATAGTCCATATCTTCTGATATCTATTGCACAAAAAATAGATTTAGTTAATGATTTCTCAAAAATTAAAAGCCAAGCAAAAACATTTGATGATAGGAATGCTTTGAACTGGGTTGTTTCAGGTAGAGCTAAGGCGGCAGTTTTACCTTTATATAGCTGTGTTGATAGCCTTATTAAAGACCCTCGTTTGTCTGTTCTTTTGCCCCAGGAGGGCAGTCCACTGAATTGGATAGTTCTTGCTTCTCCTTCGCTGTTCTCAGAGTCTTTCCCTACTGATTGGTTTGATTCTTTCTGGGGCGCTACTTATATGAGACGTGTAGTAAGTAAAGGTTTTTTGCCCCCAACAAATCTCTCAGATTTAAGGAGAAAAAATATCAATGTCCCACAAAGCTATCAATCTATTCTTATTCCTGAAGAAACTGTTTGGAATAAATGTTGGTCATTACCAATACTAAGTTTTCAGGAAAAAAATGACTTGGCTTTAAATTGGAATAATTCATAACCAAACTAAATTTGAAATTCAAAAAAATTTTCAAAGACATTTCTAAATACTATAACTAGCATTCTAAAAGTTGTAGCTAAATAATGTTTACTGGCTTAATTCAGGCTATTGGCACGATCAAGAAAAATAATTTCGGGGTAGTTGTTAATGGATGTAAGCCTTTTTCTCCATTAAAACTTGGAGATAGCATTTCTGTTGATGGTGTTTGTCTAACAGTTTCTGAATTAATGAAGGATTCTTTTTTCGCAAATATAAGTGAAGAGACTCTTAAGAGAACAAATCTTGCAGAAAAAGCTCAGAAAAATGGTTTTGTAAATCTTGAACCAGCATTACGTCTATCTGACCGATTAGGTGGACATATTGTTAGTGGACACATAGACGGGTTGGGTGAAGTTGTTTCAATCGAAAATTTGAAAAATTCTTGGACTTTGAGAGTATCCTGGGATGATTTAAATTTCTGCAGATATATGTGCGACAAGGCGAGTATTAGCCTAAATGGAATAAGTCTTACTATTGCTGAAATCTATGTTGATGGATGTGAGTTTTCATTAGCCGTAATACCTCACACGTGGTCAAATACATGCTTGAAGTTTTTGACAATTGGCGAAAAGGTTAATTTGGAAGTTGACTTGATGGCTAAGTACGCAGAAAAACTTCTAAAAGTAAATAATAATGATTCCATTTCGAGACAAACCCCAGTAATTAACTCTCAGTGGCTAAATGAGCAAGGTTGGAATTAGTAGTTTTATGTTTAATTGATATAAATTTCTTTGAGAAATTTATTATTTCTTGAGAGGTAGCAAACTGATCGCACCTGACTCTTTTCTTACATCAATACGAAATTCCTGTCCAGGTTCAAGACCTAATTTTTTTGTATAGGCATGTCCAATAAGAAGATTGCCATTTCCATGAACTTTTGTACGGAATTCAGCTTGCCTTCCTCTTGAAGATCTATTTCCTGCTCTTCCAGGACCATTTGAGCGAAGTTTATAACCCTTTGCCTCAACTAGAGCACGGTAAAAGCTCTTACGTAAAACTCTTCCACTTGGTCCAACGTAACCACAACCTTTAGCTATTTCGTCTTCTGGACGGTTGCTCAAAGATCTTGCTTTGTCTAGGAGTTCTTTTCCAACAAGCATTTCAGACTGTTTTAATTAACTGAATTCTGACCAATAAGTGGAATTGTGGCAACAAATTAACTGAAAGTTTCTTGCTTAGTATCAATATTTAATCCTCAAAGCAGGTAAAGGATGATGAATAAAACGACCCAAATCCCATCTACGAAGTGCCAATAGAGCTCTACGGCTTCAAATGGAAACTTGTTTGCATTATTCACTCGACCAGATGGGACACGTGTTTGCCACCAAATAATCATTATCATTATTGATCCAAGTGTTACGTGAAGCCCATGAAAACCAGTTAATGCATAAAAAGTACTTGCAAAAAGGTTGTCAGTTAATCCAAAAGGCAAAGTAAAGTACTCAAACATTTGACTGATTAAAAATGCCACTCCCAAGACACCAGTTATGAGAATCCATTTTTGGCATTGTTTTGATTCATTCTTTTCTAGGAATTTTCCAGCTCGATGAAAAGTAAAGCTACTAACTAGGAGCAAAACTGTATTTAAAGTTGGTAAAGGTAGTTCTAATTCGTAAATAGCATCAGGACCAATGGGATTGACTGCTTTGAAAGTTAAATATGCCGCAAAAAAACCTGCAAAGGTCATTCCGTCTGCGATTAAAAAAGCTATTAAGCCAAACAAACGAAAATCTTCATGTTCTTCCGTCAAGAGCTCATTATTGCTTTCTGAGGATTGCTCTTTTGGAACTATTGATGTCATTTTATTTCCTCCTGAGTAACATTTGAATCTTTTTTTCCATAACCATAAGGTTCAAGAACGAGTGGAGCATCTCCCTCCCAATTCTCGACAGGAGGAGGAGAACTGGTTAACCACTCAGGAGTTAGTGCATTCCAAGGGTTGTCACCAGCTTCATCCCCGAAGAGGATGCTTTGAAGAATATTCCATAGAAAAGGTAAAGTACTTATAGCCATTAATAATGCACCTAAGCTACTTATTTGATTGATTAATTGAAATTGTGGATCGTATTCGGCAACTCGTCGAGGCATTCCGTTTAAACCTAGCCAATGTTGAGGAGCAAAACAAAGATTAAAGCCTATAAAAGTAATTATAAAGTGGAATCTTCCAAGATTTTCATTGAGCATTTTGCCTGTAAATTTTGGGAACCAGTGATAAATCGAGGAGAAGATAACAAAGACAGAACCGCCATAGACTATGTAATGAAAATGGGCAACAACAAAATAAGTGTCGTGTACATGGACATCAAAAGGTACTTGAGCTAAGGCAACTCCCGTTATCCCTCCTAAAACAAAGTTAATAATAAATCCGCAGGAAAATAGCATTGCACCATTAAGTGATATCTTGCCTCCCCATAAGGTTGCAACCCAATTAAAAAATTTTATACCTGTGGGAACAGCTATAAATGCTGTAGCGATTGTAAAAAATAGGCGCATCCAAGGAGGAGTTCCGCTTGTAAACATATGATGAGCCCAAACGACTAGACCTAACACAACTATTCCCATGATTGAGAAGACCATTGTTGTATAGCCAAAAAGTGGCTTTCTACTATGAATGGGAAGTATTTCACTGACTAAACCAAAGGCAGGTAAGACCATGATATAAACAGCAGGATGCGAATAAAACCAAAAAAGATGTTGATAAACGATTACATTCCCTCCAAGACTTGGGTTGAAGAAACCAGTATGGGCAACTATGTCAAAACTCAAAAGTATTAGAGTACCAGCGAGAACAGGAGTTGATAGAACTACAAGAATACTTGTACCAAGCATTGCCCAGCAATACATAGGTAATTGCATTAATTTAAGGCCTGGTCTTCTTAGCTTGAGGATGGTAGCGATGAAATTAATGCCACCAAAGATCGAGCTGCCACCCAAAAGCAAGACACTTAATATCCAAATAATTTGACCGGCGGCTGGAGTCGTAATACTTAAAGGTGGGTATGCTGTCCACCCAGATTGAGCGGCTCCGTTTATGAAATAGCTTGTTATTAACATCAATCCGGATGGAGGTATTAGCCAAAAAGCCACTGCATTCAGTCTTGGGAAGGCCATGTCTCTAGCCCCAACATAAAAAGGTATTAAATAATTACCAAAGGCACCATTTACTACAGGCACGATCCATAAGAAAATCATGATTGTGCCGTGGAGAGTTAAAACTTGGTTGTAAACCTCTCTAGGCATGAAATCTGAGAGGGGACTGAAGAGCTCGACTCTTATGGCTCCGGCTAAAGATCCTCCAATTAAATAAAACAAGAAACCACAAACTAAATATTGAAGACCTATGACTTTGTGATCGAGACTAAAACTTAGATATTTGAGCCATCCAGTTGGTTGAAGCTTTTTTGAAGGAGAATTATTTGGTTTGAGTGAAATAGTCATGAATTTATATTGATTCTTTAGAGTTTGCTTTTAACCAAGTATCAAAGTCTTCTTGCTCATCAACTATTACGTTTGATCTCATCCCGCCATGATAAGGACCACACAATTCTGCGCAAACAATTGGGAAATTACCTGCTTTTGTAGGAGTGAAATTTAAAATGGTTGGTTGGCCTGGAATGACATCTTGTTTAAGTCTGAATTGAGGCACCCAAAAAGCATGTATTACATCTTTAGATTCCATTTTTAAACTAACTTCCCTTCCAACTGGAACATGAAGTTCACCAGAAATAATATCTCCTTTTGGATAATGAAAAATAAAAGCAAATTGCATTGCAGTTAACTCAATTGGTAATGAGGATGAATTGTTTGTAGATGAAGACTCAATTGGCCCGGAACCAATACCCCCCCAAACTCTCTCAGCTTGATTATCCATTTGCCCACTATGATCATGCATTAAAGGTTGCATTCCACCCATTCGATCATAAATATCGTAGCTATATAAACCTACAAACAAAACAACGATTGCAGGTACTGCTGTCCAAAAAATTTCTAGAGATATATTACCTTCCAAGTCAATCCCATCACCAGTTTCTCCAGGCCTACGACGGAATTGAAAAAGACTATAAATTACTAAAGCAGTCATACCTATGAAAAGTATGATTCCAATAATGAATAGGACTCGATAGAGCTCATCATAAACAGGAGCATTCATGCTTGCACTCACGGGAAGCATATCGACGTTGTATGCAACCCAAACTCCTGCTACTCCAAGAATTAAACTTGATGTGAGAGTTAAGATGGCCGACAGTTTCGGCAAGAAGATCTCCTGTTCTATTTACAGGTTATGGGCAAAAGTAATTAATGTATCGATGAATTGTTAATTCAAGATGAATAATTTTTTTAAAGAGAATCTTTATGTTCCAGTCCGTTTATTCAGGTGACGTATACGAAGTAATCGCTACGTTGAATTAACAATGATCTTGATGGATTTTTGCATACGTGCCAGTTATTTCTCCACCAAAGCCACGCCTTAGATTGGGGCAGCTTGCTGCTCACGTAGTAGTTGCACTTATCACTCTTGTTGTGATCGGAGGGGCAACCAGAGTAATGGAAGCTGGTCTTGCTTGCCCAGACTGGCCCCTTTGTTACGGATCTTTTTTGCCTGGTAGCCAAATGAATTTACAAGTCTTCTTGGAATGGTTCCATCGCTTAGATGCTTTCTTCGTAGGGATTGTTTTAATTACACAATTTGCTTTTTCTTTGTACTGGGCAAAAAGTTTACCTAAATGGCTTCCTTGGATCTATGGATTCTTAACTCTTTTGGTTTCTTTTCAGGGATTTTTAGGTGCTTTGACAGTACTGCAATTATTGCCATCTTTAGTCGTAATGGCTCACCTTGTAGTTGCATTAACTCTTGTTGCCATTATGAGTGGTGTGACTCAACAATTACTTAATCCTGGTAAATCAATTTTTCCAACTTGGCTTAGACCTTTTGGCCTTTTATCCCTTTTTACAGTAATAGCTCAGTCTTTATTAGGTAGTCGGGTAGCAACCTCGTGGGCAGCTCAAAGATGCTTAGATTTTGGAGAGTCTTGCAATCTTTTAGGCCTTCATCGTGCAAGTGCCATTCCAGTGAGCTTTTTGGTGATTTTATTTGTAATTGTTTCATCTTTACAGAGAGATGTTTTGGTTAATCAATGGCCCTATCTTTTGACGATTATTTTTTTGATCATCTCACAAATCGTATTAGGAGCTTTTTCTATTCATTTAAGAATGAGTGAGCCTAGCCTTATTATTGCTCATCAACTAATTGCCTGCTTATTAGTGGCCGTAATATCAGCATTGAATTTTAAAGGTAGAGGAGTTGATGACTCTTCCCAATCACTTTTTATAACTCAATCAACCTTGGAGACATGTCATGGTTAGCTCTACATCAGATTTAATTACACAGCCTGTTAATCGCGAGGAAATAGTTCCTTCTAGAAAGCGTATTAAACTTCCAGCTTGGTTAGAAGTCGCCAAACCAAGATTAATTCCTCTTTTACTTGCTACAACTGTTGGCGGAATGGCTCTTTCGGAGGAATGGCCATTACCCTCTCCAAGATTGGCATGTACGTTAGGTGGAGGAGCTCTTGCGGCGGCGGCGGCGGGAGCTCTTAATTGCTTGTGGGAGCAAGATCTTGATAAGCGAATGAAACGCACCAGTAATAGAGCATTGCCCTCTGGTCGCCTTTCTCCATCTTCTGTTTTTATTGGAGCAATTGCTTGTACACTTGCTGCTTCAGCCCTTTTAGTAAGTGGAGTTAATTGTTTAGCTGCAGGGCTTACTCTTTTAGGACTTTGTAGTTACGTACTCCTCTATACAGCTTTCTTAAAACCTAGAACATCTCAAAATATAGTTTTTGGAGGAGTCGCTGGAGCAATTCCACCTCTTGTAGGAGCTTCAGCAGCGGCAGGACATATTGGCTTAGGTGGTTGGTGGTTATTTTCTTTGGTTATGGTTTGGACCCCAGCACATTTTTGGGCTTTGGCCATCTTGTTGAAAGAGGACTATCGATCGGTTGGCATTCCTATGCTTCCAACAGTAAGTGGACCTTTTGTTACAGCTAAAGCTATATCTGTTTATGGATATCTAACTGTATTTTTAAGTTTTTTAGGGTGCTTTGTTTTACCTGAAGGAGGTTTTTTATATGGAATTTTATTACTACCTTATAATTCAAGACTTCTTCAATTGGTTTCTAGGTTAAGAGATAATCCAGAAGATTTAAATCATGCAAAGGGTTTGTTTCGTTGGTCTATTCTTTATATGTTTGGAGTTTGTTTTTTGCTTGTAATTAGTAGATTACAAGTGTCAATTGTTTTTAATGATCAGTTGATAGCTTTAATTAAAGACTTCTCAATAGGATTTTCGTAAATCTAAAAAATAAAAATAAAAACTTTATGAACTTGCTCTCCAATATTAATTAGAATTTGTTAGAAGATATCAGCTTATTTTTTTAGGCAATCTATTCCTAGATGTTTTTCATCCAACTAAGAGATTTATTTAAGTCTTATGGCCCAGTTATGGCTCTAAATGGACTTAATCTTAAAGTACCCAAAGGATCTTTGTATGGGTTCTTGGGCCCAAATGGGGCAGGTAAAAGCACTGCGCTTAGAATTATCTGTACTCTCCTTGCGCCTGATTCTGGTCATGTTGAAGTCGGGGGACTTAATGTTTTGCTTGAGGAAAAAGAAACTAGACGAAGATTGGGTTATGTAGCCCAAGACGTCGCAATCGATAAAATACTTACAGGTAGAGAGTTGCTACAGCTTCAAGGAGATCTTTATCATTTAGATAAAAAACATAAGAAAAAGAGAATTGAAGAAATGATTCAGAGACTTGATATGCATGAATGGATTGATAGAAGATGTGGTTCCTTTTCCGGAGGTATGAAAAGAAGACTCGACATCGCTACAGGATTGTTACACGAACCAGAATTGCTGATTCTTGATGAACCTACTGTTGGGTTGGATATAGAAAGCCGATCAGTTATTTGGGGTTTATTGAAGGAACTTAGAAACAATGAAACTACAATTCTTTTAAGTAGTCATTATCTCGAGGAAGTAGATGAATTGGCAGATGAGATGGCTATTATTGATAAAGGGAAAGTCATTGCTAGTGGAAAACCAGATGATTTAAAAAAAGAACTTGGTGGAGACAGGGTGACACTGAGAGTTCGAGAGTTCAGTGATGAAGTAGAAGCTGAATCTGTAAGGAAATTAATTAAAAATATTAATGGTGTTTCAAACGTAATGGTGAATCAAAAGCAAGGTTACTCTCTAAACTTTTTAGTTCAAAGTAATGATGTTATATCAAACTTGTCCGGTCATCTTTCAAAAGAAAATTTTGAAGTCTTTTCACTTTCTCATAGTCGGCCAAGTTTAGATGATGTTTATTTGCAGGCGACTGGCAAAACTCTTATGGATGCTGAATTAGAACTTGCCGGTAAAAGGGATCTTAAGCTTGAGAATAAGAAATCAATGCGTTAATTGCTTCTATTTCTTTTTAATTATTAAACTCATGATTACTACTAACCCATCACTTCATAAGGAAAAGCAACATAGAAATGATTTGAATGAAATGTTTCAAGAAACTTCTGCTTTAACCTGGAGGCTTTTCATTCAATTAATTCGACGACCTTCAACGCTATTTGCAGGAATTCTTCAACCTTTGATATGGCTTTTCCTTTTTGCAGCGTTATTCTCTAATGCGCCGATTGATTTTTTGCCTGGCGGCAGTAGTTATGGAGAATTTCTTGGTGCAGGATTAATAGTCTTTACTGCTTTTAGTGGTGCTCTTAATGCTGGACTCCCTTTGATGTTTGATAGAGAATTTGGTTTTCTTAATCGACTATTAGTTGCACCATTGAGTAGTAGAAGTTCAATCGTAATTTCTTCAGTAATCTATATAACTTCTATTAGCCTTTTGCAGAGTTTTGCAATAATGACAACTTCTGCTCTCTTGGGTTATGGCTGGCCAAGTCTTGGAGGTTTTTTTCTCATAGCAATAACTCTCTTATTGTTAGTTTTCGCAATAACAGGTCTTAGTCTTGGATTGGCATTTGTTTTACCAGGACATATAGAACTAATTGCAATTATCTTTATAGCTAATTTACCGGTCCTTTTTTCTAGTACAGCTCTGGCTCCAATATCTTTTATGCCTGAATGGCTTGGATGGATAGCATCAATTAATCCATTAACATTTGCGATTGAGCCTATACGAATGGCTTATAGCAATTCTGTCGATCTGAATGCAGTTTTAATTAATGCTCCTTATGGAGAAGTAAATGGATTTTCTTGTCTAGCAGTCTTACTTATTCTTACAGTTGCATTATTTTTTCTTATTAGACCTCTTTTAAATCGCAAACTTGCTTGATAATCTTAATTTAGCGATTTTAAAGAATCTTGGAGTCTCGAAAGTATCAGCTTCAAAAACAAATTATAGAAGCTCTAAAGGCTAATGACAATGATTTATACACTCTCCTCAAATCTCAATGGGCACATCGTTTTGGAGTAGAAAGTTTGGAAGAATTGAACAATTTAGATTTACAACAGTTAAATCAAAACACCACAAATAAAGATGATAAAGAGATTGATAATTCACAAGAAAAATTAATCCTGAGTGAAAAACCAATTTCTATAAAAGATCATGATAATCAAGAAAAAGAAATCAAAGCTAGTTTGACTGATTCAATTAAAGATCATAATGATGAAACATTTGGAAATAAATCATATAAAATAGTTGAAAAAGAAAATTATAAAAAAGAAACTATAACTACAGTTAAAGATATTAAAATTCGGCCTGAAGTTGAACCTCTAATTCCTTTACCTCCTAAGCCGAAATACAGTTATTTAAAGAAGTGGTTGTTAAAAAGGTAATCTCTAAATTGGTGTTATTTATATTTATTATTTCCTAAGCTTAATAATATAAATCTTTTTACTGTTTTACATCATTCCAGGCATACCCATTCCGCCCATTCCGCCCATTCCGCCCATTCCGCCCATTCCGCCCATTCCGCCCATTGGGTCGCCACCTTCGCCTCCTGGTGCTGATGGTGGTTCAGGCTTGTCAGCAATAACAACTTCAGTTGTTATTAGAAGTGAGGCTATTGAAACAGCATCTTGAAGAGCAAGCCTAATTACTTTTGAAGCATCTAGAATTCCAGCTTCAAGTAAATCCACATACTCTCCAGTTTGTGCATTGAAGCCTTTGCCTAGTCTCTTAATGTCTGAAACAACAACATCTCCATTAAATCCTGCGTTTATAGCAATCTGTTTTGTTGGTGCAGTCAATGCTCTTTTGATGATGTCAACGCCAGTTCTTTGATCACCTTCTAGCTTTTTAGACAAATCTTCAAGCCCATCACTTAGCTCTAGAAGTGTAGTTCCTCCACCAGCAACAATACCTTCTTCAATAGCTGCACGGGTAGCATTAAGAGCATCCTCAATTCTGAGCTTCCTGTTTTTTAACTCAGTTTCTGTAGGAGCACCAACTTTAATTACAGCTACACCGCCTGCGAGTTTAGCAATTCTCTCGTTTAACTTTTCTTGGTCATATTCAGAATCTGTTTCGTCAAGTTCTCTCTTAATTGAGGCAATTCGATTAGATAGTTCGGTATTTTGATTCTCATTCGCGACAATAGTTGTGGTGTCTTTTGTAATTGTCACTCTTCTAGCTTGACCTAGATCAGAAATTTGAACTTTCTCTAGACTCATGGCTTTGTCTTCGCTTATTAATGTGCCGCCAGTTAGTACAGCAATATCTCCAAGAGCAGCTTTTCTTCTCTCCCCAAAAGAGGGTGCTCTAACTGCTGCTACCTGTAAAACACCACGATTTTTATTTACTACTAATGTTGCTAATGCTTCACCCTCTACTTCTTCAGCAAGAATTATTAATGGTGTTCCATTCTTTTGAACAGTTTCCAGAACTGGAATTAGATCGGCAATGGATGAAATCTTTTTATCAGTAATTAATATTGATGGATTTTCAAATTCACAAATCAATCGATCTTCATCAGTAACAAAATATGGTGAGCTATAACCTCTGTCAAATGCCATCCCTTCAGTGATATCTAGCTCAGTAGCCAGAGATTTGGATTCCTCGACTGTTATCACTCCATCAAAACTGACCTTGTCTATTGCATCTGCAATCATTGAACCTATCTCTTCGTCTCCACCAGCACTTACTGTCGCAACTTGTTTAATAGCATCACCACTGACTGATTTGCTTTTTTTCTTGAGATCATCAACTATTTGAGCTACAGCCTTTTCCATTCCCCTTCTTAATTCGATCGGGCTTGCTCCCGCTGCTGTATTTCTCAACCCTTCTTGAACCATGAATTGAGCTAAAACTGTTGCAGTAGTTGTTCCATCCCCAGCCTTTTCCTTCGTTTTAGATGCAACTTGTTCAATGAGCTTTGCTCCTATGTTTTCAAATGGATCTTCTAGATCTATCTCCTTAGCAATTGTTACTCCATCATTAACGATATCTGGGGCTCCAAATTTTTTTTCTATAACAACATTTCTACCTTTAGGTCCAATTGTGACTTTTAGCGCATTTGCTAAATTGTTTACTCCTTTTTCGAGAGCACCACGAGATTCGTCTGAAAAACTTAGAAGCTTTGCCATATTTGAGTTGAATTAAACTTAATCTCCCACAGGAATCACACATTAGGGGAGGCTAAATAAGTGGGGAAAGCCGAATTGTAATTTACAAATTATTCCCAATTTTTGCAGAAGGTAGTTAGTGTCAACGTATGAACGATCCTGGGGCACTATTTTTTATTCTCATGGCAGGGTTGGCTGGGAGTATGACTTTGATTTATTTCCCTTTGCGGATATTTCTTACGGCTACAGCGAGAAGCAGAAGATTGAAACTATTGCAGCGAATTAGAAGATTGAGAGATGAATTAGGTCAGCCTATTCAAAATTGATATCTGCTCAACTCATAACCATCCCACCATCAACTTGAATTGTCTGACCGGTTATGTAAGCAGCCGAAGGGTCTGCGGCTAAAAACCTCACTACTCCTGCAACATCTTCAGGATTCCCGAATCGTCCAAGCGGGATAGCAGAAAGGATTGATTCACTGTTTAGATCTTTGGTCATATCTGTTGAAATAAAACCTGGAGCAACCGCGTTTACCGTAATCCCCCTGCTTGCAAATTCCTTTGCAGCACTTTGTGTAAGACCTACTACTCCTGCCTTCGCTGCAGAGTAATTTGCTTGCCCTGGGTTGCCCATCAACCCAACCACAGAAGTTATATTGATAATTCTTCCTTTTTTTTGCTTCAACATCTGCCTAGAAACCGCTCTTGTGCAATAAAAAACACCACTCAAGTTAAGGTCTAAAACTTTTTGCCAATCTTCCGTTCTCATTCTCATTAAAAGACCGTCTTTAGTGATACCTGCGTTATTTACCAGAACATCAATTTTATTATTTTTCTCTAATACTGTTTTTATTAATTCATTTACCGAGTTTTCATTAGAAATATCAGCTTGAAGAGGATATGCTTTACCTCCAAAGGAATTTATTTCTGATACGACTTTATTTGCAATCTCCAAAGATGAAGAATAATTTATGATTACTTCTGCTCCTTCCTTTGCTAAAAAAATTGCAATGGCCTTACCAATCCCCCTACTGGCTCCAGTTACGATTGCAGTCTGACCTTCAAGCAGTTTTGATAATGTCATGATCTTATGATTTTTAAAATCGTTGAAATCTAATATTTATTTATTTAACTTACTATTGAGCCAATTGCTTTTTGAAAAGACTTTAAGCTCAGACACTAAAAATAGTTATTTTTACTGGTCGAATATATTAAAAGAATAATCAATGGAGAGGGATTTGTTGTGCATTTGTTAATTGCGGCTGCAGGAAGTGGAAGTCGAATGGGTGCTGATAAAAATAAGCTCCTTTTGAAGGTTGCAGGTAAAACAGTTTTAGAGTGGACTTTGAAAGCAGCTTTTGACGCTAAAACAATTTCTTGGATTGGAATTATTGGACAACCCAAAGATAAAAAAGCCATTTGTTCAATTCTTGATAACTCAGAAAAGTCAGTTCAATGGATCAATGGAGGATCTACAAGACAGCAGTCAGTTCAACTTGGGTTGGCTGCTCTTCCATATGATGCTAAGTCTGTGCTGATTCATGATGGAGCAAGATGCTTAGTGAGATCATTCGTTTTTGATGAAATCTCAAAGATTGTTTCCGAGGGACAATCTGTTATTGCTGCTTCACAAGTTACTGACACTATAAAAAAGGTTGATAAAGATGGCGAGATTATTGAGAGCCCTCCTCGCTCAGATTTATGGGCGGCACAGACACCTCAAGGCTTTCCAGTAAATAAACTGAAGTATGCTCATAGTGAAGCAATCGCTGAGGGATGGAATGTTACCGATGATGCATCCTTATTCGAACGTTTGGGTTTACCAGTGAAAATATATGATGCAGGACCCTCAAATATTAAAGTGACAACTCCATTTGATCTTGTAATAGCAGAGTCTTTATTGTCTACTTTAAAAGGCTAAGACTCCCTTTGTCGCCATTCAAGATAGCTTGACTACCGAGTGGAAGTGATGCATTCCCACAACAGTGTCCAATTGGTAGATTTGAAACAATCGGGATTTTAAGACCTTGTGTTCGATCTTTGAAAATCTCAAGAAGCTCAAACGTCATTGTTTTGTCGACGTCTTTTTCGTTATCACAAAATGTAAATGAGCCAAAACCTAGTCCAGATAGTTGTTGTAGAACTCCAGCCAATCTTAAGTGAGTTAGCATTCTGTCAATTCTGTAGGGAGCTTCTCCAATATCCTCGATGATTAAAATTGCTTTCTTGAAATTTGGTAGATGCTTAGTCCCAATCAAGTGAGTTAGAACAGTGAGGTTGCCAACTATGAGATGACCCTTTGAGACTCCGCCTCCCCATGGGTCTCCATAAATATCTGGGACACAATTACCAAACAAAATTGATTTGAGCCTTTCTTTGCTCCAATCTGGTTCGGAACCCAAGGTAGTAATTAATGGACCATGAACTCCTCCCTGAAAACCACCTGCTAGCCTTGCAAGAAGTATGGAAGTTAAATCAGAAAAGCCAATCATCCAACCTTCTTTCCATGGTTGCCTTTTCTCTAGCAATCTTGCGGATCCCCACCCACCTCTAGCAAAAGCCAAAAGACGGTAATGATTGTTTGGGTGTAATTCGTTAAATCTAACTTCATCATTACCTGCCAAGTAACCCCATGACCTGTCTATTGCCTCGATATGATTGCATCTTAATCCCCACTCCTGAAGGACTTTGATTCCAGAGTGAAGGTCTTCTTTTTTAGTTATTGGAGAACTTGCGGCAACTATGTGGAAAAGATCGCCTTTTTTTAGAGGCTTAGTCATTTATGAATCTTGTTAAAGACATTGCTTAAATAAGCTTGCTTAAGATCATGCCAAGAAGTAATAAACTCCCAAGTCGGACTTGATTGCTGAAATGCATACCCGAAGTCTTAATACCTTTTGATCTTGAACTTAATAAAAAAACCTCTCTTTGCATTCCTAATGTAGTTATTAACCAAAAAGGCCAATAGATTAATCCTAAATTTGCTTGGAAAGCAGCAAGAGCTAGAAAGAAGGAGGTTAAAACGTAGCAAAAAGAAACTGTTTTTATTGACTTTCCCCCGAGACTGATTGCACTGCTGTTTAGGCCAATTACTTTGTCTTCAATTTCATCTGCCATTGCATAAACAGTATCAAAGCCGAAAGTCCAAAAAACAGTTGCAAGCCAACAAAATAATAGTGTTACTTCTCCTGATAAAGAAGATTCACTCGCTGCCCAAGGGATTAGAACTGAAAACCCCCAGCAAATAGAAAGAATAAGTTGGGGATATTTAAACCATCTTTTCGCTGATGGATATAAAAGAATAAAAGGTAATGATAACGATGCAAGTAGAAGGCATAAATTTCTATTTTCTTGTGGGATTGATAGAACTATAAAAAAACTAAAAAATAACATTAAAATTAGTAGTACCCATGCAGCTTTTAGAGACACTTTGCCATTGGCCAATGGCCTCTCTTTTGTTCTTATTACCTCTCTGTCAAACTTTCTGTCCCAAATATCATTGGCGATACATCCGGCACCGCTGACAAATAATCCACCTAAAATTATTATTCCCAAAACGAATAAAGAAGGAGGGGCTGTAGGAGTTAACCAAAGAGACCAGCCAGCAGGGATGAGAAGTATCAATCTGCCGGTGGGTTTATTCCATCTAAGAAGTTGAAAATAATATCCCATTTTTTGGGTAAGAAGATTATTCAAGAAAATTCAAATTGATAATGATTTATAAGGCCTTCTCAATGGGGGGCTGAGGGTGTCAGAGTATTGAGGCTAAACCTACTAATTATGTTAGGTGACTCAATATATAATTCTTCTGAAAGGAATTATATTGAATTGGATCTTGGAGAAAATCAAGATTCTGAATTATGCCGTGTGGCAACAATTGATATTGGCACCAACTCAACTCATTTGTTAATTGCAAAGCTTGAGCGAAAATTAAATACTTTTAGTATTGAACTTGCAGAGAAATCAACAACAAGACTAGGAGAAAGAGATCCTCAGACGGGAGAACTTACGTCTCTGGCTATGAATAGGGCTTTTTCAACATTAAAGAGATTTAAGGATTTATCTGAAAGTTATAAAGTTGAGAGTCTTATTGTTGCCGCTACAAGTGCGGTTAGAGAAGCACCAAATGGGAAAATCTTTATTTCTGAAATAAAAAAGAAGATAGGCTTAGATGTTGAATTGATAAGCGGAGCAGAGGAAGCAAGATTGATTTATCTGGGTGTGCTATCAGGGATGCAATTTGGAAATAAACCTCATCTTGTTCTTGATATTGGAGGAGGTTCGACAGAATTAATCCTTGCTGATAGTTCTGAGGCACGAGCATTAACAAGTACAAAGATTGGAGCAGTAAGATTACAAAGAGAATTTATTAAAAAAGATCCAATATCCTCTCAGACTGAGTCGTTTTTAAGATCATTTATTAGAGGCTCTATGGAGTCTGCCATTGATAAAGTATCCAAGAGGATTGAAGTAGGTGAAACACCAGTTTTAGTTGCAACTAGTGGAACTGCTATGGCTATTGGTGCATTAATATCTAACAAAGAAAATCATATTCAATCAAAGTTACAAGGATATAAAATCACGAAAAGTGATTTGGATATAATTATTAGTCATTTAATAAAAATGACACCTTCAGAACGGAGTGAATTATCCTCATTAAGTGAAAGAAGATCTGAAATTATTGTCCCCGGGGCTTTGATTTTACAAACCATAATGACTATGGTTAATGTTAATGAAATGATTTTAAGTGAAAGAGCTCTTCGAGAAGGATTAGTTGTTGATTGGATGTGTCGAAATAATTATTTAAAAGATCAGTTGAGCTTTCAAGGGTCAATAAGAGAAAGAACAGTTATTCATCAATCAAAAAGGTTTGGTGTTAATTCAAAACGATCAAAAACGGTATCAGAATTTGCTCTTACTTTTTATGATCAGACTAGAGGGGTTTTGCATGATGATAATGGTGAAGGTAGAGATCTTTTGTGGGCAGCGGCTAAGCTTCACGCTTGTGGAAAACATATCAATATAAGTGCCTATCATAAGCATTCGTGGTATTTAATTAGACATGGTGAGCTCTTGGGTTATTCCCAAAGTGAGCATTTAATGGTCGCAGCTATTGCAAGGTATCACAGGAAAAGTTTTCCAAAAAAAAGACATGAATCTTGGCAATTATTGGTTGATGAAAGTCATAGAGACTTGGTTGTCGACATGTCTTTACTTCTTCGCCTCGCATGTTCTTTAGATAGAAGACCAGAACCTTTGATATCAAAAATAGTTATTGAAGCTAATAATAAAAAAGTTAATATAGAACTAATTCCTAATGACTTAGGTCAAAATCTAGATCTTGAGAAATGGAGCTTAACTAAGGCAATTTTACTAACTAAAAAAATTAAGGATGTTGATATAAATATCCTTTAAGAAGATATCTTTTTGTCTAATAAAAAGATATCACTAAGCTTGGGATTGATCGAATTATTTTGCTCACCTTGAATATATTTTAATAGCATAATTGAGGTAAATAATCCTAAAGAACCCGATAAAATTACCATAATCAATGGATTGAAGTTTCTATTTTTTCTAGTATTTTTCTTCTTAATTACGAGATTAGGTTTAGGCTCATTGTTTTTCTTTTCATTAAGTTCTTCAAAAATAAAACTTGTATCTAGGTTTAATTTCTCGGCTATTCTTCGAACCATTGCTCTAATAAAAACTTTTTCAGGAAGTGCGCTTTCATCTCCTGACTCAAGAGCAATCAATTGTTCTTTCCCAATTCTAAGAGAGGAAGACAGATCCTCTACTGAAAGATTTCTGCCTTGCCTGGCTTCTCTGAGAAACTCACCAACAGTTTGTAAGGCAGGTTTTTTATTTGCGACATGAGTACTATCGCTTTTTCTTCCTTCACTTTTTTCCAATTAAAAACCTTTTGGGTATTTAATTCATTCTAAAGGCTCTGTAAAGTCGTTTGTCTCTAAAAGATAATTTATCTATGGTTGTTTTTATTTTTAAAATATATTCCTTAGCTACCTTTCTTTAAATCGACCTAAATAAATGAGAATGAGTCGGATCATAAAGCTTTGATCTATGATTCCCGATCTTTAATGTTGGACTGATTATATATAATGTTGTTCTAATTAAATTTTTTTCTTTTGATGTTTTTGCCATATCACTTAAAGGTATAACTTTTATCCATTCGTCTGGCCAAGTTACTCTATATGCAATTGCTATAGGGGTATTTGCAGGATAATACTTTATAAGTATGGATTGCACTTCTTCCACATGTCTTGCACTTAGGTAAAGACATAAAGAAGATTGAATAGACGCTAGCTTTTGAAGACTTTCCTTCTCTGGTTTGCCTGTCCTTCCATCAGCTCTGCTAAGTATTATTGTTTGGGTTAACCCCGGAATTGTTAGTTCGAATCCTAAAGTCGCTGCTGTTGCTTGATATGCACTTACTCCAGGAACTACTTCTACTTCAATTCCTTCTTCATTTAATCTACATATTTGTTCTGATATTGCTCCATATAAGCAAGGATCACCATCATGCAGACGCACAATTTTCTTACCTTCCTTATGCTTTTTAATTAAGATTAAAATTATCTCTTCAAGAGTTAATGAACTTGTCTTTATTTTTTCACAATCATCTTTAACAAGTTTTGTTATTTGTATAGGGATCAGAGAGTCTGTCCAAACAAGTACATCCGCAGATTTTAGCCTTTGTTGAGCTCTTATTGTCATTAAGTCTAAAGCACCAGGACCTGCTCCTACAATTGAAATTGGATTCATTGAGTCCTCCCATTAATTCGGGAAGGATCAGGGAGTGCTTTTTTAGAAATATAAATTCTCCATATTCCTAGTAAACCTGCACTAATTAAAAATAAGCTAATCAATTGTGCTATTCGTAGTCCACCTTCACAAAAAGGTGGAACACCACCCAAGCACAGAGGATCAGTTCTTAAGGCTTCTATCCAAAGCCTGCCAAAGCTATAAGTAATTAAATAAAAGCAACTTAAGCTGCCAGATGCTAGCTTGAGTTCTCTTCTATTTGCTTTTCTAAAAAGAAAAATCAGTATGCCAAAAACAAAAATATTCCATACTGATTCATAAAGAAAGGTCGGGTGAAAATAATCTTGTGTTGAGAATATTTCTGGCCTAAATCTATAAGGTATAAATAATTTCCAGGGTAAATTGGTAGGTATCCCAAAAGCTTCATTATTAAAAAAATTTCCCCATCTACCTATCGCTTGGCCTAATGCAATGGAGGGGACCAAAACATCTAAAACATCCCAAAAAGGTTCTTTTTTCCAGCGGCAAAAAAATATAATGGATAATGTACCCATAATCAGTGCCCCATGAATTGCAATTCCTCCTCCCCAAATTTCTATAGCGCTGGGAATACGAAAATTTAAGTTCAGGAAATTAATAGAACTCCAAAAGTTTTTGCCAGTGTAGTTTCTCCATTCAAATGCAACATAATAAGTTCTTGCACCGAAAACAGATGCCAAAACTAAAACAGGAAGTAAATCGTTAATTAGGCTTTTTTTTAATCCTTTTTCTGAGGCCAACTTACTTGATAAATTTAAACCTACTAAAACTGAAATAGCTATTAAAAATCCATACCACCTTAATGAAAAAGGGCCCAGTTGAAGTAACTCGGGCCCGGGTGATCTAAGCACTAAAATAATATTTCCCATCAAATATTGGAATTTATATTCCTTCAGCAGCTTGAACTTTTTCTACTTGTTTCTTTTTAAGAACTAGCATTATTTGTGATAAGCCAACTCCAATAAAGAAAACTATCAATCCAATAACTCTTGCCTTGCTTTGTAAAACTATTTCTTTGTCAAGTTGACCAAAACCTCCAACATTTGGGTCTTCAGTTAACTTTGTTCCTGAATCAATAGTGTCACCTTCTTTTACTAATAAAGTGGTACCGGCAGGAATATTTTCAGCGAAATTTTCTCCTGCTTCATTGTTTAGATTAATTACTTGAGTTCCATCTTCGTTTGTTTCGATAGAGGTTATTGTTCCAGAATTTGTTGCTGTGAATAAATTGTTATTGCTTTTTTCACCAGTTGGATAAACCTGACCTCTGCCTCTATTTCCTCCAATATGAATTGAATACTTTCCAAAGTTAATATTTTTGTCTTTTGTAGGATCAGGTGAGAGTACTGGGAACACAATCTCTCTATTTTGATCCCCTGGTAAAGGACCTACTAAAATAATATTTTCTTGTTCCTCACTGTATTGGGTGAAGTACACACCTTGTGTCTCCTCTTTTATTTCATCAGTCCATCTTTCTTGAGGAGCAAGCTTAAACCCATCTGGAAGCATTACAACTGCTCCAACTTGGAGAGGAACTTTGCTTCCATCTGCACCAATTTCTTGAAGATCCTTTCTATAAGGAATTTCTACTACTGTTTTGAAAACACTATCAGCTGCGACTGACTGGGGGACTTCAGCTCTTGTTGGCATACTTGCAACGTGGCAATTAGCGCAAACAATTTTTCCTGTTGCTTCCCTAGGATTTTCGAATTTCTGTTGAGCCCAAAAAGGGTATGCCCAAGTTGGTTGAGGGATTAGCAATATTGAAAATCCAAGAAAAAATGAACAAAGGAAAAGTTTTAATGATCTACTCATAATTTTTTTTTGGGTGTGGAAGTTTTTTTTGTTCATTTTTCAATCATCCCCACCAAGGAGCGCTGCCAGTTCTGAAATCAGTTTCTGTCCACTGACTCACCAGAACCTGATCGTCTTCTACTGATACATGCGCGATTGCTAGTGATAAGGGAGCAGGACCACGTACCACCTTCCCTGTTGAGTCGTATTGGCTTCCATGGCATGGACACATGTACTTGTTAGCTCCACTGTTCCATGGAACTACACAACCAAGGTGAGTACAAATGGCGTTAATTCCATAGCTAGTAATTGCATCCTCGCCTTCAACTATCAGATAGGTAGGATCTCCTTTAAGTCCTTGAACTAAACTTCTGTCACCAACTGGATGAGTGGCTAGCCAGGAACTTGCCTTTACTGGATTACCTAGCTCATCTTTAGCATTTGTTCCACCTCCACCTCCTCCAGCTCTATAGGGAGTGAAGTATTGAGCCACTGGATATAACGCACCTAAGGCAACTCCCGTAACGGTTCCAAAGGTTAGTAAGTTCATGAACTGCCTTCTGCCCATTGAGGGCACATCTGCAGCATTCATTTGTGTCATTACAGATGTTCACCTGAATTCTGATTCTAGACCAGAATGGACACCGAAAGGTTATTAATCTCTGCCAAGACTGGCTTTTGACATGAGTTTTAAATCTAATGAGTCAAATTTTGGTAGATTTTCTTCCTCAATTCCATTGGAAGTAGACGAAGTACTGAGATGCTTAAGAAGACGATGGGGTGTCACATATGATTTGAAATTGTTAATCAAAAGAGACAGAATTTATTTACAAATGATGTGGGGTTTTTTAGAACAACAATCTTTCCCGTTGGATGAAGAGACCTATAGGGAAAATTTGAATCGAACATTAGAAATTATTAACCGGGCAGGCCAATCGGATTTTGTAAGAAAATGGTTGGAAAATGTTCAGGCAAAACCAAGGCTTGGCAGAGCAATAACTTTACCTTTGCCTATAGATCAAAGGATGTCAGAATTTGTTCTTTAAAATTTGTTGTTAGGGCAACTAATCCAACTCCAACAAGAAATAAAAAAGTTATGGATGTCGAGAGAAGAAGCATAGTTATGGGATCAGTAGATGGAGTTAAAATGGCTCCCGCAATTGCGGAAGCCATTACTACAAATCTCCATGCAGAAAGCATCTTCTGCCATGATATAAGTTCAAAAAAACCTAGAATTAATTGAAGGATTGGTAATTGAAAAGCTAAGCCAGTAGAGAGCAAAAGTAGAAGGACGAAATCTAAATACTTTTCGATCGACCAAAGTGGTTCAACTACATCAGCTCCGTAACTAATTAAAAAGCCCAATGCCGCAGGTATCAAAGCTTTCCATGCAAAGAAAATTCCTAAGAAAAATAAAATTGCTGAACCTGCAACTGAGGGGGCTATCAAGAGCTTCTCTTTTTTAGTTAGACCTGGAAGGATGAACTTTAAAAATTGATAAAGTATGAATGGGAGTGAAATGGTAAGCCCCCCATAACCTGCAACTTTGATTGAAGTAAATAAAAATTCACCAGGAGCTACTTGTAAAAATTGTATTTTTCCTGCTGGCAACTCTAATACTTGTACAAGCTTCCTAACAAAGAGTAAGCAGAAGCTGGATGAGATTAAAATTGAAATAAGACTCTTTAGTACTCTTTGTCTGAGTTCCTCAAGATGATCTACAAAAGGCATCTCAAGGGATTGGGATACCTCTTCTGAGTGATCTCTTTCACTTATCCTGATTGGAGGAGGAGCTTTAAAAGATTTTTCTTTTGGATTTGGGCTGGCCAGCTTAGTTTAAATTAATAATTTTATTTTAATAGATAATTGAATGTTTAAGTGTGGTTCTATCTTATTTAAAAAGAGTATGTAGAGATAAATATAAATTCTTTGTTTTGCTCAATATTGAATAATTAAATTTTTAATTATTTTTTGTTGGGTCAGGTAAAATGAAAGGAGGACAATCATTTAGTGAAGATTCACCATAATTGGCATATTCTTTGTAACCTCCCATTTTTCCATTGGTTTTCATTAAAGCGCTTGTAAATGCTAATAAAAGAAAGACTGTGGGAGCACCAATTATTAAAGCTGCACCGAATAAATATCCAATTAAAAACTCAGGGAAAGTGTGATTTCCAAGAAACTCATGAGTGCCTAGCAAAAAGTCAATCATTTTAAATTGGTTTAATGAAGCTGATAGTAAGTCATTGAAGTTCACTTCTGGGGGAAATATTTCTCAGCTCTCTCTGCTTTTCCCCAAATGACCTTGCCGCCCCTATGACTAACAGTTCCAGGTAGGGATCCTGATATCCTTTGCAGATTTTCAATTGGAACCATAATTATTGGTGCAAGCTTGTTACCTCGTGCACGGCTAAAGAATGAAGCAAGATCAGCAGCTAATTGAATATCTTTGTCATCAAAAAGTCCATTAGAAGATTTAAGTACAATATGGCTCCCAGGGGTTTCTTGAGCATGAAACCAAAGATCTCCTCTTTTGCCTTTTCTTAGGCTAATTAATTCATTTTGCCTGTTGTTAGAGCCTATTTGAATCTTTAGACCGCTAGGACTTTGAATCTCTTTTATAGTTGAAGCCTGTTCCTTCTTTTTATTTGATTTAAACTGAGATGAATTTTTTTTAATGCAAATATATTCGTCTACTTCTTCTTTAAGTTCAATAATTGAATTTAGTTTATTTTTATTAGCCTCATTATCCTCATATATTAATGATTCAAGAAATAACTCACAGTTTTCAATCTCTGAAATTTTTTTCTTGTGAAATTCGATTCTATTGAGGATTGCTTCTCTAGATCTTTTTTTTCTTTTAGCTTCTTTAAATAGACTTTGAGCCTCAATTATTTGCTTCTTAGTTAGAGATTTTGAGGCTAAAATATTATTAGCTTTGTTTTGCATGGTTATATATTCGGAAATATTTTTAATTAGTAATCCCTGTGATTCAAGCTTTCTGAGTTGATCATCTTTTGACTTTTCGAGATCATGCTTTAACTTTTCTATAATAGAATTTATTTTCCTTTCTATAATCTTATTTGAATAGTATATGCCAAGGCTAAGACCAATTTTTGTATCTTTAGACTTTGATTTTATTTCTCCCCAGACTATAAAATCAGTTGATGAATTGAAATTTATAGTGTAATTATTGCTTTCAATATCTAATAACCACGCTTTCCATCTTTTATATATTGCTTCCCATGTTTTTGAATCAATACTTGTTACTGATTGATTTATTACGTTAATTGCTTCATTATGATTATTGCTCGCAATTTGTAGTGTTAAAGCAGGACTTATTCCTTGATAGGTATCTTTAAGGCTGTTTTTGAATGTTGATGGAACTAAGCATATATTATCTTTCCATGTATGAAATGATTCAGAGAGTTTAGGAGTTAATCCTTTCAGAGGAGGAGGAGATTTATAAAGATCTCCAGTTCCTATAGGTCTTAACCTTGAGTGATTTTCTTTTATTTGTTTCCCAAGAGTAATTACTTTTCTTGATCTATCTAAAAGTAATATATTACTGTGCCTACCCATTAATTCGACTATCACTTCTTTCTCAATTTCTTGACCAGGTCTGCCAGAGAATTTAAACCTTACTATTCTTTCAAACCCAGTTTGTTGTATATCTACCAAAGCCAAATTGACTAATAAATGTTTAAGTTGTTTCGCTAAAGTACTTTTTTCACCATATTTTTTTGGAGGTAGTATTTGGACAATTCTTGGGGACTCAGCAAACCAACTAATTTCAATCCATGAAAGTTTTTCTAGTGTTCTAAATCCTAATTGAATAGTATGTGAATCAATTTGTTGTGCATTCTCAAATCTACTTGGAACTATGTCTTGGCTAAGTTCAAATACAACCGCTTTAAGGGTTGTTAAGTCCATTATTTGAATTGGAACTTTGTTCATTTATCATCCTTTTAACTTTTTTAATAATGTAATCAACCTTTAGTTGGTAAATTAGATAGGATTTAATTATGTCATCTTTAGGAAATCTTACTGTTCTTACTGGCCCAAGTGGGGTGGGTAAAGGAACAATTGTTAGGAAAATCCTGGATAGTTATAGTGATGTATGGCTTTCTATTTCTGCCACCACTCGTAAACCAAGATTGGGAGAAATTGATGGGGAGCATTATTTTTTCTTAGACAAGAGAAATTTTCAAGAAATAATTGATAGTGAAGGCTTTCTTGAGTGGGCTTCATTTTCTAATAATTTTTATGGAACTCCAAAAAAAATAGTTAAAGACAAAATAGAAAAAGGAACGAATGTTCTTCTTGAAATTGAATTAGAGGGTGCTCGACAAATTCGAAAGTCTTTTCCTGAAGCATTGCAAATATTTTTAGCACCACCAAGTATATCTGAACTTGAAAAAAGAATTAGAGGAAGAGGTACTGAGTCCGAAGAATCTATTAGGGATCGTTTGGCAATAGCTAATAAAGAGCTTATTGCGAAAAAAGAGTTTGACGCTGTAGTTATTAATGAAAATATAGAAAAAGCCTTCAAAGAAATTGAAGGCTTGATGGGATTAAAACTTAAATCTAGTTAATTAAATTTCTATTTTAAAAAGACATTGGGTGAAAAAGTAAGTCTGGTACGAATCTATTAAATTCAACAATAATACCTGCTGTTAGTGCGATCCAAATTGTTGCAACCACTGGGGCTGATCTAAACCATTTAGTGCGAAATAATTGAAACATGATTAAAGTAAAAAAGGTGTTTTAGGAATTGATAAAACTTTATTTAGCCTCTTGGACCATTGAGAGAAACATTATTGTCTTTTTCTCTAAGCCCTCCATTTTTACCTTCTCTATTAGCTTGAAGTGGCCAGGCAGCTCCTCTTTTTAAACATTGCCAAGCTAAAGAGGTATCGATAATAATTTCGTATTCTGCAGCGTTCTTTTTGCCTCTAACAGCTCTTACATACTCTCTGCCTGACCAACCAATAATACCGGCAATATAGATAAACATTACTCCAGGGATAAGTAGATCTCCTTCATGACCTCGGTTGATCCATGCACCCCAAGGCTCAATAGGCGGACCAATTATTAAATGAGGAAGACCATCATCTCCGCATAAGGCTTTGCTGTATCTTTCAAATCTTTTTATTGCCTGATCTGTGGAGGCGGTGCTTGCTCTCTCTTGGAAACGAGGATTATCAGCGCAAGATACCAAAGCGGAAGCAGTGAAATCTGTAGAAGCTCTATCAGCGTTTAGTGCTGGTCCTGGTCTTGCATTAGCTATTGGAGCTATTCCTAAAAAAAGAAATGCTGATAATAGAATTGATAAAAGACGACTCATGGGTTCTGATTTTTATCTGTTGCCCTGTTTTAATAGGATTTCAATATTAAACTTAGTTGATTACTAGCTGTAAATGTCAATAATTTTATCCCTCGAAACAAGTTGTGACGAGTCTGCAGCGGCTTTAGTCTCTGATGAAAAAGGAAAAATTGATTTGTTAGCCAATGAAATAGCTTCACAAATTGAAGAACATGCTAGTTGGGGTGGTGTTGTTCCGGAAATTGCTTCAAGAAGACATTTGGAAAATCTTCCATTTTTAATTGAAGAGGTTTTTGCAAAATCGAACTTGCAGATAAAAGATATAGATGCAGTAGCCGCAACTGTTACTCCAGGTTTGGCTGGTTCCCTTTTGGTCGGGTCAATCACGGCAAGAACTTTAGCTAATTTGCATCAAATTCCATTTTTAGGAATTCATCATTTGGAGGGACATCTTTCATCAATATATTTGTCAGAAAAACATCCTAAACCTCCTTTTTTAGTCTTATTGGTTAGTGGAGGTCATACTGAATTGATAAAAGTAGATGTTAATCATAATTATCAACGTTTAGGTAGAAGTCATGATGATGCAGCTGGAGAAGCTTTTGATAAGGTCGCAAGACTTTTGGGCCTGCCATATCCAGGGGGTCCAGCAATTCAAAAAATAGCTAAATTTGGAGATCCAAAAAAATTTTTATTCCCAAAAGGGAGAGTTTCCAGACCTGAAGGTGGTTTTTATCCATATGACTTTTCTTTTAGTGGTTTAAAAACGGCTGTATTTCGCCAGATAGAAAAAATCAGGTCGGAAAGTAAAAAATTACCAATCGAGGATATTGCTGCAAGTTTTGAATATGTAGTTGCTGAGGTCTTAGTAGAGAGGAGTTGTCGATGTGCCCTCGATCAAGGTTTAAATTCTCTTGTTTTAGTGGGTGGAGTTGCTGCAAATCTACGTTTAAGGGAAATGATGCTTGCAAAAGCATCTGAAAATTCAATTAATATTGCTCTTGCACCAATGGAATTTTGTACTGATAATGCAGCAATGATTGGGGCGGCAGCTTTGTTAAGGTTATCATCAAATGATATACAAAGCTCAATGGAACTTGGTGTTTCTGCTCGTTGGCCTTTAGAAAAATCTGATTTACTTTATGACTCAAATCCTCCTTTTTAATCTATATTTTTAAGCTTTTAATTTTTTATTATGTCTGTAAAGCAAAGTGATGAAGCGAATAAATCAACTAGGATTGCAAGTTCAACTGAACTTAATTCATGGAAAAGAGGATTTACCCCTCAAGCTGAGATATGGAACGGCAGAATGGCAATACTAGGTTTGATTGTCGTATTAACTATCCTTTTGGTATCAAATTTAATTTTTTCTGGCTAGAAAAAACTATTAGTTTTACAATAAAATCTAGTATTAATTATTTTGTTGTCATTTTGCTTATTTAGTGAATGTGGATCTTATCGATGGATTTTAAAAAGAGAATTATTAAGTGGTGAAAAAACGGTAGTTTTTATTGGTCTGAATCCTTCAAAAGCTAATTCATATAATAACGATAGGACTCTTACAAGGATAATTAATTTTTGTTCAAGATGGAATTACAAAAATATTTATATGATCAATCTATTTGGCCTGATTTCCAAGTCTCCTATTCAACTATCAAAAAGCAATGATCCAATAGGGAAAAATAATGATTTGATTATGTTGAAATCATTAGAATTTTGGCGGGAAAATAATAATTGTGACTTGTGGTTAGGATGGGGTGATAAAGGTCAATTAAATGGACGTAATTGTAAAGTTCTAAAATTAATTAAAAATTTTTCAAATTTCAAGTCAAAAGAAAATAATTATTCTAAACGTGTTTTAAGTCTTGGGCTTAGTAAAAAAGGGAATCCTCGACATCCTCTCTATATGCCTAATAAATCTTTCTTAAGAAAATTTGATCTGTAATTTTTAATTGGTTTTGTCAGTTATTTTCTAAATTAGAATATATAAATAATATTTGGATTGAAAGGGTTGCTACTCTATAAGAATATGTAAGTAAAATCATCTCATTAAATTATTTATTTTCTTAGCTAGATTTAATGGATACTCACTTATGTCTTCATTGCTAGTTATTTATGACTCCTGAGAGGCTGGGCTTGCTTTGGGGTATCACGGTTTTTTCTGGAGCTGGAGCAAGATTACTATCAGTGCTAACAGGACTTCCTGGAGTGGTTTTATTGTTGCTCTCTGGATTGTTGATTGGGAGATCAGGTCTTGGATTGGTGGAACCTTTAGACCTAGGTAAGGGGTTGGAGACAATAGTTGGTTTATTGGTAAGCCTTGTTTTATTTGATGGTGGTTTAAATCTTCGCTTCCCTGGAGGCACAATTAAGTCAATAGTTCTAAGAATTTCTTCAATTAGATTAATTATTTCACTTGCGGCTGGTTTTTTCGCTGCTCATTGGTTTGCAGGGCTTGGTTGGTCCGTAGCAGGTGTTTACAGCGCAATTGTTCTTGCTACTGGACCAACTGTTGTAACTCCTTTGGTTCGACAAATTCGACTTGCATCACCATTGAGTGATGTGCTCGAAGCTGAAGGTTTAATTCTGGAACCTATTGGGGCAGTGCTAGCACTTTTATTGTTAGAGCTTGTTGTAGGAGATCTTCATGGTTGGAGAGAACTCCTTCTTGGTTTACTTTCAAGGCTTGGAGGGGGAGTTTTAATTGGTTCAATTGCAGGCCTACTGCTATCAGAAGGTTTGAAGCGTTTACGATCCGAACCATATATTGGGATCAGATTGCAATTAACTCTTGGGGTGGTTTTTTTACTTTATGGAGTATGCGAATGGTTATTACCCGAATCAGGATTACCTGCATCTGTTGCCGCAGGGTTTGTTGTCGGACAGAGGCCCTCTACTCAGGCTAATGAGCTTGATAAATTAATAAGAGAATTAGCTCAGTTAGCAATAACAATGCTTTTCCCTTTATTGGCGGCAGATGTTTCATGGGGGGAATTAAGTCCTTTGGGGTGGGGAGGTATAACTTGCGTACTTTTTTTGATGATAGTCGTGAGGCCAATAGCTGTATCGATAGCAACTTATGGATTACCTCTTGAAAACAAACAAAGATTGTTTCTTGGCTGGTTAGCTCCGCGTGGAATAGTAACTGCAGCCGTGGCCTCTTTATTTTCCATTAGATTAGAACAGGCAGGTGTTTTAGGTGCTGGAAAACTTCAAGGATTAGTTTTTTTGACAATATTAATGACAGTAGGGATACAAGGTTTAACAGCTCAACCATTAGCAAAGATGTTGGGTTTATTGGATGAAGATAAAGATCTAGATAAACCGTCTAATTCGGTCTCTATCTTTCCTGAATCTTGAGAGTAAAACCCAACTTTGAATTAAATCAGGCCCATTAAGAGTTCCAAAGAGGGCAGCTCTAAGACTTTTCATAACAAGACCTTTTTTTACTTCGCAGTTTTTTGTAGCTTGATTAATCAAATCAAGCGCTGCCTCTTTAGAAATGAATGCAGAATCTGAGTTTTCCAATTTTTCAAGAATAAACTTCAAAATTACTGCTGCTTCTTTAATTTTTAATTGCTTTTTGCCATCATTACTTAATTCTGGTTCTTCAAAAAAAGGTTTAGCTTGATCAACTCCATCATTAATAAGAATCATGGATGGTCCAATTAAACCTACTAGATGGATTCCCCATTCTTGACTTGGAAGATGCCATCCATTTTCTTTAAATAAAGGATCTAAATTTTCTAATAGAGTTTCAGCTGGCATTTCATGAATTATTTGTGAATTGAGCCAGTTCAATTTGTCCCAGTCAAATTTTGCTGAAGCTTTATTCACCTTTTTAAAACTGAAGATTGTTGAAATTTCTGAAATTTTGAATCTTTCATTAATTCCTTCTGGAACAGACCAGCCAAGAAGAGTCATGTAATTTGCCATCGCCTCAGAGGTGTATCCCATTTTTTTGAATTCAGAAATTGAAGTCACCCCATCCCTTTTTGAGAGTTTTTTACCTTCAGAATTAAGAATTAAAGGAGTATGAGCGAAAACGGGAATATTTAGATCAAGAGCTTCGTAAAGAAGAATTTGCTTTGCTGTATTTGCAATATGATCTTCTCCCCTTATTACATGGGAAATTTTCATCGCTGAATCATCTGCTACAACAACTAAATTGTATAAGGGGTCACCAATTGAATTTGCTGATGCTCTTCTTGCAATGACCATATCACCTCCTAAATCTTTTCCACTCCAAGTCATTTTTCCTCGAATCAAGTCAGTCCATGAAATCAATCTCTCATCACTGATTTTGAATCTGATAACAGGTTCTCTTCCAATCTTTATAAATTCTGATTCTTGCTCTGGAGTTAAGTTTCTGTGCCTATTGTCATATTTTGGTGCTAAACCATTTCTCTTTTGCGTTTCTCTCATTTCATCTAGCTCAGCTTCTGATGCATAACACTTGTATGCCAATCCTTTATCAAGCAGAGTTTTTATAATTTGTTTATGTTCATTTATTCTTTCACTTTGAATTATCGGGGATTCATCCCAGTTAATTCCCAGCCATTGGAGACCATCATATATGTTTTTTAGATACTCTTCTTTTGATCTTTCAGTATCCGTATCTTCAATTCTTAAGAGAAAACTTCCACCTTCTTTTTTTGCAAATAGCCAGTTAAATAATGCTGTTCTCGCTGTTCCTAGATGAAGTGTTCCAGTTGGACTTGGTGCCAATCTTACCCTAACTGTCAAAACTTTAATTCGATTAAGATACGGGACCGACGGGATTCGAACCCGCAACTTCCGCCGTGACAGGGCGGTGCTCTAACCAGTTGAACTACGGTCCCAGTTTTTAGGTCTTAAAAAGGATTTTATCTTTTATTAGAAATCCTTTGTATTGACCCAATGAGTATCATCCTCAAAATGCCTTCTAGTCAACTAAGAATTAATATTGTTGACTTAAAAAACTATCTTTAGAAGGTTTTTCAATCTAATTCTCTATTAAAAGAGATGTTCATGAAATACAACTAAATAAGTAGGTGACTTTTAAGGACGGAAACCTGCGGGTTCAATAAGCCTAACTTGATTCCCACGAGCTGTGAACTCGCGGCCTTGGTCGCTTTGTACTACTACACGGCCACCTGATTTTACACGAATAACTCGAGCCCTGACCCAGCCTAATGCGGCTGACTCGAGAACTTTTACGACATCGCCAGGTTGAAGATCCAACTCCATTCTTTAAATAAGTAACTGCAGAAAGGGTTTTCGAACGCGCCGTGGAGGACTTGAACCCCCGACATCAGGTTTTGGAGACCTGCGTTCTACCAACTGAACTAACGGCGCATTTGATATACCCTTTAAGTCATTGTGGACCAATGACTTTTGATTAAGGAGGCCGAAACCTCAGCGGTCGAAGCGCTGCTTTACGCGCGTGGCTTTGCCCACTCGCTCACGCAGATAGAAAAGCTTCGCTCTTCTTACTTTACCTCGGCGTTCAACCTTAATGGATGCAACTTGTGGACTGTGAACCAGAAAAACTCTTTCAACTCCAATTCCTTGGAAAATTCTCCTTACTGTGATTGTTTGATTAATTCCTCCATGTCTCTTTGCTATTACAACACCCTCGTAGGGCTGAACCCTCTCCTTATTACCCTCACTTATTCGGACACCAACACGAACAGTATCCCCAACGTAGATATCGGGAAGATTTTTGCTTAGTTGTGTGTCTTCAAAAGTCTTTATGATTTCTGCAGGAGAGAGATTTTTAATTGGAATTTTCTTCCCTTTAGATTTTGTATCAGAAGCAATTTTTACTTCAGACTCCTCTGAAGCATTTGATTCATTTTCAACTTTTACCTCTTCTGCTGAGGGTTCTTTCGAATCAACGGACATCACCAATTACTCTTAATTTGGCCAAGCCTTTATTGTAACCGCTGGTTTCTCAAATTAAAAATTTTTTATAAATCTGGTCTTTTCATCCCTGTTTGACGACAATTTACTCAATCAGATTTATGCAGTCATTGGTTGGTCATCCAAAAGAATAATTAGGTTTCTTTCGTTTCTTTTTTAATATAAAAACTTTATTAAATATAAAGAATTTTTTTAATAAAACTGTCCCTCTCCATTTGATAGTTCATCTATTATTGGTTTGATAGTAAATCGCAAATTTGATGCTTTTTACATTTTTCTAAACAATGAAACTTTTTTCTGATCTTCTTTCTTCAGCAAACTCAAAAATTCCTATCAATAATGGCCCTGTTATTAAACAAAGGAGAGGAGTGGAGATCAAGTCTGATCGAGAGATAGAAATTATGCGCAAATCTAGTCAGATAGTTGCAACCGTATTGAGTGAAATTAGAGACATAGTTAAACCTGGAATGTCTACTTTAGACTTAGATAAATATGCAGAAAAACGAATAAGAGATCATAACGCAGAACCAAGCTTCAAAGGATATCATGGCTTTCCAGGTAGTATATGTTCAAGCATAAATAATGAGGTCGTTCATGGAATACCTAGTAAGAAGAAAATTATTAATGATGGAGATTTGCTTAAAGTAGATACGGGAGCGTTTTACAATGGTTATCATGGAGATAGTTGTATAACTATATGCGTAGGTAATACATCAGATAAGGCAATTGAATTAAGTAGAGTAGCGAAAGAAGCTTTGATGCTTGGAATAAAACAAATTAAGCCACAAAATAAACTTCTTGATATAGCTGGAGCAATAGAAGATTATGTCAAAGATAACGGTTTTAGTGTTGTCGAAGATTATACTGGTCATGGGGTAGGTAGGAATCTTCATGAGGAGCCTTCGGTATTTAATTTTAGAACTAATGATTTGCCAAATGTTACTCTGCGAGAGGGAATGACTATTGCGGTGGAACCTATAATTAATCTTGGGTCAAAGTATTGCAAGACACTTCGTGACGGATGGACGGTAATTACAAAAGATGGAAATCTATCTGCTCAATGGGAGCACACTGTTTTAGTTACTAAAAATGGGTTCGAGATACTAACTGACAGAGGGGATTGATTCCTTTTTGTTTCGTTTAAGTTGAGTAAATTTTTTTTATAAATCTTGAATATAATATTCTAATTGATTCAACGGTTGGCATTAATAAATAAGTTATAGGATTAGGAGTTACTATGATTAAATAATCATCATTTTCTGCTTTTTGTATTATCTTTCTTGATACAAATTCTGTGCTCATTATACCTGCTGGGTTTAGTTTCGACTTAAAAGGACCTAAGATTAATTTTTTGATGTTAAAAGTATTTCCTTTTTTCATCAATAAATTACTTTTTTTTAAACTTACGAGTTCACCTATCAGACGTTTTGTTATTTCATATACCGGACTAAAAGCTATTTGAATCTCTGCTTCAGATGTATTAACCCATACTTCCTTTGGTCTATCCTTGTTAGAATTATTAGATAGAGCTAAATTCTCAAAAATTTCAATTAATCTCCAATGACTTAGAGAATTTATTTCTATGGCTTTATTTATATCATTTGAATCAATCATTTGTTTTGGATTAAATCCATGATTAAGTATTAAAATATCAACATTAGCAAGGCTTTTTGAAAGAAGTCCTTCTTTCCCACAGGACCAAATAATCCATTCATCCGGAGTGCTTTCAGAAATGTCACTATTCTTTTTTCTTTCATGAGTTAAGCCAACTACATAAGCCCCTTTTTTTTTAAGTACGTCAATAAGTGACTTTCCAAGGCTTCCATTTGCACCAGTTATGGCAATTCTTAAACCTTTAAACCTTGAATTTTTTGATGAATTTTTTTTCATTGAGATGCATCCATTGTATTTCTTACAAAAAAATTAGGAATTACTGTAGAATATTTCTCTAATGAGAATTTTATACAGATTTAGTGTTGAGAACTTTTTTAAAAAGCCTAAACTTATAAAGATATTAATCTCACATTAGATCTTTAATTAATGAGCAAGACCTTTCTAATTGGATCATGTGAACCATTTAGTGGTAAGTCAGCATTAGTTCTTGGCATAGCTAGGAATTTAATTGCTTCAAATCATTTGGTTAGATTTGGTAAACCATTAGCCACAAGCCTTGAATTAAATGTCTCTGAAAGAGGAGACATTCAAGATATGATTGATGATGATGTCAGGTTTGTTGGAGAGACATTGCAATTATCTGCTGAAAATTTAATTCCTTCCATTCAATTTTTGGCCGCTTCAACTGCTAGCAAGAGAATTAAAGAAAACATCTTAGATCCCGGGATTAAATTTGATGAGTTCAAGTTATCTCTTGATTCTTCTGATGAGACTATCAATATTCTTGAAGCAGCAGGTAGTTTGCATGAGGGACTCTTGTATGGATTAAGTTTGAGCCAACTTGCTAAAGGTTTAAACGCTAAAGTTTTACTTGCTCATTTTTGGCAAGATAGTAGAAGTGTTGAAGCTTTATTGGAGGCAAAAAATCAACTAGGAAATCATCTAAGTGGTGTCATCTTAAATGCTGTAAACCCTGATCAAATCAAAGATATTAAAGAAAATGTAGTTCCATCTCTTAAGTCACTAGGTTTAGATGTCTTTGGAGTAATGCCTAGGTCTCCTTTGTTGAGGAGTGTCACTGTTGAAGAATTGGTGAGACGTTTAAATGCTCGGGTTATTTGTTGCTCTGACAGACTAGAGTTGATGGTAGAGACATTGAGTATTGGCGCGATGAGTGTTAATTCTGCAATGGAATTTTTTCGAAGAAGGCGGAATATGGCTGTAGTCACAGGGGCTGACCGAACAGATATCCAATTGGCGGCTTTGGAAGCTTCTACTCAATGTCTAATACTTACAGGTGCTGGAGAACCACTACCACAATTGATTAATCGATCAGAAGAGTTAGATGTTCCATTACTAAAAGTAGATAGAGATACTCTCTCAACAGTTGAGGTCATTGAGCAGGCGTTTGGTCATGTTCGTCTTCATGAGACAGTCAAAGCTACTTATGCTTTTCGTTTAGTACAAGAACATTGTGATCTTGATCGAATCTTTAAAACTTTAGGAATTTCTTCTTGAGTTCATAAATAGTGGCTAACTTTAAATCATCTGAATTAGTATGTCCTTGAGTCGATCACTCGATCTTCCTGCATTGGGACGAGTTGATACTCTCGCTCAGGAATTGGCCTTGTTGAAAAACGAGGGAAAAAGAAGAATTGCTTTTTTAGGAAGTAGGCATGTCCCTGTCGTCTCTATCCATATAGTTGAATTAATAGCTAGGTCTTTGGCCCAAGAAGGCCATTCGATAATTACTTCAGGTTCTCAAGGTGTAAATGCTGCCGTAATTAGAGCGGTTCTAGAAGTTAACCCCTCACTATTAACTGTTTTGTTGCCTCAATCTCTTGATAGGCAAACTGCAGAGGTTAAGGATCTTCTTGGTAGTGTTTTACATCTAATAGAGAATGAAAACAATAATGATTTACCTTTGCCAATGGCAAGTAGTCTTTGTAATCAAGAAATTATTAACAGATGTGATCAATTGATATGTCTCGCATTTCATGATAGTGAGACATTATTGAGCAGTTGCCATAGTGCTGAAGATATGGGAAAAGTTGTGAGCCTGATATTTTTTGATTAATTTTTAAGTAAGAGATATCATCTGCTTTTAGATATTTTTAAACTTTCAAAATTGCTTATAAGTATTTTTATAAGCAATTTGGCTTTTTTTTCATAAGATGGTGGAAACAAACCCAAATTTTTATGCCCTCTTCTTATTCTTTTGATGTGGTTTCAGAATTTGATCAACAGGAATTAGTAAATGCTATTGATCAATTGAGGAGAGAAGTTGATCAAAGGTATGATCTAAAAGACTCAAAAACAAAAATAGATATTAAAGAAGATGAATTATCAATTATCTCTCTAAGTGATATGACAATAGAATCTGTTAAAGATATCTTATTACAAAAAGCCACTAAAAGAAATTTATCATTAAAGATATTTGATTTTCAAAAAGTTGAAACTATAGGAGGAAATATGGTGATGCAAATTATTAAATTAAGGAAAGGTTTGTCACAAGAGATTTCAAAGAAATTAAGTAAGGTAGTTCGAGATAATATTAAGAAAGTAACTGTTTCGATACAAGGAGATAGCTTGAGAGTTACAGGGAAAAACAAAGATGATTTGCAATCTGCGATTAATTTAATTAAGAAACAAGAAGATGATCTAGAAATAGCTCTTCAATTTCAAAATTATCGATAGTAAATTAATATATAGAAACCTTGGCTGTTAAGAATCTTTATTATGGATCAATTAATAAAAAAACTTTCGAAACAAGCAATTGACTTGTCTGGTAAGTCAAAAAAAGAATTAGAAAGAACATGTTGGATGATTGTTCATGAGTATAAGCATGGTGCTATGCCAACTGAATATGATATTAGAGAGATTGATGAAGAATTGTATTTGGAGGTTTTACGCACTGCTAAAGAGATCATTTAGGACGAAAAGTAGGATATTTTTATTAATCTAAAATCTCATTTTGATCAAAGCTAATTACAAGGTAATTATTTTTTCTATCTAACAATTTTCGCAATATTCTCTAAATCAACATAAAATATTTGTAGATAATCTTTTTTATGACAACTCCATTTCGTAATGTGACTCCAAATGGACCAGGTGGAACAACGACTCTTCTACTTGTCCTTTCCTTTACGGGCTTTTTACTTCTTACACAAGCATTTTTTGTTGTTCCTGCTGGACAAGTTTCAGTGGTGACTACATTAGGAAAAGTAAGTGGTGGATCACGTAAGCCTGGTTTGAATTTTAAAGTCCCCTTCGTTCAAAATACTTATCCTTTTAATGTTCAGACTCAAGTTAGACCTGAAAAGTTTGATTCATTAACTAAAGATTTGCAGGTGATTTCTGCTACCGCAACTGTTAAATATGCTCTAAAGCCTAGTGAGGCGGGTAGAGTATTTAAAACTATCTCTTACAACGATAGAGAGATTTATAACAGGATTATCCAGCCATCATTACTTAAGGCTCTTAAATCAGTTTTTTCAAAATATGAGTTGGTAACCATAGCTAGTTCCTGGAGTGATATTTCTGAGTTAGTGGAAGAAACAGTTGCTGATGAACTTAATAAGTTTGATTATGTAGATGTTCAATCTCTTGATTTAACA
>QCHI01000010.1 GCA_003279655.1 Prochlorococcus sp. AG-402-A21 | reverse complement strand
CGATTTAACCAATATACTTGAGTTAGTAAAAATTCCAAAAAGAATTGAATGTTATGATATTAGTCATATTCAAGGTAGTGATGCTGTTGCATCTCAGGTAGTATTTATTGATGGTATTGCGGCTAGGCAACATTACAGAAAATATAAAATTAAAAGTTCAAATATAAAACTAGGACATAGTGACGATTTCGAATCAATGGCTGAAGTTATTACTAGGAGATTTAGAAGATGGGCTCGTTATAAAGAAGATGGTGGTGATATGAATAAACTATCAAGTAATGAATCTAGTGTTTTAGACAAGGATAATTTGAATGACTGGCCTGATTTAGTTGTAATAGATGGAGGTAAAGGGCAATTAAGTTCGGTATTAGAGGCTTTAGAGGAGTTGAATCTTGATCAAAATATAAATCTTATATCTTTAGCCAAGAAGAAAGAAGAGATATTTATTCCAAATGTTAAACAATCATTAGACACTGAACCCAACCAACCAGGAATGCTTTTGTTAAGAAGACTTAGAGATGAAGCTCATAGGTTTGCAATTACCTTTCACAGACAAAAAAGAAGTCAACGTATGAAACGCTCACAATTAAATGAGATACCAGGCTTGGGACCACAAAGAATCAGATTGTTATTAGAGCATTTTAGATCAATAGAGGCTATTCAAATGGCATCTCTTTCCGAACTTTCCTCAACACCAGGCTTAGGATCATCTACTGCTGGTGTTATTCGAAATTATTTTCATCCAAATGAAAATAAATAATCTATTGATAAATTATTAACGACAATGGGACAGTTAAACTATATTATAGTAATGTATAGAGTGATATGAAGGTACGAAACATTTAATAGAATATGATTTTTTCACCAGAGACATATTTATGGTTTAAATCTTTTCATATTATCGGTGTTGTTGTTTGGTTCGCTGGCTTATTTTACTTAGTCAGATTGTTTATTTATCATGTAGAAGTGCAGAATGAGAAAGAAGAAATAAGGGATGTATTTAATAAGCAATATACATTAATGGAGAAAAGACTGGCAAATATTATAACAACTCCTGGCATGATCTTGGCTGTCATTATGGCATCTGGATTATTATATATGCAGCCTGTATATCTTACTCAAACATGGATGCAGATTAAATTATTATTTGTCGCCTTTTTACTTATTTATCATTTTTATTGCTACAGAATTATGAATGAATTAACTAATAAGCAATATAATTATAGTGGACAGCAACTCCGCGCTTTAAATGAGTTGCCGACACTATTATTAGTAGTAGTTGTAATGCTTGTTGTATTTAAAAACCAGTTTCCAACAAGTGCAGCAAGTTGGTTGATATTTGGTTTAATTCTTTTTATGGCTGCAAGTATTCAGTTTTATGCTAAATGGAGAAGAAATAAGAAACAACTCACTTAGTTAGTATGTCTGATATTGATCCTACTGAATTAATTAACATAATTAAATCGATTACTAAGAATAGTTGTCCAAATTCTATAAACTTTCACATGCATTCAACATATAGTGATGGAAGTTTGACTGCTAAACAAATTTATTACCAAGCGATTGAACTTAATATTGATCATTATGCAATTACTGATCATCATTCAGTAGATGCATATATTGAATTAAGTAAATTTAAAGACTCTATATATAAAGAAATACCAAATTTACCTAAACTTTGGACTGGAATAGAAATTACTTGTTTATTGAAAGGGTGCTTGGTTCATGTTTTAGGTCTTGGTTTTGACCATAAATCAAAATACTTATTACCTTATGTTGACCATAAGTCTGCTATTGGTAATGAATTATTAGCTTCGACTGTAGTAGATTCCATTCATAAAGCTAATGGTATCGCGGTGTTGGCACATCCCGCAAGATATAAGCTTCCATTTGATATCTTGATTGACGAAGCATCTAAACTAAATTTTGACGCTGTTGAAACATGGTATAACTACGAAAGAGCAAATAATTGGATCCCTTCAGAATTTGTCTGCGATAAAATATTTGATTGTGCAAACTCTTATTCTTTATTATCAACATGTGGTACAGATAGCCACGGAGTATCTCTTCTTAGACGTTGAATGATTTATAAATTATTTTTAGAAGAATAGGTTTCAATTTTACTATCTACATCTGATAATAATGTTTTTATAGATGATATTTCTTCATTAGTTGGATTTGTCCAAAGTTTTCTATTAGTTGCTTCTAGTAATCTTTCAGCGATATCTCTTAAAGCCCAAGGATTGTTATCACTAATAAAATTTTTCGTATCATTATTCTTTAACCAATTATTCAAAATTGATTGATAACACCAATTAGGAATTAAGTTTGTAGTTGCATCAAAAGAGAACAAATAGTCAAGGCTAGCTGACATTTCAAAAGCACCTTTATATCCATGTTTTTTTATCCCCTCTATCCATTTTGGGTTTAATAATCTGCTTCGAACTACTTTATCAATTTCTTTTGAGAGTTTATGAATTCTTGGACGTTGATACCTTGAATTATCGGCAAAATAGGCTTGAGGATCTGTCCCACTAGTTTTTTTAATCGCGGATATCAATCCACCTTGAAATTGATAGTAATCATCTGAATCAAGGATATCGTGTTCTCTATTGTCCTGACTATGAAGTACTACTTTTACCTTTGACAAATTATTTTCTAATCCTTTTTTGTCTTTTATGATTTTATTTGAACCTTCATATCTCCATTTACTCCATTCGATAAAAGCATCAGCGAGTTCTGATTGATTCTCCCAAGAGCCACTATTAATTATTTCTTGTAATCCTGCTCCGTATGATCCAGGTGCTGAACCATATATTCTTGATTTTGTATTTCCATTTCTATATGACTCAGCAAGTGGATTAATTGAACAGGATTCTTTTAAATTACCAATAAGGTTTTGACCTCTTCGAATCAATTCAATTATCTGAGGAAATGCATCCCTGAATAAACCAGAAATTCTTAAAGTTACGTCTACTCTTGGCCTGTTCAATATACTGATAGGAATGACTTCTACGTCAACTACTCTTCTTAAAGTCCCGTCCCATATTGGCCTTAATCCCATGAGAGCAAAAAGCTGACAAATATCTTCTCCACCATTTCTCATTGTTGAAGTTCCCCAAATTGAAATAGCAAGATGTGAAAGGTGTTCTCCATTTTCTTGTAGGTAAAGTTCCATTATTTGATCAGCACTTCTTTTCCCTAAGTCCCAAGCTGTTTCAGTTGGTATTGCTCTTATATCAACGGAAAAGAAATTCTTACCTGTTGGTAAAACCTCTAATTTTCCTCTTGTAGGCGCCCCAGAAGGGCCGCTAGGAATTCTTTTTCCTTCTAAAGCACTGAGGAAATTAGTTTTTTCGTTGACTGAACTGTTTAATAGTTTGGGTAAAATATTATTTAATAAATGATTTATGAAAATATTAGGTTTTTCATGATCTAGGTAATTTATGATTTTACTATCAAGTCTTATTTTCTTTTTTGATTTTATTTTGTAATTAAGAAATTTATAACAATGAAACTCTATTATATATTTTCCAATGTCATTCAACCAGTCAACTACTTTACCGACTTTCCTAGCATTAATTGCTGTATAAGCTTTAAATAAATCAATGTCTACTTGCTTTAAGTTTGCACTCTCTTCGTCACTCCAAGGGTCAAACGTAAAGCCTAAATCTTCTGCTAAGCATTGAGTAAGACCGAGATTAGTTCCTGTAGGGACATTAGAAATTGTGAGTGTTAACTCTATTAATTTATCCATACTCTGATTGACTCCAAAAACATGAAGACCAGTTCTTATCTGGGAATTCTTAATTTCACATAAATAACTCTCTGCGTTATCTATTAGATCTTGTATAATTAAATTTTCTTTTTCTGCTTTTAATTTATTTGATTCAATACCTGGCCATGAATTTTTAATTAAAAGATCTACTATCTTTTTTTCTAATAATTCACTTCTATTATCATTAATTAGTTTAGATTCATAATATTCATCGATAAGGTTCTCAATTATTAGTAGGTCATTAAAACTGCCTGAATTAGACAAAGGAGGAGTCAAATGATCTATAATAATTGCATGTGTTCTTCTTTTTGCTTGAGAGCCTTCACCAGGATCATTTACAATAAATGGATATATATTTGGAATCGGAGGACAAAGAATAAATGGGAAACAATTATGACTTAATCCAACTCCTTTTCCAGGTAACCATTCCAAGCTTCCATGTTTACCTAGATGTACAATGGCATTAGCTTTAAATGAATTTTTTAACCAAAAATATTGTGCAATATATTTATGTGTAGGAGGTAAGTCGGGAGAATGTAAATCAGATAAATTATCGCTCTCATAACCTCTATTTGACTGAATTAAAATTGTAATATTTCCAAAGGAAATACCATTAATTGGAAATCCATTCTTTTCTAATTGAATAGAATCAACAGGATCCCCCCATCTATTTGAAATTGTATCTTTAACCTTAGATCCAAGTTTTTCCCAATAAAGTAAATAATCTTGAATATTTAAATATGATTGAGGTTTATTTGATATTGTCTCTTCTGAATTTGTTCTATGACTTACTAATAAGTTGATTAAATCTTTACTATTACTTGGAATATCTTTATTTCCTAGATTATATCCCTCGTCTTTAAGCCAGTTTAAAATATTTAATAGGCTTTCGGGTGTATCTAATCCTACTCCATTAGCAATTCTTGAGTCTTTTACTGGATAGTTTGCTATCACGAGAGCTATCTTTTTATTTGAATTATTCGATTGTTGTAGATAAGTCAGATTCTTTATATATTTTATGCACCATTCAATATGTTTTTCATATGGCTCTGTTTTATATACAGCAATTGATAATTCATTATCTGTATATGTAAGGTTTTTAAATGCAACTGGAATTGTACAGATTCGACCATCCACTTCTGGTAAAACAACTTGAATTGATAAGTCAATTGGGTTAAGACCTACTGTAGATTCATTCCAATCAGTTATAGATGAGCTGGATATTAGAAGTTGATATACAGGTATATCTAATCTATCCCACAAGTTAATCTTCACATCATCATGTTTATATTCAACTGATGAAAATGAGGTTGTCGTTATTATTGCTTTTATGTTCTCTTTTTCTAATAAACTTATAATTTGATTCTCTATATTTGTAGATTTAAAACTTGTAATCCATATTATTTTGGCATTTAAGTTGTATTTATTAGATATATCTATTATTTTATCAGCTAACTCTGTATTACCCGATTGTAAAAGTGATTTATAGAGAAATACGGCAATAGATGGACTATCATTATTATTCCATTTCCATTTTATTAACTCATCATGATATTCAATTAAATCTGAATTTAAATTAATTTCTTCAACATCAATTATTCTCTCTAAGGTTTGAAGAATATAATTATAATTGTTAATACCTCCTTGATTTAAAAGTGTTTGAATTAAATCAACTTTCTCTTGATTTAAGCTACTAATTTCTTGAACATCATTTGCTATACTTTCAATTCCAGAGACTACTATCAGATGTCTATTTGGTTTCTCTAATTGCCATAAACCTAATTGCTCAAATCCATAAGACCAGTATGATCTTGACCCTAAAAACCTAACAAGAATAATTTCAGCTGTATTACAAGTATTAGATATATAATGATCAATTGATGCATTTGAAGATAAATAAGCTATAGGTAATGCCCTTATTTTATTTTTCCACTTTTTGTTTTCAGGGAGCTTTAATACTGTAGATAGACAGGTTATATCAGATGTAGCGCTAGTTAGGAAGATAACTGGAGCTGATGGCTGTTCGATAAATGTATTTTCTTCTTGAGGTTCATTCCCCGGAAGGGTGGAAATTCTATGCATTCATTTATTATGTGTAATAAGAGCAGTAAAAACTGAAATGCTGATTGTTTTCATCTTAGCTGGAACTAATAATGCATAATTTTCTTCCATTCGCTTGGTTTGAAGGGCAATGTATCCCATTTAATGAGGCGAAGCTATCTATAGCTACTCATGCACTTCATTATGGAACTGCAGCTTTTGGAGGAATGCGGGCTATTCCTGATCCAAATAATAGTAAATCATTTTTGTTATTTAGAGCAGATAAACACGCAAAAAGATTATGTCAAAGTGCTAGATTTTTGATGACTGAATTAGATGAGGATTTTGTATTAAAGTCTCTTGAAACATTTCTTGTTAAAAACAAACCGACTCAACCTGTATACATCAGACCATTTGTATATACTAGTGACTTAGGAATTGCACCAAGGTTACATAATATAGAAACTAATTTCTTTATTTATGGAATAGAACTAGGTGATTATTTATCACCTGACGGGGTTACTTGTCGCGTTAGTAGCTGGACTCGTCAGCAAGACAACTCACTTCCATTAAGAGGTAAAATTAGTGGAGCTTATATCACTAGCTCCTTAGCGAAAACTGAAGCAGTAAAAAGTGGATTTGATGAAGCACTATTATTAAATAGTCAAGGTAAAATCAGTGAAGCTAGTGGTATGAACATTTTTATAGTCCGTAATGGTGAATTAATTACACCTGGTGTTGATCAAGATATTCTTGAAGGTATAACTCGTTCAAGTGTTATAGAGCTGGCAAAAAGAGATGGTTTAAAAGTTATTGAAAGACCAGTAGATAAAACAGAATTGTTTATATCAGATGAAGTATTCCTTACAGGAACGGCGGCAAAAATTACCCCTATAAAAATGATTGAAACTACTTCAATGAGCAAAGATATGCCAATAATGAATTCATTAAGAAAGAAGTTGACTAAAATTACAGAAGGTTTAGTTCCTGAATATGAAAATTGGGTTAAACGTGTACACATAGATTAAAATAAGACTATATAACTTATTTAAATTAATGATTTTCATTTTTATAAGTTAAATATATAATTTATGACTGATTTTTTAGGCTATCTCAACTCTGAAAAGAGACCGATATTAGTCTTTGATGGCGCTACCGGCACGTCTCTGCAAGATCAACAACTTAATGCAGATGACTATGGCGGAGCTTCATTAGAAGGTTGTAATGAAAACCTTGTATTGACATCAGTCTCCAGCGTCGAAAAAGTACATGAATCATTTTTAAATGCAGGTTGTGATGTAATCGAAACAAATACATTTGGTGCTACTTCAATTGTTCTAGATGAATATGGAATTGGTAATAAAGCTTATGAGATCAATTTAAAAGCAGCACAAATAGCAAGGAATGTTGTAAATAAATATCAATCAGTGGAAAAACCACGATTTGTAGCTGGTTCTATTGGACCAACAACCAAGTTGCCAACCCTAGGTCATATCAGTTTTGATGAGCTAAAAAATTCTTATCTTGAGCAAGCTAAAGCACTTATTGAAGGTGGAATTGATCTTTTTATTATTGAAACATGCCAAGATGTTCTTCAAATCAAGGCTGCTCTGCAAAGCGTAAATGAAGCGATTGGTTCTGGAAAGAGAATTCCATTAATGGTTTCGGTAACCATGGAAACTACGGGCCAAATGCTTATTGGTAGTGATATTTCTTCTATTACAACAATACTGGAGCCATTTAATATTGATATTTTGGGCCTTAATTGTGCAACTGGCCCGGAAGAAATGAAAGATCATATTAAATATTTATCGCAACATTCACCGTTTCATATAAGTTGTATACCAAATGCAGGACTTCCAGAGAATGTAGGTGGCAAGGCTCATTATCGATTAACTCCAATGGAACTTAAGTTCCAACTTAGTCATTTTATTAATGATTTAGGAGTTCAACTAATTGGAGGTTGTTGTGGAACTAGACCGGAACATATTAAGCAACTCTCAGATTTATCTAAAGAGCTTTTATCTTCTGAGCAAAGATTGGATTCTCTTTCAAAAGAAAGATCTATAATTCCTGCTGCATCATCAATATATGAGTCTATTCCGTATGTGCAAGATAACTCTTTCCTGATCGTAGGTGAGAGATTAAATGCAAGTGGTTCTAAAAAAGTAAGAGAACTCCTAAATGAAGAGGATTGGGATGGACTTGTTGGAATTGCAAAATCTCAACTGAAGGAAAATGCTCATGTTTTAGATGTAAATGTAGATTTTGTTGGAAGAAATGGGATTGAAGATATGTCTATGTTAGTTAAAAGACTTGTCAATAATATTAATTTGCCTTTGATGCTTGATTCAACAGATTATGAAAAAATGGAGAGTGGGCTAAAACATGCTGGCGGAAAATGTATTTTAAATTCTACTAATTATGAGGATGGACAAGACAGATTCTATAAAGTAATTAATCTTGCTAAACGATACGGGTCAGCGGTCGTAATTGGAACAATTGACGAAGATGGAATGGCTAGATCTGCTGATAAAAAAGCAGAAATAGCAACAAGAGCCTATAAAGATGCGACTGATTCTGGATTAAAATCTTATGAACTTTTTTATGATCCTCTAGCATTACCTATCTCAACAGGATTAGAAGAAGATAGAAAGAATGGTTTAGAAACTATAAAAGCAATTAAGTTAATAAAAGATCAACATCCAGAAGTTCATTTAATTCTTGGAATTTCAAATGTAAGTTTTGGTTTATGTTCTAGTGCAAGAATTGTTCTTAATTCTATCTTTCTTAATGAAGCAATTAAGGCCGGTCTTGATTCTGCAATTGTTTCTCCCTCCAAGATTTTACCTCTAAACAAAATAAGTGAAGAAGAGATAAAAATCTGCATGGATCTTATTTATGATAGAAGAATATTTGAAAATAAAGTATGCAAATATGATCCTTTAACAACCTTAACTAGTTATTTCGATGATTCAAAGACACTTTTAAACAAAAGTACAAATAATGATGATATTAAATTACCAATAGAAGAAAAACTAAAGAATCATATTATTGATGGTGAAAAAACTAATTTACATTCAAATCTTGATTTTGCGTTAAAGAAATATAAACCTTTGGTAATAATTAATGAATATTTATTAGATGGCATGAAAGTTGTTGGTGAATTATTTGGTTCGGGTCAAATGCAATTACCCTTTGTTCTCCAATCAGCGGAAACAATGAAATTTGCTGTTTCATATTTAGAAGATTTTATGGATAAATCTGAGGTTAATCAATCAAAAGGAAAATTTATTATCGCTACAGTTAAGGGTGATGTTCACGATATTGGAAAAAATCTAGTAGATATAATTTTATCAAATAATGGTTATGAAGTTATTAATTTAGGAATTAAGCAAGAAGTCAATTCAATAATTAATGCTCAGAAAGAGCATAACGCTGATTGTATTGCCATGAGTGGACTACTTGTTAAATCAACTGCATTTATGAAAGAGAATCTTAAAGCATTAAATCAAGAAGATATATCTGTGCCTATTATTCTTGGTGGAGCAGCTCTGACTCCAAAATTTGTTAATCAGGATTGCGCAAGTGTTTATAAAGGGAAAGTTATTTACGGTAAAGATGCTTTTACAGATTTAAAATTTATGGATTCATATATGAAAGCAAAGAAATTAAATAACTGGGATAATTTCTCAGGCTTTAAAGAAGGTGCACCCGAAGGAATTACTATTGGTAATTATAAAATTACCAATACTCATCAAAAAATTAATATCAATAAAATCAAAGAAAAGCCTATTGAAGATACCTCAAGATCAAAGGATATATCTCAAATAGATCCTATTAAACCACCATTCATAGGGCAAAGATTTTTATTAGAAAAAGATATAGACATAACTAAAGTTTATAAATTCTTAGATCGTAATGCTTTATTTGCAGGCCAATGGCAAATGAAACGTTCCAAGCAGATGTCTGCTTCTGATTATAAGGACTTTTTACTTAAGAAAGCAGAACCGAAGTTAGATTACTGGATGAACAAAATAATAAAGGAAAAGCTTATTAATCCATCATTAGTTTATGGATATTTTCCTTGTGGTAGAGTTGGTAATAATTTAAAAGTATATAGTAAAGATCACCAAAGCCTTTTAGGTGATTTTTTATTACCTAGGCAAAGATCTGGAAAAAGATTTTGTATTGCAGATTTTTATAATGACTTAAATAACAATCAGCCTACAGATTATTTGCCAATGCAGGCTGTAACAATGGGAGAATCAGCTAGTGAATATTCTCATGAATTATTTAGTCAAGATTCATACTCAGATTATCTATTTTTTCATGGTTTGACCGTCCAGCTGGCAGAAGCACTTGCTGAATTCATACATTCTGTTATTAGGATTGAATGTGGATTTGAAGACTGTGAACCAGATAATATAAAAGATATCTTAGATGTTAAATATCGAGGATGTCGTTATTCTTTTGGCTATCCAGCTTGTCCTGAAGTTTCAGACTCTAGAAAACAATTGTTATGGCTAGATGCTAAAAAAATTAATATCTCTATGGATGAAAGCGAGCAACTTAATCCAGAGCAGAGTACAACAGCTATAGTTGCATTACATCCTGTAGCTAAATACTTTGGTATTTAAATATTTTCCACAATTTATAAATCAACTAAGAAAATTACTTATTCATTTCATCGATAGTTTCTAATACGTCCATTTGAAACTCAGCCATTGATTCTGAGTCACTTAAATCAATTCCCTCTCCGGCAGCATTTTGAGTTAATTCCTGAAAGTGAAAAGCACCTTCACCAGTTGCCAAAAATTCCATGGCAGATGTTTCCCCACTCTCACGAAATGCATCGCATAGAGCTAAAAAAGCTTCGTCTTCAGAAAAGTCCCAATCCATTGAGGACACATTACTGAATGAGGTTTTACTTCTTTGCCCCCTGCTTTCGTCAACCTTATTTGCCAAAAATCTGAAACTATTTTGCAAATTGATAAATTTCGATTTTCAAGTCTTGTCTAAAAAACTAATCAGTACAAGCGATCTCGGGAGTTTACTGAGTTGATTACTAATTCATGAATTTAAACTTTTACTCTTTTTAAAATTTATGAATATTTTTTTTTAATAGAAATTTTTAACCCAATAATCAAAAAGATCCTGCAAGCAATCAAGCCGTCTCTAGAAGCCCGCAAATCGTCCCTAGAGCGTCGAATCAATTGTGTGCATGCAATTGACCATTCATGCGTTGGTCGGTTTATTAGGCATAAATTCCATGACCCCTAGAAAATTTGCTACGTTCTTTCAGCTTTTTAAGTTATTGATTAGCCATTGCCTAATAAGCTTTTATTTAAATTTTAAATTTATAGATTAATAATTATATAATATATAAACATTATATATCAAAGGTCTATTTGAGGTGAAGAGCGAATCTATATGGTCAAAAGCTCTGGATGTTAGTCGAAAAGCAGTTAATTGTGGAGCTGTAATTCCATTGAATACTATAAAATATAAATCTAGTGAGGATTCTTGTGATTTTGAGCTTCGTTTTCTCAAAAGCCCCATACCAAAGTATTTAACAGAATATGGTCCAAAACGTAATCCATTTATTCCTTGGGATACAAGATTACAAATACAGCCAATAAATGTTAAGCATACATTAATATTAAATAAATATCCAGTACAAATAGGACATATGTTATTAATAACAAATACCTGGAATCCACAAAATGGCTGGTTAAATAAAGATGATTTTGAAGCTATTCAAAATGTTGATAATGATACAACAGGTTTATGGTTCTTTAACAGTAGTAAAGAGGCTGGTGCCAGTCAGCCTCATAGACATTTTCAATTATTACCAAGACGCTATAATGAGACTATTTGTCCTAGATTTGATTGGTTTTGCTCATTATTAAATAATACAAAAGGAATTAAATCAGAAATATCTCATTGTATTTCAATTAGAGAAAGAAGTAAAAATAAAATCTCAAGCGAGTACGATTTATTCAACTCATATAAATCTATGACAGCTGAAATGAATTTAGGTGATATAGATATAATTAATAAACCATTAAAACCATATAATTTACTTATAACATCTGAGTGGATTGCTCTTATAACACGTAAAACTGATAGATCAAAAGGATTTAGTATAAATGCACTTGGTTTCGCAGGTTATTTTCTAGGAACAAAAAGATCTGATGTTGATACTCTTATTAAATTTGGTCCAGAAAAAATATTAAAAGATGTAATTTAAGAAGTAACTTAAGGTTAATCTAGCTTTCTACACTAGGAGTGTTTGAATTCATTTGTTCTTCAAGCTTTGATATTGATGCTGTTATAGCGGCAAGCTTTCTCTCATAAGATTCTTTAACGGATATTAAAAAATTTAATTTTCTAGCTTGAAAAAATTTTTTTCTTTCACTCCAGTTTTTGGAAGATTCGCAGAAGTTCATTTCTGATTAACATTTGATTCACTCGCAAATAATACTTAATAATGTTGATCTATGTGGCCATAATTTAATTTTGAGATATTATTAATAAATTATGCATATTTTTTAATTAGAGATTAATTATATAAATTCAAAGCTAAACGTGTGTTGAAAATTAAAAGAGCATTAATATGTGACTAGAAATAAGGATCTTGTGACGGAAGGGGAAGGCAAGGAAGTTAAGAGAATATCAATTGATTTACCAATTGATCTAGTTGATGGCGTCGATCGACTTCGCAAAGAGTGGGGACTTAGAGCTAGAGGACTAGTTTTTGAGAGATTATTAGAAGTTATTTTATCTAACGATTTAGATGATGAAATAATTGAAAATGATCAATTAGATATTAATCATAATAGCAACAATGATTCTTCAACTCCTCAAAACGGAATAGACAATAGTAACCAGGAAGAAAAAGCACTTGTGATAGTTGGTAATAAGAATATTGAAATAAAAAATGTTGCTGTCAATGATGTCAAAGCTAATGATGTTGTAGGTAATAAAAAAGATACTGTCTCCACAGGCATTGAATTACCAGGTTTTATTAGAAAACAAACTACCAACCTAAAGAGAAGTTTGAGTAAAGATAAAACTTTTAAAAATATGGAAGATACCTCAATTACCACTATTGATATTGATGATCTATTAAAGGCGAAAGATGCTGCAGAAAAACATTGGATCTATCTTTATGGCCAAAAACCTACAGAAAGTGTTATTGAGGCATCAATGATATGGCTTGCTAGAGATATCTGGCCAAATGTAGATGGTACAGAAAGCATACCTTTCACATGGAATGCTGCTTGTAAAATGCTAAATTCCTATTGTAGTGAATGGAAGATCGACTCAGTAACATTTGATGATGTGGTGATATTGGCAGGTGCTCTTGAAGACCCATTTTCAGCTAAAAACCTAAGAAGTAGAATACCAACTCTCATTCGTAGATTCGTTAATAAATTCAAACGTAGTCAAAATGTGACTTCATTTCAAACGCTTGAGTCTACGATGACTGTTCATGGTGCTCTCAAGTTATTGGGTTTACCAACGAAGGCTGGATCATCACTAACACTTTCTTTTATTAGAGATGCATATAAAGAAAAAGCTCTTTCCAACCATCCTGATGCTGGAGGATCAAACGAAACTATGAGAAAACTGAACGAGGCTTATCAATTACTAAAGGATTTATACAAGAATTAGATTCTCATGCATCTTACATGTGTCTACTACATAGTCTAGTTGTAAGACTTATCTTAGAGGAATTAGATTAGATCCGGCAAATTATTCTTTCATAAAAACCAAAAATATCGGACAGCACCAGATCCGATAAATCTAAATATTATTGATACTTTTTTATATAAAAAAGACAATAAAGGTATCAGAAGTCATCAATTACATTTTTAAATCCATAAAAATTGGCTTTTATTGTTCGCGGTTTGGTGCGTTTCATTTGTAGTTGATGTGTCTATACGCTATTTATGTCCATTCGTTGTCCATTACTTTATTTAATCCTACAACACATTAGTATGACTGCTTCTATGTGTCTGCATAACTGCTTTATAGACAGTTATGCAGCTTAATGTACATATGAAATCTCTGAGATATGAATTAATAAGAAATTGCTCCTGGAATAAACGTTATAGGCTTCTTATAAATCTAATATGAGACAATTAATGAGTCTAGGATTGAATCCCTTTTAGGACTAATAAGACTATTTAAAAATTTTTTTTGAAATTTTCATCGAGATTAGAGTTAAAAGTTATTATCCGAGTGAAATTTTAATCCAAATAAATTATCTAATTACTCGGATAGAAACGTTGAATTTTTTTAATTTTCTTGGGAAAAAATATGTCTAGTTAGTCCAATATTTGTCTTAGCTTGGGACTTATGATGGGTCGCACACAAGACTTGTAAGACTAGCTTCTGAGGTCTGCATTTAATTTTTCTTTAAGAGCAGTTCTAATTTTTTCGTGTATTGGATTTATATCTTCTTCTATTAGGGTTTTTTTAGGATCTCTGTATTTTATTCTAAAAGCCTGGCTAATCGAATCCTCGGGAATAGAAGATCCTTCGTAACGATCTATCAATTCCACTTTCTCTAAAAGTGGTTTACCAGATTTCTTTATTAGATTTATTATTTCTATGGAACTATATTTTCTTGAATGAATAAGCGCAATATCCCTTTCCATGAAAGGAACAGTGGGGTAATCCTTGTATATTCTTGTCCAATTTGTTTTCCTTGTTGAGGCCTTAATTAATGAATAAAACTCAAGGTTAAATAAGTATGTTTCTTTAATTAGATCATATTTCTCGGAGATAGAAGGGTGTATTTGTCCGAAGAAGCCGATACTTTTTCCTTCAACAAATAATTCAGAAGTTCGACCCGGATGCATGAAATCTTTTTCGATAAATTGCTTATCAATGATTTCAATTCCCAGAACTTCAAGGGATTGCTTAAGTTTTCCTCTTGCTTCAAAATAATCTAAAGATATTTGTTTTGATGCTGAGCCCCACTTACTAATTCGTTTATTTCCAGTCAAAGCACCTGATAATAAATTTGTTTCATCAAAGCTTTCTTTGTCTTTTTTGTATGTTTTCGCTATTTCAAAGATCCAACACCCTTCAGCTCCAAATGATACATTCCTCTGAAGAATTTTAAGATGTTCATCCCATACATTTGTTCTTAATCTACTAGTCTCTGATAGTAATGGATTTTTGATTATTACAGCATTTCCATCAGTGTTATCAGGACCAACAAGTGATGAAGTCACTACTTCTTGAAAACCATTGTGAATAAAGGAATTTCGTAAACGTCTTTCCACCAAATTTGCAGGTTTTAGTACTCCTGGCTCAAGAGGATCTGGCATATTCGAATCAAAATTATCATATCCAATTAGCCTTGCTATCTCTTCTATTAAATCGATTTCTCTAGTTAAATCAGATGATCTATAAGGAGGAATTTGTACATCCCAACCATTAGATGTTGACGTTATTAGGCAGCCAAGTTTTGTTAGAAGAGGCTCAATCTCATCCTTATTAAGATAACGGAATGTATTAGAACTTTTATCTAATTGATTATTATCTATGTAACTCAATTTACCTAGAACTTTGTTTATTTTGTCTATTCTAAGATTGATACTAATATCTTTTCGGATAAATTCATTATTTACATGAGTCGATTTAATATTACCACCTAATTCTAAAGAAATAAGATCACTAGCTCTTAGTGAAACAGCAGTTGTCATGTTAGGTGATATACCCTTTTCGTATCTACTACTTGCATCTGTTCTGAGCCCTATTTCTCTACTACTATTTCTAACTGATGTTGGAGTAAATACAGCTGCTTCCAACCAAACTCTTGTCGTTTTAGCACTTACGGAACTGTTGTTTCCTCCGATAACCCCAGCTATTGCAATTGGAATATCGCCGCATGTAATTACCTTTATATTTTCATTTAATTTATATTCTTTTTTATCGAGTGCAATAAATGATTCTTTTTCTCTACCATTTCTAATACCAAAATCATTTGGCATAACTATTCTACCAACTATATTATCTAATAGATCTGCATCAAAGGCATGTAGTGGCTGGCCTTGTTCAAGCATTAAAAAATTTGTTATGTCTACAACAGGGTTTATACAATTTTGTCTTAATGAATTTAATTTATTAGATATAGATTTATTTATCTTTCCAGTATTGTCTATATTATCTATATAAGTAAGTGAGTAAATAAAGTCTGATCCTATCGTTTCTTTTTCTCTTATTTGTGGCTCAAATTTTTCAAAGTCTTTTTTGAAATTTAAAGTTGGTAATGTTAATTTTGAATTTGTTATTGTTGATATTTCTCGTGCTATACCAGCCATAGACATACCATCAGGTCTGTTAGCAGTAATAGCTAATTCAATAATGGTGTCATTCAAACCAAGATAATCGACAGCATTTGTACCAATTGGAGGGATATTTGTTTCACTTTCTTCAAGAATTTCTATACCTTCATTACTACTTTCAATCCCTAATTCATCCAATGAACAAATCATTCCTGCGCTTTCTACACCTCGTAAATTAGATAATTTTATTTTTAGTGACTTTGAAGATAAATAGGCTCCAACCTTCGCCACAAGGACGTGATATCCGGCTCTTACGTTTGATGCACCACAAACAATACTCAACTTTTTGGGTAAACCAACATCTACTGAACAAACTTTGAGCTTTTCGGCATTTGGATGTGGTGTGATTTCGTCAACATAACCAATAACAACATTCTTTGCTTGGGCTGATAAGTCTTCTATTGATTCAACTTCAAAGCCTGTCATTGAAAGCTTTTCAGCCAATTCATCAATATGATTGTTAAATTCGACAAGATGTTTTAGCCAAGAAACTGATACCTTCATGATTTGCTCTTACAGGAGTTAAACATAGGTGCTCGAATGAATTTATAAAAAAGGGTGCTTAGCCTAGTAAGATTGTACTTTGTTCCCTAGACTCACAAAAGTTGAGCTAAGTTCATATGGCTAAAAAAGGTACCAGAATAGTGGTCACTTTAGAATGTACTGAGTCTAGATCTGTACCTAGCTCAGAAAAGCGTTCTGCAGGAGTATCTAGATACACCACAGAGAAAAATCGTAGGAACACTACTGAGAGACTGGAACTTAAAAAATTCTGCCCTGAATTAAATAAGATGACTATTCATAGAGAAATCAAATAATCATTTCCTTTTATACACTTTTTAAAAATGACTAATTCACTATTCAAGCAAAAGCTCTCTCCCATAAAGCCTGGAGATCCTATTGACTATAAGGACGTAGAATTATTAAAGAAATTTATTACAGATAGAGGAAAAATATTACCTAGAAGACTTACTGGATTAACAGCTAAGCAACAAAGAGATTTAACTACAGCAGTTAAAAGAGCACGAATTATTGCCTTACTTCCATTTGTTAATCCAGAAGGGTAAGTTAATATTCTATTAATAATAGAATGTGCAATAAAATAATAGATAATGAAGTTAAAAATATCATATCGAGTTTTAAACAAACAAATAATGTTATTACTTCAGTTAAAGACCTTTCACATCTTAAAACATATTCAATAGATGATTCTCAAACGAATGAAATAGATGATGCTATTTCATTAGAAAAAATATATTATCAGCATAAGTTATGGATCCACATTGCATCCCCTACTTCATATTTTGATTATCAATCAGCTATTGATAAGAGGGCAAGGAAGCTTATTTCAACTGTTTATTTATCAACTCATACTTATTATATGCTTCCTGATATTTTAATAAAGGATGTTTTTAGTCTAAGTGAAAAAGAAAAGAGAAAATCATTAAGTTTAGGTGTTATTTTTAATGAAGACGGTAGTATTGAATCTATAGAAATAGTCCAGAGTATTATTAAAGTAGACTTCAGGTTAAATTATACAGAAGCTGATGAACTAATAGATTATGCGCCAAAAGAAGAGGAAGATTTAAGTATCATTTCTAAAATTTTACAAAGTAGAAAATGTTGGAGAAAGAATTCAGGTGCTACGGAAATATTAGAATCATATGGAAAGATTATTGTAGAAGATAACAATCCTACCCTTAAGATAATAGATCCAACGTTATCGAGACAATTAATAAGTGAATCAATGATCCTGTATGGAAACCTTATTTCAAATTTTACTAAGGTCAATAAAATTCCTGTTCCATATAGAGTCCAACAAAGTATAGATAAAGTTTCTACAGATAATATTCAAGATTCTGATAATAAAGTTTTATACAATTTTGTACTTAAGAAAAGCATGAGCAAGTCATATTATTCAATAAATCCAATGCCTCACTGGAGTTTAGGATTAACATCTTATCTCCATGCTACTTCACCGATAAGAAGATATGCTGACTTGATTGTTAACTATCAATTAAATAGATATCTAAATAATAATGAACTTATATCTAAAGAAGATGTTGAAGAAATTATTCTTGAAATTAATAATCAAGGAAGACAAAATATTATGAGATATAGAGAGGATCAAAAATATTGGCTAAGTAAATGGTTCGAAACAAACTCTTTCAACGTATATCATGTGATTTTACTGAATTGGATAAACAGATATAAAAACATTTGTATTTTATACTTTCTAGACTATCATTTAACTACTATATGTAATCTAAAATCAAATAAGAACTTACATATTGGGGAGAGCTTTAACGTTCAAAATATAGTCAATAATAACAACAATGATATAATATTTTTTGAATTAATTCCATTATCAAAATAAGCGTTCATCATAAGTGTGCAAGAGTTTTAAAAATACAATATAATAATTAGAATATATTATGAATATGAAATACACAATTACAACACCACTATATTATGTTAATGACAAGCCTCATCTAGGTAGTTCATATACAACAATCGCTTGTGATGCAATAGCTCGATTTCAAAGACTAAGTGGAAATACAGTACTTTTTCTTACTGGCGTTGACGAACATGGTCAAAAAATAGAGCGAACCGCAGAAAGTAAAAACCTTCAACCTCAACTACATTGTGATCAAATCACAGAAAAGTATAAATATCTATGGGAAAAATTAAATATTAGTTATGATCGTTTCGTAAGAACAACATCTGAAGATCACACATCATTAGTTCATCAATTTTATTCTAAAGTTTTGAAGTCAGATGATGTTTATATGGGTAGACAAAGTGGCTGGTATTGTGTTGGATGTGAGGAATATAAAGATGTAGATAAGGATGATAAAAGCCCAATATGTTCTATTCATAAAAAGGAACTTGAATGGAGAGATGAAGAAAACTTATTTTTTAAATTATCAAAATATCAAGAGCAAATTGAAAAATTAATTCAAATTGATGGTTTTATCTCTCCTAAAAGTAGAAAAAATGAAATTATCAATTTTGTCTCAAAAGGGTTAAGGGATTTCTCAATTTCAAGAGTAAACCTAAAATGGGGTATAAATGTTCCTGGAAACAATGATCACACTTTCTATGTATGGTTCGACGCTTTATTAGGTTATATTAGTGGATCTCTTTATGATCAAAACTCTCCTGAACTCACACAGGAATCGTTATGTAATTGGCCTGCAAATATACATGTTATTGGAAAGGATATACTCAGATTTCATGCGGTTTATTGGCCAGCAATGCTACTTTCTGCTGGTATGAAACCACCTGTAAGTGTTTTTGGACATGGGTTCTTAACACGAGAAGGCCAAAAAATGGGTAAATCATTAGGTAACGTGCTCGACCCGATTGAACTCTTAGAATATGGGGGCATTGATGCGATGAGATGGTATCTTTTAAGAGATATTGAATTTGGTGAAGATGGTGATTTTCAAATGAGAAGATTTGTAGATATTGTTAATAGTGATTTAAGTAATACTATTGGTAATTTGTTAAACAGAACAATTACAATGTCTAAAAAATGGTTCAATGATAAAATTCCAATAGATAAATCTTTATTACCTGAATCTCCTCTTAAAGTTCAATCAGAGATAAAAATAAATGAATATATGCAATCATTTAAAGATAGCAATTTTAAAAATGCAGCAAATGCAATTATAGAACTATCTAATTGCGCAAATCTTTACCTAAATGATCGTGCACCATGGAAGCTAATTAAAGATATAGCAAATAAAGATATTGTTGCTCTTGATATATATTCTGTACTTGAATCATGCAGAATTATTGGAATATTGCTTAATCCTTTTGTACCCAATTTAAGTATTAGAATATTAAATCAATTAAATATTAATTCTTCAACCATCAATTTTCAAAAATCATTGCATTGGGGTATGTTAGATCCTGATAATGGACTACAAGACCCTTGTCCTGTAATGGATAAAATTGAATTTAATGACAATTCTGTATAGTGAAATATTTACCGATTTATCTTCTGCTAATAATTACTACATTACCTCTATTTGGGTGTCAAAAATCAAACAAATCTTCTACTCAGATAGATAATAAAAGCTACATTACTGATTTTGAACTACTTCAGGAGAATCCTAATAATCAAACCAGTGTAAGAATCACTAGTCCTAAAGCCATAATTGACCCAACAAATAATGATATAGATATATTTGACAGTTCAATTGAATTACTTAATAAAAATGGTCAAGATTTTAAAATTAAGTCTGGCAATTCAACTCTCAAGAATTTAACTAATTCAATTAGAGTTTTTAATAGTGTAACCATATCTTTTCTTGACAACCAGGATTACTATATACATACTAATTCTTTTGATTGGGATTTAGATACCTCTATTATTGATATAAATGATTCAGTTAATATTAATTTTGATAATACTAGAATAAATGCAACCAATGGATTTTATAATATTGATTCAAGCCTACTTAAAATAGACAATAGTGAATTCAATAGATATATATATAATTCAGAAGGTGAAGAGGAGTATCAGGTAAAAATTATATCTGATTTTGCAAAATGGTTTAAAAAAGATAATACTTTAGTATTTACATCTAACGAGAAACAGGTAGAAACAACTATTAATTTCCTACTTATTCAGTAGTACATATAACTTATCTGACCATCCTGATATCCATTTTTCATCTGAATTGGTAAATGATCTCTTTGACCAACCCCCAACTATTGTAAGGCCTCTATTTTCAAGAGGATAAACAATCACTGCAGGTAAATTATTCAACACACCATCAAACTCATCTCTACCTGGGAATAAATCAGTATTAACTAATGAGATTAATCGTTTTTGATCAATTGATCTTTTACATATTTCTCCAGGTTCAAATTTTTTTTCAGATATCAAGCCTCTTCTAAGTATTACTTTATTATCCCAATATATTAATATTGTACTAGCTGCTGTTGCAGTAAGTATTTGCTGACTTCCCCAGGCTAATTCGTTTCTTTGATCTTCAGTTAATTTATTACAAAGTTCAAAACCCTCTTTTCCATCCAAGCTAACTTTAGAAGGTTGTTTAGGTTTAATTTCAGTCCAAAGATAACCTATTGTTATTAACGCTATGGAAGCAATTCCAGATATTGTCTCTGCTCTTATTAGAGTTGGATTAATTTGATTAGCGCTGCCAATATTTATAATTGATAATATTAGTAAAAAAGAACCAAATATTATAACCAAGCTAGAAATTTTATACATTTATCTATTAAATATTTCAATTAAATATATTGAGTCTTTATTATACATATATCAATGCCTACCTTTATTCTTTAATCATTATCGATATAATATATTAAAAACACTATTAATAGATTAATCCAATAGCTCAGAATATGATCACACCAATAGCCAAAAATTATAAAGGACTCATATCAATTACAGGACCGACAAGAAGTGGAAAAAGTAAATTAGCTGAATTTTTAATTTCGGATCATGATTCCGTCACTTACATAGCAACATCAAAGCCAAGACCAAATGATTCAGATTGGCAAGATAGGATAGATATTCACAGGGAGAGAAGACCTGATAGCTGGACGCTAATTGAGCATCCAAAAGACATCAGCATTGCAATTAAATCGATTAAAGGAAATCAGTCAATATTAATTGACTCATTAGGTGGCTTAGTTGAACAGCACCTATTAAAAGATGACGATCAATGGGATGATTTCCAAATTAAATTTCTTAATTGCCTTTCAGAAGATAATTTATGTATTGTTGTTGTTTCAGAGGAAGTTGGCTGGGGTATTGTTCCCGCCACAGCAATAGGTCATTTATTTCGTGAACGGCAGAGCATCCTATCCTCTTTGATAAGTCGCCATTCAAAACAAAGGTGGCTTGCTATCAATGGGACTGCAATTGACTTAGATAAATTTGGTGATCTTATACCATGAATTCATTAAATAGTTCTCGACCAAGAGTCGCGTTATTTGAACCAAGAATTCCCCAGAATACTGGAACAATTGGTAGATCATGCTTAGCCTTCGAACTGCCGTTAGATATTATTAAACCTACTGGCTTTAGCTTTGAAAACAAATACTTAAAGAGGGCTGGTTTAGATTACTGGTCTAATGTAGATGTACATTTATATGAATCATTCGAACAATATAAAAATTCTTTTAGTAACTCTAGAATTATCGCTCTAACTAAAAAAAGTAGTAATTCAATCTCTAATATCATTTATAAAGATACAGATATACTTTTATTCGGAAGGGAGGATACAGGCTTACCCGATCACATAAAAAATAAGTGTGAAATTGTAGCGGGTATACCAATGCCAGGAGGTGAGAATCATTTAAATACTGGAGGTGTTAGAAGTTTAAATTTATCCGTTGCATGTGGAATAGTTTGTTATTCAGCATGTTTACAATTAGATTTATTAAGCAAGTAGTTTCTTCTGATTATCCGAGATAATTGCAGTATAAAACTCCATCGTTAATTACATTATTTTCATCTACCTCAAACCATTCCTTGTATTCATCATATAGAGCTTCCCTGTTCGCACCATTCAAATTATTGAGTCGTCTAAGTGATCCATTAAGCATTACCTCAACTGACTGTAACGCCCCAGATTGTCTTGAAGACATAGATGGAAATAATCTATTCTAATAATAAATGATTTTCTATTATATTTCAGTTTCATTTATTACCAAAATACAAAATATATTCTTTTATAATAGAAATGAATAAAAAAATAAAAAATATAATCCAACCTATTAGTGAATTTATATAGAAACGGAATAGGTGCTAGAAATAAATTTTGCATTACGGTATTTACTAATTAACAATGGTTAACAATGAAACTAAGATATTAGTAATTATCAGATTGAAATGTCTAAGACAAGTTTATTAGGAAGTTGTGAAGTTACAATTAACTCCGCACTTAAGAGGATTACACAACTAGAAGGCAAAAACAAAAAAGCTCTTGAAAGTGAGTTTAGAGAATGGATAACTGCTCTTGAATCTGATAATAGAAACTATGATGTGCTCTATATTAATAAGATTACTTAAGGCATGCAAAAAATTAGGCACGAGGATGTAGATCTGGATATCTTGTACTTTGATCTTTAATTCTTGTTGGATTTTCTCTATTTGAACTTCTAGCTGCATTATAAATCACAATAAATGGAATAAAAATAGCGAAAAAATAAAAATGAAGAAGAACTAAATCCCAAGGGATGCCGAAATTTCCATAATCTGGAAAGAACAAAGCTGTTGCTAATAGATTCAAATCATTTAAGAAGCTCAAATAAATATAACTAAGATAATTCTCTTACGTGAGTTATTTTTTTATATAATTTTTTTTTTAAATTTATTCTTTTATACATGTGTGTGAATCTTCATTTTCACTAATAATTATGAGTATAAAAGAATATGAATTTTATCGAATTTATTTGTATAAAGTACTTGTTAAAGCCTTATTACAATTATATAAATATTTTAAATAATAATCCTTTTATCAACTTTATACTACAAGAAATAATCAAGATTACGTATTGAATAAGCATAACATGGAATCTATAGTAATATTAGTAATAATGAATTCGCGAATGAATGAAGTTAATCTCTAACATTATAAAAAGTTTAATAAATCATTCACCCTATTTACTATTAATAGCTACATACTTCTTTTTTGTTAACCTTGAAGCAGTAAAAGACACAGATTCTATAGGGAATATTAAAAAAGAAGCTATACAGTCCGATGAACAAACTAACATTAATATCAGAAGTTTGAGAATAAAAATTCCTGTAATTCCATATAATGAATAAAAAATTATCTAATATTTAATTTAGAACTCCTAGCTTTAAATAATTCTGCCTGTCTTTGTTCTGCTCTTTCAAGCTGTTTTTTTATTTCAGTGCAGTGCTGGCAATTGCAGGTCATGTAAAAAAAAGAAAAAATGAACGAACCTATGTTTTTTTTAGAAACATGTAATGCGTCCTCATATGGTCTGGAATAAAAAAAGTATTAGTAGTAAATTTATTTAAAATTTAACAACAATATTCCAAATAACAAGTATTTATCTTGAATATCAGCAATATGAGATATGTATTTTTTATTATCGAGATAATAAAATTAAAATCGGTATGAATCAAATATCATTTTTCAGGTTAAAGTAAGCTTGTTTTCATTAATTTTCTCATAATATAAAGCTAGCGTAGAATTTATTTCTCTAGTAATAAGATAAATCCTTCATATCGGTAAATAATTGCGTCTTTGCCAATGATTTTTATTTTCTTTTGTAAGTGAGAAATTGCAGTTAATTCCTAAAATAAGATTTTGCTAGGTCAAACCTAAATCATCTATAAACAAATCCTTGTCAGTAATACTAATTTCGAATTCAACCAAATCCTTATTGACGATCATTATCTACAGTGTGAGGGGGATATTATTGGTTAAATCCGTAAAATACATATTAAAAGAAAAATTCTAGAAATATATGATGAAATTTATTAAATAATATTATGCATAGAAATCTATGATCTAATATTAATGTACACACAAGAGATAAATGAACAGGAAATTGTTTAATTCTGATGGGAAAAAACAATTATTACTAGGTTTTGACAAAAGGGCCGCCCTTGCTATTCAAAATCACTTTAAATTAACTAATTATCAAATGTTAGTACTAAGTTGGTTTAAGGGATTATGGACTGGTATATTGATTTCTCTTATTATCCATTACTTTATAATTCATTAGTAATTATTTATGCATTAACTTTATTATCTCGGGTTTTTTTGAGTAATTATATGATCAGTTGAATATATTTTTATTATTATCCTATGGAAAGTAAGTAATAAGATAAGCAAAAAAATTTTTTATTTTGTAACTTATGTTATGTCTTAGAGTTAATATTGAATGAACTAATTGTTTTTTTGTTTATTGCTTGTCTTATCTAATACTTTTTGAGATTCTGCTCTTGATAGAGTAGCTTCAATTTGTGCCAAAACCTTTTTAAGTTCAGCGGTCCTATTCAATGAATTCTCAGCCATGGATCTAAGCCTTTGAAGTTCTTTAGAAGCAGTTTTCATAGAGAAAATGAAAAAGAGTGAAATTACCTAGATGTATAAAATAAAATGACTTAGATTTAAAATGGAAGAAACCCTAAATAAATTTGCCAAAGATTTTTTTAATGTCAATAGTTGAATGTATCAATTGGTAAGAATTTATAGTTGCAAAAATATATTTTATTAATTAAGGGGTGGATTTATTCTTTCTGTTATAAATAAAATTAGCATTGATTGATATTTTATTATAAAATTAATTACAAAAAAAGAGAATATAGGTATATATATACCTATATTCTCAAATAATTAAATTTTTAATTTTAAAAGAAATTAATCAATTAATAAAGATCTAATCTTCTTTTCCTTTCTTTTCAGCATCAACAGGTCTAACTGGCTTAGGCAAAAGCATGATAAAAACTAATCTCTATCTTTATTTATAGGTGTTTTTCAAAATTCGTAAATAAGAATTAAAAGTTTGAAACTTCTTGACACAAGAAAAATAAATTATTTATGGAATCCTCTATTTCCTTTTATTTCCTTTCGTGCGAGTGTTGACTCAGATTGAGCTTTCGCTATATATAGCTTTACTGCCATGCTCTCTGGTTCCTATGGCTTTGACCTAAGCTTCTGAATTTATTCTCTTGAATTTTCCATAATTGAATGAAAAAACAGTTATCCCCTCACCTTATAATTAAATGAAGGTTCAAGACTGTATTAGGCTATGTAAAAGCTAATATTTTATCTTTCACAAAATATCCATCATTTATCATTTGAGGAGTTTATCTATGACAGAAGATTGGAAACCAGTCGATTCTCAAGTCTTGGTAGATGCATGGGAGGAAATTAAGGACTGTGCGGAAGCTATCCAAAAAGATCTAGCTTGTCCAGATGAAACAATTTCAAAAATGTTAAGATCAGTAGCTGAAACTTTTGATAATACAGTTGAAGACATACTAGATAAAGCTGAAGAAGAGTGGGAAGAAGAAAAATAGATGTATTATCCACTTATGATTCCAGATTTCTTCCAATCTCCTGAGCCAACGACACATATTGGCCTATGGAAATCAATAATTGGGCTATTAATAGTATTATTCGCAACTTTTGTTGGAGTCGAAATTAGGCTTGGAAATGAGGATGAAGATCCTAAAAACAATTAATTGTCTTTTATGACAACTTTTTATTTTAGCAATTTTTGATACAAGTTTACAATTATATTTTTAAATTATTTTTTCGTGAAATTACTTTTATATGACATTAGTATTTTATTTAAATTAGATTTTATGATTAATATTCTTTGTCGGTCTCTCATATTAGATCTGCACAGAGGTAAGAAAAATAATCTTATTTATCTTGAAGGGTCAAGTTGCCACAATTGATATTGATAATACTCCAAGAGTAATAACTAGTTGTTTCTGGAGGATAGATTGACTGCTTCTAAATTGAAATATATACTGAAAAATATTAACTAAATAATATAAAGATATAAATTTAAATAAAATCTTAAAAATATGTTTGTTTTTTGAAGTTTAATATTCTATTCAGGTTGGCTGGAGAACCTATATTTACTCAGGTAAGGATAAGTATCATCATTGGGAAAACCTATGCGATAATTCAAAATCAATGTGGAGTTGCCTAACACCTTGCGATCATTAGATAGTTAACAAATAAATTTTTTAGTTCAAATTAGAGATGGTTAATCAAATAATTTTAGTTTATTAAAGACTGACATAACACTTGTTTATAAGTTGCTATAACATAAGACTATTCATTTAGAAGAAATTAGTTTCTAATGGATAATTTGATTTTTAAACGTATAATCCTTAAATAATTGAGGATGACGAAGCTTACTGTTGGGGAAGCTTCATTATGTTCCGATCACCCTCAAAATATTAATAGCAAAGCTTTTTTATATTGGCAACAAACATCATAAAAAATTCACAGATATATTGATTATATATAAAACAATAAAGCAAACTTATGTTTGATTATGTTTCTCTGACAAAAATTTATGAGGAAAAGTCATTTTGTATAAGACTATTTTTTCCCCATGTTTTGTGTTTTCTATCCAAATCAGATAAAGAATTACCTTGTGCCTTTAATTTCAAAAGATACGAAACTTTCGATATTTTTGTGTATAAAATTTTGTCTGGATAGTCAGGTGTCGGATGGTATGCTTTTAAGTAATTACTACTCATAGGAGTGTCTATTGCTATATTTTTATATATAGTTAATTCTAAGATAAATTAAAATTATTTAATATTCTCTTTCTCTTTGCTTTACAAGATTAAAAAATTCAACATTTTTTTATATTTGAATATCTAAAAAACGATAAAAAACTTATTCTACCTGTTAATTGACTATCTTTTAATATTATGTTTATTGGGTCTTTAACAGATTCTTTGCTTTTTGATCAATCTCGTAAGCAATGGTCAAAAAATTTTTTCCATTCTCGACAATGTCCAAAACCTCTAATTGACTGATTTGCCATTATTCAGATAGCTCAAAATAATTTTGATCTAAAGATTTCTTCCGTAGAAGACCATACTGAATTATTATGTTGAGTGTGTACCTTTTTTTATCAGATTTGAGCTCTTATTCAAGAATAATTTTCTTGGAAACAGTCTGCACATAATCTGTTATTTATTCAGGTATCATTGAGTCAGTGTAGCTCAGCCGGTTAGAGCACAGCATTCATAACGCTGAGGTCGAGAGTTCAAGTCTCTCCACTGACATTACCTTTATGAATAAACCTAATTCATAACATCTAAATTCTTTCTTTATATTCAGATTATTTTTCTATCAATGTTAATATATCCAAAAATAGAAAATGATAAAAAATAGAAAAGTAAAATTATTTCATTTCTATTTCATTAAGACGTTCTTTAAATGACGAAGACGTAGACGAAGAATCCTCAATTGATTTAGAATGATCTGAAAAGTTACTTTCATTATTAATAATAACATTCTTATTATTAATCGCTTGGTTATATATAGAAAAATTCTTGGCATTATTAAAGCTTACAGTTGAAATTTTAGTATCTATTTCATTATTCTGATTAGAAATATTAGTTAAAGAACTAATGTTTGTTTGAGAAACATTTGATATATTTTTGCTATCTTTATTAGATGAACTGCTTCCAATGGAGGTCGTTTTTTTCTTATTATTTAAAGGATACTTTTTAACCTCATTCCTCAACTGATTTAATAACTTATAATGATTAGAAGAACTAAATTTCTTGACTAGTGATGGGTCCCAACTTTTTGGATCATTCATTTTTATAAATTATGCTTGCTTATATAGAAAGCTAAAGTTTATCTGATCTTTACATGATAAATTATAAAGAGGAAAAGGGGAAGTTCTTTATTCTCCAAACCAAACAAAATACGAATCAAATTCCATGACGTCAAATGAGTGCCTAAGGGTAGGAATGCAAGCTCCTGACTTTGCTGCTACAGCAGTAGTTGATCAAGAATTTAAGGATATAACTCTCTCTAAGTACAGGGGCAAGTACGTGGTCCTATTTTTCTATCCACTAGACTTCACATTTGTATGCCCTACTGAAATTACTGCTTTCAGTGACAGATATAGTGATTTTAGTAGTAAAAACACGGAAGTTCTAGGTGTATCTGTCGATAGTAAATTTACGCACCTAGCATGGATTCAAACACCTAGAAATGAGGGAGGAATTGGTGATATTAACTATCCTCTAGTATCTGATCTTAAACGTGAAATTTGCAAATCTTATAATGTTTTAAATGATGATGGAGAAGCAGATAGAGGATTATTTATAATTAATCCGAGTGGTATTATCATGCATTCAACAATCAACAAAGCACCCGTTGGAAGAAATATAGATGAAACACTTAGAATCTTACAAGCATATCAATATGTAGAATCTCACCCTGATGAAGTATGTCCTGCTGGCTGGACACCTGGCGACAAAACAATGAAAGAAGACCCTAAAGGAAGCAAAGAATACTTTTCAGCACTCTAAATAGTCACAAATAGTTATTTCCTAAGTAGTAGAAGAAAGGTAATTATTTAGAGAATTAATAACATATTCAGATTCAAGAGTTTCATTATCTATTAATTCATTAACAAGAGTATCCATCAAGGAAACTTTATCTGTTAGAAGTTCAATTGCATGATTGATAGCTTTATTTACAATACCTATTATTTGCTCATCGATCTCCTTGCTTGTCTTTTGAGAATATTCTTTTTTATTTTTCATGATATCCTTGCCAAGAAAAATTGAATTCTTTTCTGAGTCATATGCAATAGGGCCTAGATCTGAGAAACCAAATTTTGTAACCATTTGGTTAGCCCAAAAATAAACATTCTCTAGATCCTTTTGTGATCCTTGTGTAACTTCCTTGGAACCAAAAACTATAATTTCAGCAGCTCTAGAACCCAGTGAAATAACTATTTTGCTATATATGTAGCTCCTGCTTAATAGACCGCTATCTATTGTCTCCTCGTCTGGTGTGAAATAAGTCATTCCCGAAAGTTCTCCTAGAGACTTAAATAATGAAATTTTTTCTAATTTATCTTTTGTTGGTATTAATAAAGCAACTAATGTTTTACCAATAATTTGATATGCAATTTGCTTTTTTTTAGTGGGATCTGAAAGCGGTTTAGATAATAAGCCAAATCTTGATTTGTCTAGTGCATTAAATAGTTCAATACTGCCAATGATGGATTTATTATTTCTGGCTGCATAAATTGCTGCTTCATTAAGAAGATTTTGCAAATCTGCGCCAGAAAATCCAGGTGTCTTTAGTGCCCAATCCATAAGATTTACAGAATCACATAAAGGTTTTGTTCTTGCATGCACAGATAAAATTTTATATCTCGCTTTTCGATCAGGAAGGGGGATTTCAATACGACGATCAAATCTACCAGGCCTAGTCAACGCAGGGTCAAGGACATCGGGCCTGTTAGTAGCTGCAATTACAATGACACCATTATTTGCTGCGAATCCATCCATCTCTATTAGAAGTTGATTTAATGTTTGCTCTCTCTCGTCATTTCCACCTCCTATTCCTGTGCCCCTTTGACGTCCAATTGAATCAATTTCATCTATAAAAACAATACAAGGTGATTTGGCTTTTGCATTTTTAAATAAATCTCGTACACGACCAGCTCCAACACCTACAAACATTTCAACAAATTCAGATGCAGAGATGGAAAAGAAAGGAACATCTGCTTCTCCTGCAATTGCGCGAGCTAATAATGTTTTACCTGTTCCAGGGGGGCCAACCAACAAAACGCCCTTAGGAGTTTTCGCACCAAGTTCGACCAATATTTGTGGATTCTTTAAAAAGTGTACTATTTCTTTCAATTCATCAGATTCTTCATTTAGGCCAGCTACATCGTCAAAAGTGTATTTTCTAATCTCATCTTCCTTTACTTCAGAAGACCGAGCAGAAAAACTTTGCATGTTTTTCATTAACTTGGATGATCTTCTAATTAAAAATGAAAGAGATAAAACAAATATTAATGTAAGTCCAAAACCAGTAACAAAATTAGCTAATCTCTGCTCATATTGAATATCTCTTACAGTAAGAGGAACATTATATTCTTCAGATATCCTAAGAATTTTCTGATCATTATAAAATATTGGAATTAGCTTTCTTTCTCCATTAATAAATTCAACTAAAACCTCTCTCCTATTTGGGATTAAAATAATAGAAATAATTTCACCACTTTCAATATCCCTTAATAATTGACTATAGCTTTTACTCATATGACATTAAATCAACTAATTCAAAAGAATTTATATACAAACTATAGTCAAAATGATGACTATCTTGAGTTTATAGAGAAAAAGAAACAAGAAGTTAGTTTTCCTAAATGCTTTTTTGATAAATTGGAGCATGACGTTATAAAATATAAAATCTGTAATGTTGAGCAAAAATGGCTGTACCCAAGAAAAAAACCTCAAAAGGGAAGAGGAATCAAAGGCTTGCTACATGGAAAGGTAAAGCTGCAGTGGCAGCAGAAAAAGCGTTATCTATAGGGAAATCAGTACTTACTGGAAGAGCTCAGGGATTTGTATATCCGATGAATGAGACTTCAGAGGAAGAAACTGATTAACGATAATTAAGAGCCAAGCTTAAAGGCTTCAAGAATTAGTGCATACGTTGAGCCAATTCTGAAATTATTTATTAATTTAATAATTTTAGAAAATTTAGATACATTATATATTAGATTAGATCTTATAGATATTTCCATAATTAATATTATTAGAATAGCCAATATTATTGTATTAATAGATTTATCTAATAAAAAAGATAGTAAACTGTTGGTAATATAAAAACCAAAAAGTATAGAAAGTAGCAAAATACTACGCTTAGACCAGGAGTCAGAGAAAATTGAATAAATAATTCTAGTAATTGAATCAAAAAGTTTTATATATTTAGTTTTTTGCATTTCAATTAATAATATTTGTCATATAGTTATAGTCAACAATATTTCTTAAAAGTTTCTTGCCATAAATTACTTTAGAAGGCTTATCGACATTACCTAGGCTGTTAACACATGCATTGGCTTTCCTATTAATATTTTGAATAGATTGTGTCCAAGGGGGCAGTGTCAAAAGGCAATTAAGATTTGCAGCCTTAGCTGCCTCAACACCAATAAAGGAGTCCTCAATTGCAATACAATTAACTTCAGAGTTCTTACATAATTTAAGTGCCAACTGATATGCATCAGGGTATGGCTTATGTTTACTTACATCTTCATATGTAATTATTCCTGAAAAACAATTTAAATGTGAACTCAATGAGGTGTTTAAAAAAGGTTCCAAAGACTCTCTACCGCTGGTAGTGACAATAAATTGATCTATGTCAAAACTGGAAAGCTCATTAATTAGCCTAAGAACACCTTCTCTAACTTTGATTTTTCCTGATTTAATTAGATTCTTGTAATGAAAACGCTTTCTAGATTGAATGTTTGAACATTCGCTTTCAGTAAGTTCACTTTTTATTTCATTTCGATAATGAACGATACGGTTAAAACCACCTGATATTTTTAGCAGATCAATATATTGATTCTCATTCCAATCCCAATTTAAGTCAAAATCCTTAAAAGCTAAATTAAAAGCGACTCTATGCCCACACAGTTCTGTGTCAGCTATCGTACCATCTACATCCCAAAAGACTGCTTTTAAATTATTCATGTTATTTTTCTATATAGCAAATATAATTCTAAATAGAAAGAAATCAATCTAGGATAAGCTTTTGAAAACAGATAGTGATCAAGTCAAAAAATGGATATTACCTAAGCCAGTAAATGAAGATGAATTATGTAATGTTAATATAAACTGCATATTACAGAAAGTCTTAATTAGAAGAGATATTGATTTAAATAATGAATTTGATGAATATATAACACCATCAGAGCTACCGAATCCAGAGTATCATTTTAAGGAATTAAACAAAGCAACTCAAAGAATAATTAAAGCATGTAGTAGAAATGAAAATATAGCTATATGCGGTGACTATGATGCCGATGGTATAACTAGTACAGTACTCTTAGTTGAGTTATTATCTAAACTTGGAGGTTTTGCAATACCATACATACCATCGAGACAGGAGGACGGGTACGGACTAAATCTAAAGATGATAAATGAAATAAATAGTAAGAATATAAAGCTCATAGTTACTGTAGACAATGGCATCTCAGCCTTTGATGCTATTAAAAGGTGTAATCAACTTGGCATTGACTTAATTATTACTGATCATCACAAGATTCCTGATGTTAACTTTGATATCTTTGCTTTAATACATCCTCAAAAAACGCCTAACAATTCTCCTTATAAATATCTGGCTGGTGTAGGAATTGCATACCTACTTTCTATAAATATATGCAATAAATTAAAATATGATATTAGTAAAACATCAGCAAATGTATTGTTCTGTATTGGAACAGTTGCCGATATGGCACCACTTCAAGGTGCAAATAGAAAATGGCTTAAAGAATGTTTATCAACAATAAATACAACACCAAATAAGGGAATTAAATCAATTATTAAAAAGTTGTCTATCGAAATAATCGATATTACATCAGAAGATATAGGCTATAAGATCGCTCCACTAATAAACGCTGTTGGTAGAATAGGTGACCCAAAATTAATAATTGATCTACTTACAACTGAATCGTCTGACACTATAGATATATTAACAAAAGAAAGTTTCGCAATTAATAGAGAAAGAAAAAGAATTACGGCATCAATAGAACAAGAAGCTTTGGAAATAGCAGTCAGTCAATACGCGGGCGATAAGAAATTTTTAGTACTCACAAAAAAAGAGTGGCATCCTGGAGTGATTGGAATCGTAGCCGCTCGTATGGTAGATAGGTTTAACTTACCTACTGCCATGATTGCTCAAGCGAATGATGGCAGATTCAGAGGATCAATAAGATCAAATGATCATTTAAAAGTAAATCATGCATTAGATGAATGTAATGATCTTTTAATAGCTCATGGAGGACATCCATCGGCTGCAGGTTTTTCAATTGAGGAAGAAAATATCCCTAAACTTATGGAAAGATTAAATAACATAGCTAAAAATAAATTTAAAAATATTGATTTAAATAAATCAATAAAACCAGATGCGTATATTAGTCTTATTGATATTAATCTAGACTTTTTTAGACAATTATGTGATTTAGGTCCATTTGGAATTATGAATCCTACTCCTCTGTTCTGGACAAGAAAATGTAGAATTACACAAATACATAATCTTAATGGTGGTCATGTAAAAATGAGAATAGATGATGGAACATCATCTATAAATGCAATAAAATGGAATTATTCTACTCAGCTAAAAAATAATGATTTGATTGACATCGCATTTTATATTGAAATGAATCAATGGAAAAACAAAAAAAATCTACAATTAAATATTATTGATATAAAAAAACATTCTAATATAATTGAATTACATTTACATAATCAAGTATATAAGTGTCAATTAACAGATGAAAACAACATAATAATCACTAATCCAAGAGGGGATTTCTATAGCTCTGGCTTATCTCAAGTATCACCACAAATGGATAAACGGCAATCAGTTTTTGCTAAAAAAATACTATCTTTTGCAGAGATTGCACTCGGTATGGCTGGCTAGACCTTATACACCTCTTCTATAGAAAATCAATGCAATGATTGCTGGTCCTGCAAGAAAAACTGCAACTAGTGGCAAGAGGTTTCCCATTTTTATTTAAAAACTTTTTTTATTGTACTAAACAAACTCGCAGTACTCAGGTTTAATTAAAAAAAATTGATTTCGTGTAATTATTGTTTTTTTCAATTGTTTAGTAATTCTTGAGAAGTCAAAAGCTATTCACTTCTTAATGGTTGTTCAGAGATACGTGTAATTAATTATGGAATATGGGCCAGAATCTTAGTGAGAGTGTAATAAACAATAAAAGCTTGATCAATTAGAGGGTTTTTATATAATATATAATTGTTGTATAAACATAAAAAAGAATAAAATCGCTTAATTGGAAGTAATGGGTCAAACCAATTCAAATTCTAATCAAGAAAATAGTGACCCAAAGGATACTTCTTCATTTTTTAGTATATTAATTACAACCTTCAGTACAATTTTTTTAGCAGAGTTAGGTGACAAAACCCAGCTTGCCACATTAATTCTTTCTGCACAGTCGGGTAGACCATTAATTATTTTCATAGGAGCTGCACTTGCCCTGATTTCAACAAGCCTTCTTGGAGTATTAATTGGTCGATGGATTGCCAATAACCTACCTAGACAAAGGTTTACAGCAGTTTCAGGAATAATTATGTTAAGTTTAGGAATATACCTAGTATCACAAGGTTTTTTTGACTTTTTCAAAATTAAAATTTGAACTAAATCAATGCTTCTAACACTTTTATTTACAACATTTTTCACTATATTTCTAGCTGAAATGGGAGACAAAACTCAATTAACAACTATAACTTTAAGTAGTACAACTAATAAGCCTTTAGCAGTATTTATAGGCTCATCAATTGCTCTCATTTTAGCTACGCTTCTTGGGGCATTAGCCGGTGGATCAATTGCTAATCTAATTCCTGCATTCTTTCTCAAAATGCTATCTGGAATTGTATTCTTAATTATAGGTATTAAACTGATTGTACAAAGCAAAGAAGATTCTACTAGTGATTACTAGTACACAAAAATTATTTTTAAAATATAGTCTTTTATTTTAAGGACTTAAATCTTACGAAAATCAATTTATTTGCCACCGTTATTATGACATCAGTTTTACAAATACTAGAAAGTCTAGATAGTGCGGATGGATTAGATATATCCAAACTTGAGAAGTCCTTAAAACTATCAAAAAGACTTGATAAAGATTATCTACAGATAGCGATTAGAGGTCTTACAAAATTAGGAATAGTTCAACTGAACAATGATGAAAAACTAACTGTCAATAATGACATAGGTTTTGTTAAAGGTAGGGTACGTTGTAGCAGTAAAGGCTATTGCTTTGTTGTCAGAGAAGATCAAGGCGAAGATATTTACATTAGGGAAGCTAATTTAAATAATTCCTGGCATGGTGACTCTGTAATAGTTTTAATCACAAAACAAGGTGTTAAAAGACGTGCCCCTGAAGGATCAATACAATGTGTATTACAAAGATATAATGATACATTACTTGCAAAAGTTGAAGTAGACAAAACTACTGAAGAATTAAAGGCATTCCCATTAGATGATAGGATACCAGCAATTATCGAGTTAGAAGATTATAAAGATTTTAATAAAAATATCAAAAGGAATGATCTTATATATGAAATAAAAATAAGTAAATATCCAATTGCGCAATTAAATGCAAAAGGTTCAATAATTAGAGAATTATCAATAAATGGGGGAATAGAAGGTGATATCGAATTACTACTTTCAAAGAATAATATTGTTAGAAACATCGATGTTCCAAAAATTGCGCCAAAAAAAATAACATCAAAAGGAAGAGAAGACCTTACCACTCAACCCTCATTGTTATTTAAAAGTTGGGAATCTACAAATTCTCCATCACTTCCAGCATTATTTGCTCAACCATATGAAGGTGGAAATAGAATATGGATTCATTGTCCTACTGTTTCAGAACGAATCAATATAGGCAGCAAGCTAGATAAATATCTTAAAGACAAAGGGGAAGTCATATGTTTGGGAAATAACTGGTTGGATTTCCTTAATGAATCGCTTAGTTCAGCATCACAATTCAAACTTAATGAAGAAAATGAAGCTATTTCATTAATGATCGATATGAATAACGATGGTAATATAATTGATTGGAAATTTACAACCAGTATAATCAAACCGGTAAATCTAATTACGGAAAAACACCTTAAAACTATAAATAATAGAAAAGCATCATCGAAATCAGTGCCAATTGCACTTAAACCAATAAAAGACAACCTAGAAGTAGTTTATACAATTTTACATTCATCAACAATAATTAACAACAATAATAATCTATCTATTAAATTAGATGAATACATCCCGAAATTAGAAAGATTAAATGAACTTCATAAAGTCTACCCAGGAAGAGACTTTAACGGATGGTCTAAAACATATGATAGTTGTGATCCTCAATCAATAATCGATCTCTATATTAGACTTTCTAATAATTTACTAGCCAAGCATTTAATTGGATATAAATTACCATTCATCTACAAGGAACATGAAGAAATAGATCCATCTTACATAAATGAATTGACCAAATCAGCATTAGCTTTAGATAAAAAAATTACGGTCAATATTGATGGTAGTGTAACATCAAGTGAATTAATAAAATCTTTTGAATCAAGTAGCGAAAAGAAAATTCTTCATAAACTTGTGAAGCATATTATTCCGGGTATACATTTAAAACTTTATAATGTTAATCTTCATGATGATAATGATAATTTAAATATGGAAATAACATCGAATAATATTGAATCACCATGGTGTTGTCCATCCCTAAATTATTGGAATATATTCAATCAATTCATTTTATCCTCACTTTTAAATGAAGGCAAAAGTAAATCTACGAGTAGAAGTAAGGACTCTATTGATCTAGGAAAAAAAGATAGCTGGAAAGATATAGATTGGGATATTTTTTCATCTAAACTAAAAGCAAAAATAGATAATGAAGCAAATTTTATGTTAATTCAAAACCTTAATGAAATAAGAAAAAAATCAAAATCATTTAGAAATAATATTATCTCAATTGCACAGAGCAGAGAAGCACAATCTATTATTGGCAAAGAAGTATCGGCAATAATTACTGGAGTGCAAAGTTATGGTTTTTTTGCTGAAATAGACGATTTAACTGCAGAAGGTCTTGTACATGTGAGCACACTGGGAGATGATTGGTACGAATATAGATCTAGACAAAATTTATTAGTGGGAAGAAAAAGTAAAAAGACTTATCAGCTTGCACAAAAAGTAAATGTAATAGTTTTAAAGGTAGACGTACTAAAAAATCAAATTGACCTAGAACTTGTAAAAGAAGATGATTCAGAAACCATAAATAATAAACAGAAAAATATTGATATTTCACCTGATAATTAAAAATTAATGGATAGTATTGTAATTGCAATTACAGGTGCTTCTGCTATGCAAATAGGAGAAAGATCAATACAGGTATTATTAGAAAATAATAAATCTGTTGATTTAATCCTCAGCAAAGGAGCGTATGAAGTAGCCAAAAGTGAAAGAGGAATTAATATACCAGTAGACTCAAATAAGCAAGAAAATTTTTGGAGAAGTAGATTAAATGTTAATTCAGGAAAATTAACTTGTTATAGATGGAACAATCATTCTGCTTCAATTGCAAGCGGGAGTCATAAAACAAGAGGTATGTTAATTGTTCCTTGTTCAATGGGAACTTTGGGAAGAATAGCCTCTGGCTTTTCACTTGATTTAATAGAAAGATGTGCTGATGTTCATCTTAAGGAAAATAGACCATTAATTATTTCTCCAAGAGAGTCACCATTAAACTTAATTCATATAGAAAATATAAAACGTTTAGCAACTGCGGGAGCTTTAATTGTTCCTCCAATTCCAGCATGGTATACAAATCCAAAAACGATTGAAGACATAATTGATTTTATAGTAGTTAGATTATTTGATTCACTTGGTGAGAATTTAAATAATATTAAAAGATGGGATGGTCCAATTAAATGAGATATACAAATTTAGCTAAATCAATACCACTCCTATCTACATTAATATTAATATTATTTCTAAGTATTAGTAACCAAAAGGAATACACAAAAATAAGGATACTAATTTGGAATACACCTTCTCTTCCTCTGGGTACATATCTTGCCATATCAACAGGATCAGGTTTTTTACTTTCCTACATTGTTACAGCAAATCTTGCAAAAATAATAAAACCACAACCGAAACAAAAACTAAATTATAAGGAAGAAAACAAAATTGAATTCAACCAAACATATACTAACTCCTCATATGATAAAACTTTAATAGAGAGAGATTTTAACGATCCATCTCCAACCGTTAATGCTAGTTTTAGAGTAATAGGAAAAATAGAAAGAAGTAATGAGGATTCTTTAAATCACTATAATAGTCAACAATATAAAGGCTCAGCCGAATTTGATAATGAATACAATGAACAATATGAAAAAGATGAAAATATCTATCAAGAAAAATCGTATTCATCAGATTGGAATGATGATTCTTTTTCTAACTGGTAATAAAATACAATATTTTTAATTAATAAATCGAACAACTATCATAAATAATTTGCTAAAATATATTTATGAATAATTCAAACCCTACTAACGAAGGAGACTCAAGAAATAAGATAGATAAATCAGAATCCCTTGTCCAAAATATAGTAGATAATCCAGTATCAAAAACTGACACCACAGAGGAAGAACCTCCTATACCAAAAAAAGCAGTTAAACCCCCTAAAATCGAAGATAAACCCTTCGAAGAGTTTATCAGTAATCATTTAATTCCTGGATTGAAGTCATCTATTGAAGAGAAGGGAATATTAGTTAGAAATATTAAATTAATCGAAGGCGAAAGGCCTGTAGTAGGAGGTTATTGTTGGATGGTTTTCTGTGAAATAACAGAACATAGAAAATTTTGGCTTTGCTTTAATAAAGAGATGATAACATCAGATAAAACGATTCTATTATCTGAGTCAAATTCAGAGCCAAGTATTGTTGAATCTTTTTTAATTGACGAAAAAAAGACTACATTACCTTTGCTTATATCAAGAGTCCTTCAACGTTTAAATGGTCAGAAATGGATAGGTGCTAATTAAATAGACCTATTAATTATCAATGAATAATAGCTTTTATTATTGTTTTTGTTGTTAAACAATAACAATAAATATTTCTAATTAATATTCAGTTACGCAGTTAAGGCAAACAAATGCCATAATAATTAAAAAAAGTTGACTAATTCATTACTTACTAAACAAAGCGAAGATTTTGTATTTCATACTTTTGATGATACATTAAAACCACAAATTGAAGATTTATTATCTCTTGGTAAGTCTGCTGGAGCAGATATTGTTGAAATCTTTCTAGAAAAATCAGATAACATTTCTCTTCTAGCTGAACAGGATGATATATCAAATGTCAGTCCATCATTAGGTATTGGTGCAGGTATCAGAGTGTTTCTTGGCAAAAAAGATGGATTTGTTAGCACAAATGATTTATCTAAGGCCGGTTTACTTTTCGCCCTTAACCAAGCCTTAGGAATGTTAGGTCTAACGATTGGATCTAAAAATAATAAAAAGTTTGAAGGATTATCAGATTTGACAGATTATGGATCAAGCAAAAATGATTGGCTAAATAATTCACCTGATCTAAATGAATCGACTATTAAATTGATAGAAGCTACTGGAGCACTGGCTGGTAAAAATAAAAATTTACAAGTAAGAAGAGCGAGTTATTCAAGAAATTGGCAAGAAGTCCTCGTCGCCGCAACTGATGGTGTGTTTGCAAGAGACATTCGACTTCACCAGACAGTCGGCTTAAATGTAATTGCGCAAAAAGATCAAAACAGATCTACTTCTGCAAGAAGGTATGGTAGTTCTGGAAATCCGGATGATTTAAGGAACTGGGATATAGACAAAAGTGCACTGGAATTAAATGAAAGTGCTCAAAAGATGCTTTATGCCGAATATGTTGAAGCTGGACAAATGCCTGTTGTGCTTGCAAATAAATTTGGAGGGGTCATATTCCATGAAGCATGTGGTCACTTACTAGAAACAACACAACTAGAAAGAGGAACATCGCCTTTTCATAACAGTATTAACAAGAAAATTGCTCATAGTGCAGTAAGTGCTGTAGATGAAGGGCTCTCAAATTACGCTTTTGGTTCACTTTCTATGGATGATGAAGGGATGGAACCTCAAAACACATTGTTAATCGAAGATGGCATATTAAAAAAATTTCTTTCAGATAGAGCAGGCTCTCTAAGGACTGGTCAACCAAGAACAGGGAGTGGTAGAAGACAAAACTTCTCATTCGCGGCCGCAAGTCGTATGAGAAACACATATATTAAACAAGGAAGTTATTCTCCTGAAAAATTAATTGAAAGTATCGATGACGGACTTTATTGTAAAACCATGGGTGGAGGTAGTGTAGGCCCTACAGGACAATTTAATTTCTCTGTTGAGGAGGGTTATTTAATAAAAAATGGTAGTCTTGATAAACCAGTTAAAGGCGCAACATTAATAGGTGAAGCTAAAGAGATACTACCAAGAATCTCTATGTGTGCTAACGACTTAGACCTTGCCGCTGGATTTTGTGGATCTGTAAGTGGCAGTGTAAATGTGACTGTAGGACAACCACACATAAAAGTTGATTCAATCACAGTAGGAGGTAGATAAAATGAATGAATCAATAACAAATCAAAAATTAAGTGAATTAGATCCATTCTTATTAAACAATCTTTTAGAAAAATTTAGTAAGGAATTAGAAATTTTTAAATGGGATATTGGCGCTTCGTCTAGTAGAGATATATCTGTTCAAGTTCAGCAAGGTAATGCAAAGCAGCTAAAAGGTTCTCAAAGAAATTCGATGACATTAAGAGTATGGAATAAAGACAATAAAGTTGGAATAACTAGTACTTCTGACCTTACAAGTGACGGGATTAAAAAAGCAATGAAGGTAGCTATTCAGGCATGCCTTTTTGCAAATAAAAAAGAATCTCCAGAGTTCTCTTCTCAAGCTAAATATCCATTGAAAGAATTGAATTCAAACATATACAGTACGCATTCCATTGATGAATTACTTTCAATCCTAAAAAATGCTGAAAAAAAATTAATTGATAGGCATCATTCAATAGATTCAGTACCATATAACGGATTAAGTGAAAGTTATATGGAAAGGATATATATAAACAGTGAAGGTGCTAATAGACACATGAAACTATCACAGTCTTCTATATATTTGTATGCAAAGGCGGAAGAAAAAAACAAAAAGCCGCGAAGTGCTGGGGGTATTAGAATAAATTCTAATTTAGAAGATTTAGATATTGAATCTTGTATAAATGAAACATCAGATAAGTTAATTAGTCATCTAAATTATAAACCTATAGAAACAAATAAATACCTAGTTTGCTTTACTCCTGAAGCATTCCTACAATTAATTAGCGCATTTAGTTCAATGTTTAATGCTCGGTCAATTATTGATGGAGTAAGTTTAATGAATGAAGACTCAATTGGAAATCAAGTTTCAGTTCCTAATTTAAATATAAGTGACGAAGGTCTACATCCTGCCAATGTAGGAGCTTTTAGTTTTGATGGCGAAGGAACTCCAACTCAAGATATTAAATTGGTAACTAATGGAATTCTTACCAACTTACTTCACTCAGAAGCTACCGCCAGAAAGTTTGGAGCTAAGCCAACTGGGCATGCTGGCTTAGGAGCTAAGGTATCTGTTTCACCAGATTGGTTAGTTGTAAGTAAAAGTGACTCTGATATCGATAAAGATGAATCCCTAAGTATCAAAAATACTGTTAAAGAATACATATTGATAGATGAATTATCTGCAATTCACTCAGGTGTAAAAGCTAGTCAAGGTTCATTTTCTTTACCCTTCGATGGCTGGATTGTTAATAACAAAAAAAAGACATCTATTGATGCCGCAACTTTAGCTGGAGATATTTTAAACGTCTTGAAAAGTATTGTAAGAATTGAAAATGAGCAGATTATTACTCATCAAGGAATTAGTCCATATGTATGGGTTGAGAACATATCAATAACTGGTGAAGCGTGAAGATAGTTTTTTGGGGAACTCCTAGATATGCTGCCGAAAATTTGATAAAAGTTGTCAATTCTGGATATGAAGTAATTGCCGTAATTACTCAACCAGATAGAAAACGAGGTCGTGGAAAGAAATTATCACCTTCTCCAGTTAAAGAAGCTGCAATAAATTTAGGTATACCTGTCTTTGCTACTCAATCAATAAGGAAGGATCAAAACATCAAGGATATATTGTTAAAATTAAAAGCTGATGTTTATGTAGTTGTTGCTTTTGGCCAAATTCTTCCTAAAGAAATATTAGATCAGCCAAAACTTGGATGTTGGAATAGTCACGCATCCTTGTTACCTGCTTGGAGAGGCGCAGCTCCAATTCAGTGGAGCATTATTAATGATGACACGAAGACAGGTATTTGTATTATTGCTATGGAAGAAGGCTTAGATACTGGCCCAGTTATTGAAAAAGAGGCAACTGTTATTAGAGATACAGATAATCTAGAGATACTTACTAATAGACTCTCAAATATATCCTCAAAACTTTTAGTAAAATCACTAGAAAAAATATCGCAAACTAAAGGATTAAGTAAAGCATTGAGACTTGAATATTTAAATAGTATTGAACAATCAAAGTTAGATGGAAATCCGAGTTATGCCAGACAAATTACAAAAGAAGATTTTTTAATTGATTGGAATGATACATCAAGGATGATATTAAAAAAAATACAGGGACTCTATCCAAATGCATACACAATTTATAATTGCAAAAGAATAAAAATTCTTGATGCAACTGTAATAACCAATAAGATACAATTGGAAGAGATTCATCATAATTATATTGAATCAACAGAAAAGAGATTGCCTGGAGAAATAATTACAATAAATAAAAAAAATGGGGTAATGATAATGTCTAAAGATTACCCAATTAAACTCATATATGGACAGTTAGAAGGTAAAAAGGCTACAGACAGTTATACATTGTCTGTACAATCAAATCTTAGCGTTAACAATTTACTTGGACACTAGATACTATGAATAGAAATTTATTTTTTTGAAAATCCCCAAAGAAAAAGACATAGCATCAATAAGAAGAATAGATATTCAGGTATTACTAATTTATAAAAGATTAGTTGAATAATTAACTTTATGCCGATTAAACCAACTGCTATATATCCAGCTTTTTCTAAATTGACATAAATTTCTAACCATTTAATAAATAATCCAGAGGTGAAGCGTAATGCTATAACTCCAATAATCGCTCCAGTAATAACTAAAAGAAACTGATCACTGATTGCAACTGCCGCAGTAATACTATCTATAGAGAATGCTAAATCAGTAATTGACAATAGAAGAATAACTTTAACTATTGAAGATTCAACTAAAATATTATTTAGATTATCATTATTAGCATTATTATTGATGGAGATAAGTTTTGATGTTGATAGAGATATTAAATATAAACCACCAATTAATTTTACTGGCCAGAAGTTCAAGATAAATTGAGCGGTTAGAATTACGAGTATTCTCAATATTAAGGCTATAAATATCCCAATATTCAATGCTCTTTTTTGTAAGTCAATATTGTTTAGATTCTTACTTATGGAAGCTAAAGCAACCGCATTATCAGCAGATAATACAAGCTCTAACGAAACAATAATGGGTAAGAGAGGTGCTAATTCAACCCATCGATCGATACCATCTAGTAACGGAGTTAAAGATCTGAGAGATGCTGAATCCATTAAATTGCGAAAAAAAAGCTATTGACGCTGCAAGTTTGGTATATGTTAACTCTAATAATTCTTATTAGGGCTAAATCAGAGGGGTTATGAGAATTGAATCAAAACTTTGCCACGTATCCGATGATATAGCCATTGTTCAAGTAAATGGTTGGCTCAATGACAAAAATCTAGGAAGTGCACTAGCTCAAGGTCCAACTGTAGAAGCAGCTGAAGATAAAGCCATATCAAGACTGAATACAAGGATAAATTTAGACTCAAATAATGAATCAAGTATTAAATCAATTAATAAAGATAAAATCAAACCAACATTGAACATGGGATTACCTAAGAGTGATAAAATAGAAGGTATTAAATTAAATCAAGAGCCATCTGATTGGAGTACTGAATTAACAGCTATAGATTTAGAAATTAAACGGTTAAATTGGAGTAGAGATGATGAAATAGAATTTTTAGAAAAGGAACTAGGTTATAATAATCGTAATAAAATAACTAGTTACAGTGATATTTTAAAATATCTAAGTATTTTAAAAAAGACAAATGTCAAAAATCAACTAAAAGTAGATAAAGTAAATATTAACACCTTAATAGAAGAGTCAGACATTATACTTAGAGAATTATCCTGGGATCATCTTCAGGGAAGAGAATATTTACAAAAGGAGTTTAATGTTTCAACGAGAAAGGAACTTAATGTACAACAATTAACATCATTTGTACAAAAGCTGAAAACAATTCGAAATCAAAATCTATCTCAATAATATTCCTCATCAGTACAAATATAGTGTTATGGTAATCTAAATTAATCAAATAAAAGGAATAGTGACTTTAGAGTCAATAGCAAAGTACTTAGAAACACATCAATTAACAAATGAGTTAATAGGACGAACAAATAGATCAGAAAGATTAATACTAACTGGAGCATCACGTACAGCTAAGGCATTAATTACAACTTCACTTGCGAAAAAAGAATCGAAAAAATTATTAGTAATTGTCCCTACATTAGAAGACGCTACTAGGTGGTTTCCACTTGTAAAGGATTGTGGATGGACGAAAACATGTTTATATCCAACAAGCGAAGTTTCACCATATGATTCAAATAAGGTTACTTCAGAAATTATATGGGGTCAATTACAAGTACTTAGCGATATATTGGAATTAAAAGAAGATGAAAATATCGCAATAATTGCAACAGAAAGATCCTTGCAACCTCATCTACCTCCATTGGAATATCTTAAATCAAAGTGCATAAGATTAAATGTAGGAGATGAAATAAATTTAAGTCATTTATCATTAAAAATGAATGATTGTGGATATATTAAGTCTAGCAATGTAGATCAAGAGGGAACATGGACAAGACGAGGAGATATAATAGATATTTATCCAGTAAGTAGCGAACTACCAATTAGATTGGAATTGTTTGGTGATCATATAGATAAGATTAAAGAATTTGATCCAATATCACAAAGGTCATTAGATAAAATAGATAATTTATGTATTACTCCAACAGGATTTGATCCACTAATCATAAATAAACTTATATCAATAAAAAATAAAGATATATCAATTTTATTTACCGATGATGAGTACTCTGAGTTAATAAATTCTAATTCATTAGAATCAGCTAAGAAATATTTAGGAGTCGCATTCGACAAGCCATCATCTTTATTGAATTACTTAGACGATAATACATTTATAGTTGTCGATGAAAGGTTACAAGCTATATCCCATGGGAATTCATGGTATAACATCGTTAATGAGAGCTATAACGAAGTTATATCCAATTTTGTAGAAAACAGAACAATAAATAAAATCTATAAATCTAATCTTCATAATAATATTAATGATATTTATGATCAGATAGATAATTATAAAGGTATTGATATAACAGATTTAGAAGACACTGCAAAAAAAGATAATGTATTCAATATTTCCAGCAAAGTTCACAAATGGCTTCCTAATCAATATGGTAAAATTAGTTTATCATTAAAAGAATATATAAGAAATAAATATTCTGTCTGGATAATTTCAGCTCAACCAAGTCGAGCAGTTTCTCTGTTAGAAGAACATGAATGTATCTCAAAATTTATACCTAATAAAGACGATCTAAATGGTATTAACAGTATATTAAATGACAATATACCGGTAGCTATTAAAAATAACAATGAGGGAGAAGTTGATGGATTTTATCTTCCAGCATGGAAAATTGCTCTAATAACAGATAAGGAATTTTTCGGACAACATAATATTTCAAGTACTGGATATATAAGAAGAAGAAAACAATCTCAAAGCAAGAAGATAGATCCCAATAAAATGAAGCCTGGAGATTATGTTGTTCACAGAAATCATGGAATTGGATTATTTCAGAATATTCAAAAGATAAATATTAATGGTGAATCGAGAGATTATCTTGTTATAAAGTATATTGATGGAAAATTAAGTGTTGCAGCCGATCAACTAGGTAGTTTAGGTAGATATAGGAATTCAAATTCAAAGACTCCTATAATAAGTAAATTAGGTGGCACGAATTGGAATAAAATAAAGGAAAAAGCCAAGAAATCTGTTAAAAAAGTAGCCATTGATTTAATTAAATTATATGCTGAAAGAAGTAAAGAAAAAGGATATAAGTTTCCCAATGATGGCCCGTGGCAAGCTGAATTAGAAGACTCTTTTCCATACACACTGACACTTGATCAGGCACAAGCTACTAAGCAAGTTAAATCAGATATGGAAAGTGAGAAGCCTATGGATAGATTAGTTTGTGGTGATGTTGGATTTGGAAAAACAGAAGTTGCAATCAGAGCTATATTTAAGGCAATTACTTCAGGGAAACAGATAGCATTATTAGCACCAACAACAGTTTTGTCTCAACAACACTGGAGAACTATTTCTGATCGATTTGCACCTTACCCTATAAAAGTATCGTTACTTAATAGATTTAAAACAACTAGCGAAAAAAAACAAATATTAAGTGGACTCAAAGATGGAAAAATTGATGCTGTTGTTGGTACACATCAGCTCTTGAATAAAAAATTGGTATATAAGGACTTGGGACTTTTAGTTATAGATGAAGAACAACGTTTTGGAGTAAATCAAAAAGAAAAAATAAAGGAGTTAAAAAAAAGTGTAGATGTATTAACTCTCTCCGCGACTCCAATACCAAGAACACTCTATATGAGTCTTTCTGGTGTTCGTGAAATGAGCTTAATAACAACACCTCCTCCTTTACGTAGGCCTATAAAAACTCATTTAGCACCAATAGATAATGAAATAATAAGAAGTGCAATTAAGCAAGAAATTGATAGAGGTGGCCAAATATTTTATATTGTTCCTCGAATTAAAGGAATAGATGAGGTAGCTGCAAAACTAAAATTAACGATACCAAATGCGAAATTATTGATCGCTCATGGGCAAATGGAAGAAGGAGCATTAGAAAATGCAATGTTGGCTTTTAATGCTGGAGAAGCTGATATTTTGCTTTGTACAACTATTGTTGAAAGTGGTTTAGATATTCCTAGAGTAAACACTATTTTAATTGAAGATTCTCATAAATTTGGATTATCTCAACTTTATCAATTAAGGGGGAGAGTAGGGCGTAGCGGAGTACAAGCTCACGCTTGGTTATTTTACCCAAATGATGAAAAATTAAATGAGACTTCAAGACAACGGTTAAAGGCAATAAAAGAATTTAGTGATTTAGGTAGTGGTTATCAATTAGCCATGAGGGATATGGAAATAAGAGGTGTTGGAAATATTTTAGGTATTGAACAAAGTGGACAAATGGAAACAATAGGATTTGATTTGTACATGGAATTATTACAAGAAACTATTGCAGAAATACAAGGTCAAGACATTCCTTCTGTTGATGATACTCAAATTGATTTGCCAATAACAGCTTTTATACCTGGAGATTGGATAACGGATCCAGATGAAAAAATAAATGCCTATAGACAAGCTACTCAATGCGAAAACAATGATGAGTTAGTTCATTTCGCTAGCAACTTGGTTGACAGATATGGAACCTTACCAAAGGCAGTTGAATCATTAATAGAAGTAATGAAATTAAAAATAATTGCCAAAAAGTGTGGATTCTCGAGAATTAAATTGTCTAAACCAAATGTTGAGCTTGAAACAATGATGGATGAACCAGCTTTTAAGTTACTAAGAAATGGTTTGTCAAACCATCTTTACGGAAGATTTATCTATAAAAAATGTGATCGTTGTTCGATCGTAACCAT
>QCHI01000009.1 GCA_003279655.1 Prochlorococcus sp. AG-402-A21 | reverse complement strand
ATCTAAGTAAAAAATATATTTTATTTAATTCTTCAGTTGTCCCAAGGAAAAATCTACATTTTTTAATCAATATATTTAAAAGTAGTGAAATTTTCAGAAGTGGTTTTAATTTATGCGTGGCGGGTAAAATACATAAAGATCAATATGGTGAAGATATAAGAGCAATGTGTGAAGGTGAATCGAATATTATGCTTTTAGACTACGTTAATGAAGCTGAAAAGGCTTGGTTGTATTTGAATGCTTATGCGTTTGTTTCCCCATCCTGTGTCGAAGGTTTTGGTATTCCTGTTTTAGATGCTACATCTTTAGGATTAAGAGTTTTAGTAAGTGATCTTCCTTCTCATAAGGAGATTTCATATCTTGTTAAGGCAAATGAAAATTTTCGATTACTTGATCTTTCTAATGTGGATAGTTGGATTAATGAATTAAATCTATTAAATACGATGGATTTATGCATTGAGGATGAAGTTCAAAATCGTCTTTCTAGGTATAATTCCTGTTTTAACCTTCTTAAAGAAAATTTCGAAAAAAGTATTGTTGATTTAGTCACTTCAAGCAGTTTGAATTAAGGAATTTAGATAGTTAATTTTTATTGTTATGAAGTATTAGTAATGATTGTTTATTATTAGTCTGAAATCCTAGTTGTTTATAGAAATCTGAACTCTTACTTGTCATTAAATATATTCTTTCAACAGATTTAATCTTTTTATTGGTTAAAATTGCTTCTATGATTAATTTCCCCATACCTAGACCTTGATGATCTGATGCAATAACTATATCCCAAAGGACAGCTCTAAATACAAGATCACTGGTTGCTCTGCCAAATCCTATTAATCGCTTATCTTTCCAAAGGCTTACTACTACTGTGCTATGAGCAAGCACTTTGCATATTTGTTCTTTACTTCTTCCTTTAGCCCAAAAAGTGTTTTCATTAAGAAAAGATTGAAGTTTTATCAAGGCATTCGTAGGAGTAAGCCTAGGGCCCATACCTAATAGTCTTAGACCAGGAGCTGTTGGGGCATGTTTAACAAGTGAGACTCCTTTCATTAAAATTATTTCAGACTCCCAATTTCTTGAATTCTAGTTCCTTAAGGATTCATATATATATTTGCAATAATTGTGCAAGGGTTTCAAAGCCTTAATTATTCGCTATTGATTTAATAGAATTACGATCCTTTTAATAGTACTATTAGTATATGATCAAATTATATAGTTTTGGTTTTGAAGATTATACAATTTATGGATATAAGATTTTTAAACCTAAGTAATTATTGATTATGGATTTAGATTCTTATACAGAATTTGAAAATAATTTTCGTGGTAGCCCAGAACAAATAATGGATGTTCTTTCCAATTATGATGGAGTAATAGATTATATTTTAAATATAGATAAATATCCTACTCTTCTTGATATAGGTTCAGGTAAAGGTGAATGGATAGAGAAGTGTAATGCAAAAGGTTTTAAATCTATTGGGATTGAGTTAGATAGTAAGCTGGCGAATGATTGTAAGAATCTAAATCTAAATATTAAAGAAGGGGATGCACTATCATTGTTAGATGATTTTGATGAAGATACTTTTTCGATAGTTAGTGCTTTTCATGTTATTGAGCAGATGAGTCATGAAAATATTAAAGAACTTCTTGTCAAATCTAAACGCATTTTAAAAACTGATGGCTTACTAATTCTAGAGACTCCAAGCATAGATAGGATTTTAGTTTCGACGAAATCTTTTCATATAGATCCTACATATTTAAATGCAATCCATCCTGATTTATTGGATCTTATGATTAAGAAATCTGGCTTTAACAATTCAAAATATTACTTTATAAATGGTGGAAAATTAAAAAAACCAGATCATGTAAAATTATCAAGAGTATTGAGCGGAGTAGCTCAAGATGTTGTTTTTATAGCATCCAAGTCTAAGAGTTTAAATAATTTAATTTTTAATGAGACTAACCTTATTGAAAGAGATTTGAGACAAGCAATGACTACTTTAGAAGCCGCAAACGATTTTGATAATGATATGAGTAATCGGCTTATACAATATGATGAAGCTATATTTCTTATGCGAAAAAGAATTATAGATTTAGAAAGTCAATTACAGAAATTTATCAGAATCTATAATAAAAGTTTTTTCTTCTATTTTATAAATAAGATGACTATAGTAAAAAGAAAGATTTACAGTTTGAAGATTGTATATAAAAAAATAGTAAAAATTTTCATTCGTCCATTAATTGACAGCAAAATTTTTATATTTATAATAAATAGAATATATAAAATTGATTATTTATTCTATTTATTAAGATCTCTTGAAAGGAAACTTGATCAATTTGGATTTCGAATTTATCAATATAAATTTGTCAAGAGGAGCAAAAGAAGAAAGGAAGATATTGAATTGGTTGATAAGCATGATAAGTATTTAGAAAATTATATTGATAAATCTGGAGATGCTAAGAAGATTTTTTTGGATTTAGATAAATACTCTAAGTTATGAAGATTATTATTGACTTACAAGGATTACAAATTTCTGGTAATCGTAAAAGAGGTATAGGTAGGTATTCTTTAGAGCTTACAAAGGCCCTAATTCATTATTATCCGGAGAACGAATATACCTTATTTACTAATTCTGCTTTGTTTGATTTAAAAAATGACTTTTCTACTGAATTGAATAATAAAAAATTTAAATTGCACTATTTTGAATGTCCAACAGTAGGAGATTTGAATGAGAGCTATCGTGGAAGATTCTCAAGTCTGTGGTCATCAATACAGCTAAGAAGCTATGCCTTGTCTATTATGAATGCAGACATTATCTTGATTACGAGTTTTTTTGATGGTTTTAGAGATAATACTGTAGTCAGTCATGATAAGGACTTCAAATTACCCCCTGTCGTTTCAATTTTATATGATTTAATACCGTTAATTAATAGTGATCAGTATTTGAATAATGATCCAGAATATAAACTTTTCTATTTTCAAAAAATTAAAGAATTGAACAGTATGGATGGTTTACTTACTATCTCTAAGTCTTCGCTTATGGAAGCGTCAAAATGTCTAAAAATAAATCCTGAAAATATCTATAATATTTCCTCAGCGTGTGATATTAGTAAATTTTTAAATCATCATATCAAGGAGATTATTGATAAAAAGTATTTAGGAAGATTTTTATTATATTGTGGTAATAGAGATCCAAGAAAGAATTTATACCGATTAATAGAAGCGTATGCATCACTTCCTTTAGGACTTATATTAAAACACAAGTTAGTCCTCACTGGCCCATATACAGAAGAGGAAATACTTTCAATTCAAGAATGGATGATTACTTGTGGTTTGCCTCTTGAGTATGTAATTTTTCTTGGTTTTGTTCCTGACATAGAACTTGCTAATTTATATCGTACTTGTCATTTGTTGATTTTTCCTTCTTTGCATGAAGGATTTGGTTTGCCAGTGTTAGAGGCAATGAATTTTGGCACACCTGTAATTGCATCTAACATCACTAGCTTACCTGAGCTTATAGGTGATCACAAATTTCTTTTTGATCCAACAAATGCTAAAGATATTGCACGCTTAATTACTAAAACTTTAGTTGATGAGAAATTTTATCAGGATATTTGTGCTAACTCTAGAGAGCGATCTAAATATTTTTCATGGCAAAGTACGGCTCAAAAGACTATTGATTCATTAAAAGATATTGTTTACAGTAAATCTACTGTAAACAATATAAATGAAAAAAATTTCATATCTTTGATAGACACTAAATATCATCTTCTTATTAAAAATCTGATTGAAAGTCCATTGGTAAAATCAATTAATAAACCTAATGTAAAGTATTTAAAATCTTTAGCTTCAGCTATATCAATAATTAATAATCAATCAAAGAAAATTGAATTTATTAGGCGAGTAAGAAATAATGAAAAAATTAATTGGCATATAGAAGGTCCGTTTGATAGTTCTTATAGCTTAGCTATTTTGAATAGGAATTTCGCACTTGCTATGGATAAATTGGGTGAGAAAGTTTCTCTATTTTCTACAGATGGTCCTGGAGATTATCAGCCAAACTCTTCCTTTTTAGAAAAGAATATCTTTGTAAATAATTTATTTCAGAGGGGTATTAATACTAATGATAGGTTTTTTATTTGTACTAGAAATCTTTATCCACCAAGAGTGAAGGATGCTAATGGAGTTGTTAACTTATTGCATGCTTATGGCTGGGAAGAGTCTGAGTTTCCACAACAATTTGTTGATGAATTTAACTCGAATCTGCAAGGTATTTCTGTTATGTCAGAGCAAGTAAAAAAGTGTTTAATAGATAATGGAGTTTATTTGCCAATTAAAGTTACTGGATTAGGAGTCGATCATTTAAGTCAGATTGCCTCAATAGATAATTTTAAACTTAAAGCTAATAAATTCAAGATTTTACATATTTCATCATGTTTTCCAAGAAAGGGAATAGACATTTTGTTGCAAGCTTTTGCAAATACATTTACTTCTCGTGACGATGTTTCCTTAATTATTAAGACTTTTGATAATCCGCATAACCTTATTGACTCACAATTAGATAATCTTAGGAAAAATCATGTTGATTTTCCGGATGTAATAGTAATAAAAGAGGAATTAAATGATAGCCAAATAAAATCTCTATATTTACAGTCGAATCTGTTGGTAGCTCCAAGTAGAGGTGAGGGTTTTGGTTTGCCAATAGCGGAGGCAATGTTTTTAGAAATACCAGTGATCACTACGAACTGGGGTGGGCAGAAAGACTTCTGTAATAATGATAATAGTTGGTTGATTGATTATGAGTTCGTTCCTTCTCAATCGCATTTTACTTTAGATAATTCATATTGGGCAGAACCTTCATTAAAACATTTATGTTACTTATTACGTGAACATTATGAATTAGATAATATCTCAAAAGAAAGAAAAATAATTCAAGCCAAAAAAGATATAGTTAAATCAAGTTGGGATCAAGTAGCTCTAAGAAACTTAAATTTTGTGAAGAATGAACTGATTTCTTATCCCCTTAGATATATGAAATTGGGATGTATTTCAACCTGGAACTCAAAATGCGGTATTGCTTCCTATTCTAAAAATTTATTAAAACATATTTCGGATGAAGTCATTATATTTTCCCCTCAAAATGAGGAACTTCCTGCCAACCAAAATGAGAGAGTTATACCTACATGGGATTATAATAGTGATTTATTATCATGTGCAGATTTGATCATTAAGTCTGGTATAACTTCTCTTATCATTCAATTTAATTATGGATTTTTTGATTTCAATAACCTATCTGAATTCATTTTTAAAATTCTAAGTAAAAAAATTAATATAATAATTATCCTTCACTCTACAATAGACCCTAATGAATTTGAATCAAAAAAATTATTTTTACTTTTCGAAGCTTTTAGTAAATGTCAAAGATTAATTGTGCATACTCTAAATGATCTAAATAGATTAAAAAAAATTGGTTTAATAGATAATGTATGTCTTTTACCACATCCTATCTACGATCATTCATTATACATAGATCAACCAAAAAAAATACCTATACCTTTTTTATCTTCTAAAACTATAAATATTTCTTCATATGGTTTTTGTCTCCCTAATAAAGGATTCAAAGAGTTGATTTTAGCTACTAATATTCTAATTAAGGATGGTTTGGACATAAAACTTTCAATATATTCTGCAATATATAATAAGGAATATAAATTTGTTTTTAATGAACTAGTTGACTTAGTCAACGACTTAAATTTAAAAGAACATATCTCTCTTAATCCAAGTTATATGAAAGATTCTGAAACAATAGACTTATTAAAAAAAAGTGATTTACTCGTATTTCCATATCAATATACTAACGAGTCCTCAAGTGCTGCTGTTAGGTATGGTTTGTCGACATTAAGACCAGTTTTAGTTACACCTCTACCTATTTTTGATGATATATCAGATTTGGTTGATTATCTAGAGGGCTTTTCTCCAACTGAAATAGCATTTGGTATTAAAAAATTTGTTCAAAATTATAATATTTTTTCAATGAAAAATAATCAGAGCGATGTAAACAAATTTAAAATTATCAAACAAAGAAGTTTTTCCAGTATTAGCTATCGCTTCCTAAATATGATTAAGAGTTTGGAAGTAAATTATTTATGAATTATTGATTTTGCTTTTTAGAAGCTTTTGAATTATGTCCTCTATTTTAGATTTAGGTTTCCAATTTAGATCATCATATATTTGTGAAGGATCTCCAAAGCTTATATTGATATCTCTTTCTCTAAAAAGACTTGGGTCAGATATGATGTGATTGTTCCAATCCAAATCTAGTTGTTTGAATGTTAAATCAATAAAATCGCTTAATTTAGTTGCTTTTCCTGTGCAAATTATTTGATCTTTTAAATTTTTTGTATTTGTCATTAAGTGTATAGCTTTGATATAATCTTCAGCCCATCCCCAATCCCTTTCAATATTTAAGTTTCCAATTTTAAGTTTATAGTTGTTATCTTTAAGTGATTTTACTGCAGCAGAAATAATTTTGTGAGTTATAAAATTACTATTCCTTAAAGGTGACTCATGTGGGAAAAGGATCCCTGTTACTGCTCGCAAACCATATAATTCGCGATAGTGTTTTACCAGTAAGAAGCTTTCAACTTTTGCAATTGCATATGGGTTTTGAGGATTCATTTCTGAATCTATTTTGGCTCCAGATAATGTTTCACCATATATCTCGCTACTACCCGAGAAAAAGATTGCTCCTTTGAAATTTGTTTTTTTGCATGCTTCAAGAATATTAATAGTTATCAGCGAAATACTTTGTTGAGTTTCAATTGGATTATCGAATGATTTGCCTACAGAAGATTGCGCGGAAAAATTATAAATTTCATTTGGATTTTCTTCTAATAACAAATTTTTGATTTCAACAAAATTTAAGAGGTTAATTTTTTTTATCAAAAATAGACCTTCAATACCAAGTTTTTCATGGTTGGAAATATTTTTTTGATTTGATCTTGATGTCCCAACGACTTCATAGCCTTTTCCAAGTAAAAACTGCGTCATATATGAACCATCTTGTCCAGTGCAACCAAGCACTAATGCTTTAAGACGCATAACTAACAACTCTGCAAAACATGTTTGATTTATTGATTGTTTTTATTTAAATCAATGGTAGGAAAAGCTTGTTTAAAAATCATATGAAAACCATGAGGATAATTGATCAAATCCTGTGTGACAGTTGGATTAGTGTTCTCTGCGAAAGGGCTTTTCAGCAACTTTTCAAAAACATTTAACATTTGATAATTATCCCTATTCAACCATCAAGAAGCACTGCTATGTAAAGCTTCTTGATGGTTGAATAAAAAATGAATAAAAAATAAAAATGTATCTTTCTCAGGTAATACCTTGTGTTGATATCACTACTGGATTTGGCCTAGGGCTTTGACTAATTGCACTTAATGAGTATATTTAGCCGGCCAACAGTGATAGGTATTTGCTTTTCGCTCTTACCTCTGCACACAATGCCAGGCCCAAGACAGGGTATCTCGGCAGCCGCAGAAACACTGCGGAGTTTCCCTATCTAAGTACTGACACTTAACACTCGATGTCTACAATCACCCAAACCCAGCTTCAACAGCAATACATCGCATACTTCGGCCGCCCTGGCGATCCCGCAGGTATCAAATATTGGTTAGCAAGCGGAATTACTGAAAGTGAATTCGCTGCAAAGATTCACGCTCAAGATGAGTACCAAAAGTCCACAGTAGGTGACAAATCCACTGAGGAACAGGTAAATAACCTTTATAAAAATCTATTTGGAAGAACTGCTGATGCAGCTGGTCTTCTTTACTGGACTGTTGAAGTTGAGTCCGGTAGAAGCTCCATAGCTAAGCTTGCGGTTCAATTAATCACCTCAGCTAAAACTGAAACAGCTGGTGCAGCTGATGCTGCAGCACTTGATGCTAAAACAAAATCAGCTATCGCTTTCACAGCAGATGTTGAGGCTGATACCAATGCAATGTTGGATTATCAGGCTGAAAGCACTGGAGCAACATTTAAGGCTGGTGCAGCATTCGAATCAGCTGTTACTTGGTTGGCAGGAATAACTACTACTGAAGCAACAGCAGCTTCAGTTGATACAGCGGTTGCAAATATGCAATCTGCAGCAACTCCAATATCTGTTACTACTGGTACTACAACTACTCTTACAACAGGTGTTGACGTTGTTTCTGGAACAGCAAATAATGATACTTTCTCTGGTAGTGATTCTACTCTTAGTTCTGGAGACCAGCTAACAGGTGGAGAGGGAACAGATTCATTTAATTACAGTTCTGCTGGAACAGCTGCAGTATCAGAGGCCGGCTTCACATCTAATAGCGTTGAGAAATACACTCTTACTTCAACAACTACTGGCGGCACAACAATTAATGCTACTGGAGCCACAGGCCTTACTAGTATCGTTAACTCAGCATCTACAACTGATTTAACTGTTAATAGCCTCAAGGGATTAGCTTCAGTTGAGTTGAATAGCGTTTCTGCAGGTGATACAACAGTTCAATTTATTGATTCTTTGCTCACCGGTACAGCGGATGAATTAACTCTTTCTCTTAGCACCAACGCAACAACAGCTAATGGTGCTATTGGTACAGTTACTATTGGTAATACCTCTAATACAGGTTTTGAGACACTTAACGTAAGCACAGCTAGTGGTGCCTCTCAGCTAACTAATATTGTTACTGGAGCATCCACGGTTAATGTTACTGGTGATCAAAACCTTACAATTACTGGTGCAATAGCTGGTGCAACAACTATTAGTGCATCTGCATTCACAGGTAACTTAAGCGTAGTTGCTGATTCTGCAGGAACTGCAAAAGATGTTGCAATAACAGGTGGCTCAGGAGATGATACAGCTAACTTTACTAACGGTTTCGAGGCTGACGATTCATTCGACGGTGGAGCTGGAACAGATACTCTGACTTTGACTCAGGCGACTGCAAGCACAACTCTTGCAGGAACACTTACTAGTGTTGAGCAAGTCAATATCAGTGATTCTGGTACCGGAACCATTGATATGGATAACTTCTCCGGTTTGACAAAAGTTATTTATGACGCAGGTATTACTGCAAACGGAACAGCAACTGTTGATGATGCAGTTTCAGGAATAGAAGTTGAGGTTGATGTTGCAAATGCAGTTGCTGCTGATGCAACATTAGTTGTTGATCTGAAGACAGATGGAGCATCTGATTCTGCGACAGTGACTATAGACACAATCTCAGCAGGTGATGGTTTCGCAAGTATTAGTGTTGAAGACGCTGAGACGTTAACAATCAGTGCTGATGATGACACAACTGATGCTACTGGAACTCTTACGATCGCAGCTTTAACAGCATCAGATGCTACTTCTATAACACTTTCAGGTGATTCAGCAGTAACTATTACAAATACTGTTGATCCAGCAACTGCAGTATTGGCAACTTTAGATGCTGGTTCAATGACTGACATCCTTACTTTGTCAGGTACAGATTTCAGTGCAAGTGGAGCAACAGTCACTTTTGGTTCTGCTAACGACGTATTTACCGTCGGTACAATGTCTGGAGCAGATACGATTGACCTTTCTAAAGGTGGTGATGACAGAATTGTTTATTCAGCTTTAGCTCAGTCTGACCAAGAGACAGATACTATCAAGGGTTTCACAAGTGGTTCAGATGATATTGATCTAACTACATTCACTGGAACTGATTCAACTGCTGGTATTGATACATCTACTCAATTCGCAGGAGTTCATAGCACCTTTGCCCTTGCTTCTGGAGCTTTAACCGGAACTAAGAAAGTTGTATTCCAAGCCGATGCAAATACTCTTTGGTATGACGTTGATGGAGATGAAGATTTAGATGGTAATGACTTCAGAGTGATTCTTGAAGGTGTAAGCACTATTACTGCAGGCGATCTAAACATCGCTACTACTGGAGTTACTGCTACTTCAAATCAAGCTGCTTTCAGTACCGCTACTAAGGGTCATTTCACAGAAGACAATGCTCTAACTGAAGCTGGTGACACACTCAACACTACTGTTGCTCACTTGGCTGGCTCTACAGTTAATGGTTTAGGTGGTGAAGACACAATCGCAGTAACAGGTAGTGGTACTTTCGACTTCTCTGGTATCACTTTTGAAGGTTGGGAGACAATGACTATCGGTACCTCAGTTACTGGTATCACACTTGATGACGCAGATTTAGCTAACAATGCTGGTGGTGAACTAGCAACTGTTACTGGTGTAGCAAATATTGCTCAGTCAGTAACTGTTACTCAAGGAGCAAACCTTACTGATACTACTTTCAGTGAAACTGAGACCTTGGTAATGGGTTCAACAACAGCAACTATCGACGCTGAAAACTTAGCTGCATTTGATACTGCTATTACTGGTTCTGGTGGTGCAGACACGTTGACTCTTGATGCTACATACTCTTCACCATTTGACTTCTCTAATACTCTTCTAACTGCTGCAGAAACAATAGCTTTTGGAGATGCAACAGTACTTACCTTTGACGCTGCTGACTTAAATGACGTAACTGCATTTACAGCTACTACTGCAACTGCTCAGACCGTTACTTTGAATGATGCAGATGACCTAAGTAGTATCTCTACTACTAACACCATTGGAACACTAACCTTTGGTAACTTTGCAGTTACTGTTGACGCTAACAACGTAACAGCTTTCCCAACTGCAATTACTGGTTCTGGTGGTGCAGCTTCTGAGCTTATCTTTGGACCAGATGACGATCTTGACTTAACCAACCTTGCTGTTACAGGAGTCTCAATCTTTGACTTATTAGCTGCTGATGCCGAAAACATCACTATTAACGTTGCTGACTGGGCTGATGTGGTTACTACTCAAGGTGGACAAGATGATAACAATCTAGTCATTCTTGATACTGGTAATCTCCAAGGCACAACAATGGGTGCTGAGTACAACCATCTAACTCTTAGAGGAGACGGTACTGTTACTGTTGACGACACATTCATCGGTAGTGATCTAACAACCATTCTTGGTGATAACGCTGGTGCGGCAGATACACTTGCAATCATCATGCAAGATCAGACACTTGACTTAGGTGCTATTACCGTTGGTGGTACAGACACTGATGCTCAAATAACTGTTACTGGTACATCTGGTAATGACATTATCACTGCTCTTGATGATCATGAAGCTGGTTCATCCTTGACTATCACAACTGGTGCAGGTAATGACACAGTTAGACTTGAATTGAACTCAGGTAACTCATCAGCTGACGCTGGTACAACAGATATACTTGTTCTTGCAGATGCTGTAAGTGTTACTGACTTCGATGCTACCAAGGACCAAATAGCAATTCTTGGAGCAGATCTTGTTCATGACGGTGCAACAGAAGTTGCCAGAGCACAAGCTGCTGGTTCAATTAACGCCAACATTGCACCTGTAACCTTCGTTACTGGAGCAACTCTGAATGACTTCACAAGTAGTTCAGGTTTCGCTAACGCTGTTGGTACAATCAGTCACTTGACTGATGGTGATACAGCAACTCTCGCTATTGCTAACACCGCTGGAGATCAAGTTGGTATCTACAGTCTCTATGAGGTAAATACAACTTCTGGATACACTTCCACTGCTGACGCATTAGCACTTGTTGCAGTGATTGATGTTACAGCTGGTACATTCTCAATCTCTAACCTTACTGTTTACTAAAACTAGTATCGGTTTAGTAATTATTAAAGACCGACCCTTCAAGGGTCGGTCTTTTTTTCTTTTCTATTGAAATTATTCCTTTTTTAAAATTAATGAAGTTGTTTTTGTATTTTTATCTAACCATTTTTTTAATTGACCTTTGATGCTTTATTATTTGTTTTTGCAAGTCTTTAGTTAAATTAAAAGATCACTTAACTTTTAGGTTTTATTTTATATCTGGTTTTCATTTGCTTTCTTGCAAGGATATTACATAAACATGATGCATTGATTTTTTGTTTATCTTCAGTTTTCTATTTATTATTTTTTTGATTTAGAGAATTTAGTCCTCAAGAAGGACCTTCTATCTAATACATTAAATTAAACTTTAAATGTTAAACTGTTTACTTTATCTTATTTTCTGGCATCAATCTTTTCTTTATTATAGTATCTATTAATTGCTGAAATAATTGTTGGTTTTTTATATGTATTGCTTTAATTTTTCAATACATAGTAATATTTATAATTATAGTGTCCTCAAAGAATCAGCTTTACTTTGAAAAGTGTTCAGTAAAAGTTGTAGGTAAGATACCTTTCGTAATTTGATATTTGCTGTAAGACTCATACCTGCTTGTAATGGAAGTTTATTACCATTTTTTAAAATAAGATTTTGACCTTCTAATTCTACTTCTGCTGGAAATCTATAGCCCTTGTTTATTTGAGGGTTTGGGGGAAGTGCATCAGAACTTATTTTTGTTACTAACCCTTCAATTACACCAAAATCACTTGATGGGTACGAATCAATACTTATAGAGGCATTCTTTCCTACTGAAACAAATCCTATATTCCTACTTGCTATTTCAATTTTTGCAATCAGATTATCACTTGGGACGATCTTAAGTATCGGTTGGCTCGTTTGTGCAACAAATCCAGGTCCCCATGGCTTTAAGTCAAAAACTATTCCACTCGCGGGAGCTAATATTTTTTGATATTTGAGAATTACTTCACTTTGAATGAGTTGGCTTTGAAGTCGTTCGATCTTATTCTTTTGTTCAAGGAACTGTAATTCTGATACAGCACCTTCGTTGACCAATATTTGGAGTCTGTTAGCAATTTCTTGGTTGTATTTGATGCTTTTCTTTAGCTGATCATTCTGACTTTTACTTGAAGTAGTATCTAGTAATACAAGCGTTTGACCTTTTTCTACTTTCTCACCTTCTTTAACATAAATTTTTTCTGCTATACCTTGTACAGGCATTTGTACTTCTACAACACCACTAATAGGTTCTAATTTTCCTGTTGCAACTATTATCTCTTCAGTTTTTGCGGTAGCCAACCAAGCTACCCCCACGGCTGTGCCTGACATTAAACTCCATGTAATTGCTCTCGACCAAAATTGAGTGGGAGTAAGGATAACCTCATAATCATCGGTTTCTGTGAGCCTCTTACTAAGCTTTTGTGTACTGTTAGTGATACCTTTAAACTTGCTACTTAAATTATTTAATTTGGATTGACTTTTGTTTATTATATTGATTTCTTTATTTAATAGTAACGTTGATAGATAGTTTTTGATTTTTTTTTGCTTTATTTCTAATTTCTCTATTAATTTGTTAAATGAAATAATTTTAGATTTACTGAACACTATTTCTTTATACTTTTCAAATCTGGAATTTGATTTATCTTTTGCTTTTTTATTATTGTTCATTTTAATCTCCTTGTTGTTTGTAAAGAGCATAATACATACCTTTTTTATTAATTAATTCTTCATGCTTCCCTACTTCAGCAATAACTCCATTGTCAAGCATAATAATTATATCAGCGTTTCTAATCGTACTTAATCTGTGGGTAATAAAAAAGACAGTTGTATCTTCGCATGATTTTCTTAAATTTTCACAAACTACTCTCTCTGTTTGATAATCCAGAGCACTGGTAGCTTCATCAAGAATAAGCATATTAGGGTTCATTAAAATAGTTCTAGCAATTGCTAATCTTTGCCTTTGACCTCCCGATAGTCCAGCACCTCTCTCACCTACATCACTGCTGTATCCAAGCGGTAAGTCCATTATAAATTGATGAGCATTTGCTATTTTTGCCGCTTTTTTTATATCTTCACTATCAACTTCTGGATTGGTTAGTGCAATATTATCAGTAACACTTCCAGCAAATAATAATGGATCTTGAGGAACAATTCCTATTTGTCTCCTTAGTGAATATAACTCAACTTTATTAACATCATAACCATCAATTAGAATCTTTCCTGATTGCGAATTGTATAGTCTTGGTATCAATTTCATAAGTGTGCTTTTACCGCTTCCGCTTTGTCCAACAACTCCTACAAATGTCCCTGCTTTGATATCTAGACATATGTTATTTAAAACTTTTCTGTCATTATTTTCAAAACTAAAATTAACATTTTTAAATTGAACATTACCCTTGATATGAGGCAGTGGAATATTTGCTTTATCCTCTTGATTTGACTCTTCAGGAGTATCAATTATGTCTGATAATCTTTCGAATGAAACACGCAATTCTTGAACGTTTTGCCAAATTGTACTGAGTCTTAATAACGGTTGTGTGACGTATCCAGATATGATTCTAAATGCTATTAATTGGCCTAAAGTTATTTGACCTTTTAAAACTAAAGTAGCTCCAAGCCATAAAACTATCAATTGAGATAGTTGTTGCATCACATTACTTAATTGGCTTAAAGAAGTTCCTGTTATTGTTTTATCAAAAGTTTTCGCAATGTATTTGTTATATAAATCTTGCCATTTCCAACGTGTAACCGTCTCTACGTTTTGTGCTTTTACAGTTTGTACTCCTGTTAGAACTTCAACGAGGTGACTTTGAGTTTTTGCATCTTGTGAGGCTATTTCTCTTATTTGTCTTCTGATTATTGGTGCGCCTAAAAGTGTAATTAGAATTTGTATTGGTACAACAGATAAAGCAGCTAACGTTAGTGAAAAACTATAAAAAACCATGACAATTATATATATTATTGAAAAAGCAGCATCAAGAATAGTTGTAAGAGCTTGACCAGTTAAAAAGTTTCTTATTCTTTCTAATTCCGAAACCCTGCTAGATAATTCTCCAACCGGTCTTTTATCAAAGTAATTAAGCGGTAACCTTAATAAATGATCTATCACTTCAGCTCCTAATCTCGTATCAATTCTGTTTGTTGTCTCTGTGAAGAGGAAAGTCCTAAGGCTCCCAATTATACCTCCAAGAATAGTTACAAAAACCAACGCGATTCCAAGAATTTGTAGAGTATCTAAACTTCTTTGTGAAATTACTTTATCTATTATAATTTGAATTAAAAGTGGATTTGCAAGTCCAAATAATTGAACCATAAAAGACGCAAAAAATACTTGAATCAGACTAGCTTTGAATTTTTTAATTGAAGGCCAAAACCATCCCAAACCAAAAGTTTGGTTTGGAGTTGAATTGGTTCTGTCTACTATTAGAAGGTCAATTGCTTCTGGGAAATTCTCTTCTAATTCATTAGTAGCTATAAAGATAAACCCTTTACTAGGCGAGGCTAAGTGTAATCCGCTTGCATCGCTCTTGGTTACTATCGCAAAAGTTTCTCCCCAACATATTAAAGAGGGTGCTTGTAATCTGGTTCCTAAAGAAGCAGGGACTCTTCCAATCGAGGCATGCAGTCCAAGTCGTGTTGATATGGCACCACATAATTGAATCGATGGTTTTCTATCATCTTTTATGAAATCCCTCAGAGTTTTTTCAACAGCATCTTTCCGAAAAGGTAATTTCATTTCACGTGATAACATTTGCATACACGCAAGAGTTTCATCTAGTAATCCATTACCTTTAATAAGTTTAAATTTTTGCTTTGAATTATAATCACCAATTTGAATAGTCGATTGTTCTGGAGCGACTGCAATTTCAGCTGAGTCAAAGCTTAATTTTATTTTTTCTGTTTCAGCTTTTACATTTGATAAATCTTCTCGAGATAGAATTGACTTTGATAATTTTATTAATCTTGCAGGTAAAGGTCCATTCCACTCAAATTCATTAACGTTATCAATTGATTCACCTATTTCATAGTTTGTGATGTTTGAACTACTTACTAAGAAACTATAATCTTCTTGATTTGTTTGATTTAATCTACCTTCATAAATGGTAATTAGTTCTGAATTGTTTTTGATTGATTCCAGATTATTAGGGTCATTAATTTTATTCTTTAATTCGTTTAAATTGCTTTTTGATATAACATGGTAAAGCTCTGATATACTTATATAGCCTGAAACCCATTGCTTGAATTTAGAGTTATTTTTGTAAAGATCTAATATAAAACTATCCTTAAATTCAATAGCTAATATCGGTGTAATAGCATTAATTTGCTCACATGGATTTCCTCTAAGCAAGGAAATTAATCCAACACAATCATTTTTGATAAGCTTTCCAATTGTTTTCTTTCTATTAGCGTCAGAACCTATAACTCTTGCTTTTCCCTCTATAATAAATATTATCGAACTTTGAATAATACTTGCAGTGGAAATTACTTGACCAAGTTGATATTTTACCAGCTTACCATTTTCTTCAATTAATTTTAAATCATCTTCATTAAAATTAGAGAATGGTGTTAAATCTGATAGTACAATTTTATTCATGAGACTGGAACCTCTGTGTTCATAGAATTAATTTTCTCAACAACATCTTTTACTATCTTAGATGACTTTTCTTCAAGCCATATATCAAACAATTCCATCATCATTTTTATCTCAATTTGAGCATCTAATTGAGCAGGAAAATATTGTTCTAATTGCACTATTAAGAACCATTCATTCACTCTAATTGGCTCATGAACTTCACCTGGTTTTAGTGAGCGAAGTATTTCAACTAAAGCCGGATCTGCCTGGTTTAGAGCGGTAGGACCGACTAAGCCTTTGGTGGATTTTTCAGGTCCTTCTGAATGGTGCGCTAATTCAACAAAATTAGATTCTTTTTCATATATTTGCATATATAATTCATTCGCCTTATGAGGATCTTTAACTCTGATCAGGCTATAAATTACACTGTCAAGGTATAACTTTCTATCAATAAATCTACTCTCAGCTTTTGCTTTGAAGTTTTGTATTAGATAAGTTCTTAATTGTGCCTGAGCAGTGATTTTTTGGAACAATTGCTTTTCTGTTATTGAATTTTTTTTAAAAAAATTCTCTTTATCCTGTTCATTATTTATATTGTAAGTTCTAAAGAAATTTTCCTTTTGTTTTTTGAAGTCGCTATCACTCAGCTTAACATTCGATATCTCTTTATCAGATATATCAGACTTGATAAATTGTTTGAGTAAATTATTTTTATGAAGTGACTTTATTAGATCTATTTTTGAAAGAGACAATATATCCATATACTTTAAGCCTTATGATGATTGTAATTTAATCTTGATCTATGAACTACTTGAATTTTCTAATTCAGTCTTAAGTACACTAATGTATGAAAGTTCTGCTGTTTTAAGCGCTGCAATTTGAGCCTGCAATCGGTTTAATTCACCTCTTACAAATTGAATGCTTGCTAATTGGCCTTTAGCTTTTTCATTTAATTTGTCAGAATCATAATCTTTACCGTCGATATTAATAGTTGGCATTTGGTACAGGTTAATTTAAAAACTGAATCCATTATAGCATTTTGAGAGCAGCAATTCTGAATATATATTACATTTAACCCGCCAGATGAAATACTTGATACTTCTAAGTTCTTGCTATTTAATCACTCAATCCAAACTGAGAGGAAAAAAGTGATTTATTTTCAGCTGACTCCGAAAAACTTGATAAAAGACCACCTCTCGTTAGAGATCCACTATTTAGTTCTTCAAGCCAATAATTGAATCCAACCTGATCGGAAGAACGAGTAAATATATTATTATATAAGCTTTCAACAAATTCTTCATTTTCAATCGTATTCCCGTACGTCTCCAAAAATTCTTTTGAAACAATAAAAGAATTGCATGCTATTTCGTATGTATTCTTTCCTTTTTTTATTGAATTTATCCAGTAATCTAGACCCTCATTGTCTGGAAAACGATTAAATGCACTTTTATATAATCTAAATACTTTGCCTGTAATAGCATCTTTGTGATTTACTAATTCAAATGTGTTTTTTATATCTTTTTCAACATTTACTATTACATCAATAAATCGTATTTCTTCTACCTGTGAAATATCATGATTTTTTGACTCTGTAATGAGTTTATAAGTTTCTTCTTTGTTTGTTTTATATTCAACATTATAACTATAATCTTCAATAGATAAATATTTTCCATCATCCTCAACCCCCCACATAAACTGAAGCGCTTGGATGTCTAAAGGTGAAAACCAGTCATTCCAACCTTCTGGACTTTTATTGTAAGACATGATTGTATCCTTAGAATTCCAATTTTTATTAAATGGATCTTCTTTCGGATGAGATAAACCAAGTGCATGTCCAATTTCATGAATAATTATATATTCTTCGAATGGAGTTAAAGAAGAATCTGATTTGGCTTCTTCTTTCCACAAGATATCCCACCATGATCCATTTTTAGTCGTTTGGGCTATTGCCATACCTACAGTATTGACTTGAAAATTTGAAGAATAATTTACAGAATAAATATCAATAAGTGAACCTTGATCATTATCTTTTCTGTAAAAATCTAAATCAATCAGATCATCAAGCCTTGTAAAAGATTCAACAATAAATCCTATTTCTTGAGAAGAGTGACCATTACTTATTATACTTGCTTCGTTTTCAATTAAATTATCATTAATTGTTAAATAGTCATTAACTTTATCCCAACCAGTATTTGTCGCAATATAGTAACTTACTTTTTCCTTTTCCGATATTTCAAATGCGTTAATAGAATGATTCCAGAACTCAGTACTTATTAAGTCTTTAAATACTAAACTCATTTTGTAGAATATTATTATTTAATTATTTAATAATAATTCGTTTTTCGTAATTTTTTTGTCCTCTTCAATCATCTCAGCTACTAATTCTTCAAGTGATGAAGTTGGCTTCCATCCTAATTTATCTGATGCTTTTTGAGGATTTCCTAAAAGAGTTTCAACCTCTGCAGGTCGATAAAATTCTGAACTTACTTTAATAACTGTTTCATTAGTATCTGATCTGATTCCAATTTCTTCACTGCCTTTGCCCTTCCAGATTAATTCACCCCATCCCAATTCTTTAATTGCCAGATTAATAAAGTCTCTTACTGAACATTGTCTTCCGGTTGCAATAACAAAATCTTCAGGCTCATCTTGTTGCAACATTCTCCATTGCATTTCAACATAATCTTTAGCATGTCCCCAATCTCTTTTTGCATCTAAATTCCCAAGATAAACACATTTTTGTAAGTTTGCATCTATTCTCGTTAGTGCTTTAGTTATTTTTCTAGTTACAAAACTTTCTTCTCTTTTAGGAGATTCATGGTTAAATAATATCCCATTGCATGCATAAATCCCATAAGATTCTCGATAGTTAATAGTTATCCAATATGCATAAAGTTTGGCAACTCCGTATGGACTTCTCGGGTAAAAAGTAGTTAGTTCATTTTGAGGACTTTCAGTGATCTTTCCGAATAATTCACTTGTACTCGCTTGATAAACTTTAGTTATATTTTGTAAACCATTCATCCTGACTGCTTCAAGAATTCTTAAAGCACCTAATGCATCTGTTTGTGCTGTATATTCAGGTTCGTCAAAACTTACTGCAACATGACTTTGAGCTCCTAAATTATATATTTCATTAGGTCTTATTTCTTTAATGATTTTATTTATACTTAAAGAATCAGTTAGATCTCCAAAATGAAGTTTGATTCGTTGAATATTTTTTACTGAATCTAACCTTTGTGTGTTTGGTGTACTGGAACGTCGAATTATCCCATGTACTTCATATCCTTTCTCAAGTAGTAACTCTGCTAGGTAACTGCCATCTTGTCCAGTAATACCAGTGATAAGAGCTATCTGGCCAGACTTCACAAAAACTTCCTGAATTCTATAAGGACAACACTATACTTTATCACCTACCAAATTCTTAAATATTGTTTTTGATTTTTGTGAGATAAATTATAGATACTATTGATTAAATATAATTAATTCTCTCCATATATGGAATTTGATTTAAATCGGCTTCGATGTTGTTTATTATAATATAAAATATAGTAGATTTTCATGTTAAACCGATATGCTTGGAAAATTATTTGGTGATCCAAGTGCTAGAAAGCTTAAATCCTTTTATAACATTATTCCTGATATTAATATCTTGGAGGACGACGTTAAGCTATTAACTGATGAGGAACTTAGAACAAAAACGTCTGAATTTAGGTTGAGATTTGACAAAATAAACAAAAGAAATTCTGAACTTGAGTTGTTAGATGATCTATTGCCTGAGGCTTTTGCTGTGGTCAGGGAGGCGTCAAGAAGAGTGTTAGGTATGAGACATTTCGACGTTCAGTTGATTGGGGGGATGGTCTTGCATGAAGGTCAAATCGCTGAAATGAAAACTGGGGAAGGCAAGACATTAGTTGCTACTTTGCCGAGCTATCTAAATGCATTAACAGGAAAAGGAGTACATGTAGTTACCGTCAATGATTATCTAGCAAGGAGAGATGCGGAATGGATGGGACAAATCCACCGCTTTCTTGGTTTAAGTGTTGGCTTGGTTCAACAATCAATGTCCCCTCAGGAAAGAAAGAAGAATTATGAATGCGATATCACTTACGCAACTAACTCAGAGTTGGGATTTGATTATTTGCGAGATAATATGGCGGCCGATAAATCTGAGATTGTTCAAAGAGATTTTCAGTTTTGTGTTATTGATGAAGTCGATTCAATCTTGATCGATGAAGCAAGAACACCATTAATTATTTCTGGTCAAGTTGAAAGACCTCAAGAAAAATACCAAAAAGTAGCAGCAGTTGTTGCGAATTTGAAACGGTCATTAGATGTGAGTAAAGATGGTATTGATCCTGAGGGAGATTATGAGGTAGATGAGAAACAAAGAAGCTGTATTCTGACTGATGAAGGTTTTGCTAAAACTGAAGAGCTTTTAAATGTAAAAGATCTATTTGATCCTAAAGATCCTTGGGCTCATTACGTTACTAATGCACTAAAGGCGAAAGAGCTTTTTATTAAAGACGTAAACTATATAGTTCGAGATGACGAAGCAGTAATTGTCGATGAATTTACTGGCAGAGTTATGCCTGGAAGACGTTGGAGTGATGGGCAACATCAAGCAATTGAAGCTAAAGAAAATATCCCTATTCAGCCTGAGACACAAACCTTAGCTTCTATTACATATCAGAATTTTTTTCTTCTTTATCCCCGACTATCAGGAATGACAGGGACTGCAAAAACAGAAGAAGTTGAATTTGAAAAAACATATAAGTTGCAAACGACCGTTATTCCTACTAATCGGAAAGTTGCAAGAGAGGACTGGGTGGATCAAGTTTTTAAAACAGAGTCAGGGAAATGGAGAGCTGTAGCAAAAGAAACAGCTGAAATACATAAACAAGGAAGACCAGTGCTTGTTGGTACAACAAGTGTTGAGAAGAGTGAGTTATTGAGTGCACTTCTTGCTGAGCAAGAAATACCACATAATTTATTGAATGCTAAACCTGAAAATGTTGAGAGAGAGGCAGAGATAGTTGCTCAGGCAGGACGAGCAGGTGCAGTAACAATTGCCACCAATATGGCTGGCAGAGGAACCGACATAATTCTAGGCGGTAACAGTGATTACATGGCTAGATTGAAAATCAAAGAAATTCTTAGTTTGCGTTTAGTTAAACCTGAGGAGGGTCATAAACCACCTATACCTTTACAGAGGCAATCCAAGGTAACTGGGTTTAAGGATGATCAGCAATCTGTCTCAAAAAGTTCCAAAAATGATCAATCAATATCTTTGAAGAATATTTTTCCAGTTCAACTGAACGATGAAACTGATAAAAAGTTAGTCTCTCTAGCTTCAAAGTTAGTCAAAGAGTGGGGTGATCGTGCTTTGAGTTCGATTGAATTGGATGATTACATTGCTACTGCTGCTGAAAAAACACCAACTAATGATAAAAATATTGAGGAGTTAAGGATTGCCATACAACTTATAAAAGAAGAATATGAAGGCATCCTTTGTCGAGAAGAAACTAATGTTCGTGAAGTTGGCGGATTACATGTAATTGGAACTGAACGTCACGAATCAAGGAGGGTGGATAATCAATTAAGAGGTAGGGCTGGTCGTCAGGGTGATTTAGGAAGCACACGTTTCTTTTTATCCTTAGAAGATAATCTACTTCGTATTTTTGGTGGAGATAGAGTTGCAGGCCTCATGAATGCTTTCAGAGTGGAGGAAGATATGCCTATTGAGTCTGGAATGCTTACTAGGTCTTTAGAGGGAGCACAAAAAAAAGTAGAAACCTACTATTACGATATTAGAAAACAAATCTTTGAATATGACGAAGTAATGAATAATCAACGAAAAGCAGTTTATTCAGAGAGGAGAAGAGTTTTAGATGGAAGAGAATTAAAACAGCAAGTTATTGGTTATGGTCAGAGAACAATGGAGGAAATAGTAGAAGCTTATGTAAATGAAGATTTACCACCCGAGGAATGGGATTTAACCAATTTAGTATCTAAAGTAAAGGAATTTGTTTATTTGTTAGAGGATCTAACGCCTGAAGATTTAAATCAATTAAATAAAGATGAGCTAAAAGATTTTCTCAAAGAGCAATTGAGAAATGCCTATGATTTGAAAGAAGCTCAAGTAGAGCAATCACATCCTGGAATAATGAGAGAGGCTGAGAGGTTTTTTATTCTTCAACAATTAGATACCCTTTGGAGAGAGCATTTACAGTCTATGGATTCTTTAAGAGAATCTGTAGGATTAAGAGGGTATGGTCAGAAAGATCCTTTGATTGAATATAAAAATGAGGGCTACGACATGTTTTTAGACATGATGATAAATATGAGAAGAAATGTAATTTACTCTATGTTCATGTTTCAACCAGCTCAAAAGAAAGTAGAAGTATAAATTACTAATTTATCTTGATAATGAGAAATGTTGGTTCTACTGACTTACAAAAATTATATTTAGCTTATTTTGGTAGGCCTGCAGACCCTTCAGGCAAAAATTATTGGCTTTCACAGTTGAAGAATTTATTAACTTTGAAAGATATATCTAATGAGTTTTCTAGACAAGAAGAATATATTAAATCTATTCCTTCAGATAAATCTATTGAGTTTAAGATTAACAAAGTATATTTAAATCTTTTTAATAGAAAAGCTGATTTTGATAGTTTAAACTATTGGCTGAAAATGGTTGAAAATCCAGAATATAATATTTCTGATTTTGTATATAACTTATTATTCTCTGCTGATAAATATTTGTCAATCCAACTAGAACAAGAAGCTAAAGATAAGGAGATACTTGAAAATAAACTTTCTGCTGCAGAAATATTTACTAATCAAATAAGTAAAAGTATTTCTCTAGTTAATTTATATAAACCTGATTCAATTTCTCCTTGGATTGCAGGAAATATATTAATTAGAGGATCTAATTTTCTTAGTACTGTAACTAACAAGAAAGTATCACTTGAGGATGTAAACAAAGTTATTAGATCATTTACTGGCTCTGCTATAAAAATACTTACTCAGCCAGCAATTGAAATTAAAGAGACCTCATTATCAATTCCCATTTATTCTGCTGAAAATAGATCTCTTTCAAAAAGATTCGCAACAAAGGTTATTAATATTACTGGTGGAAAATTAAAGCAATCTAAATCTGGAACCAATGTTATTGCTTTAAATAAGATTAACTTAACTATTATGAAAGGAGAAAGAGTAGGACTGATTGGTCATAATGGTTCTGGTAAAAGTAGTTTTTTAAGGTTAATTTCTGGTATTTATTTACCGACAAGAGGGAATATTAAAATCTCAGTAGATGTATATCCTATGCTTCAAAAAACTTTTTTGACAAGCTCTGAACTTTCTGGAATTGATGCTTGTAAAGCTCACTATCTTCTTAATCACCATAGTTTAGTTGGTTTTGACTCTTTCTTACAAGAAATAATAGATTTTTCTGGTTTAGGTTCTTACATATCTTTACCAATCAAAACCTATAGTGAAGGGATGTCAGCGAGATTAATTTTTTCAATTTTGACTTCAAGTCCACATGAATGCCTGGCGATAGATGAGGGATTTGGAACAGGAGATGCTGATTTTTTTGATCGAGCTGAGGATAGAATGAAACAATTTATGGAATCGGCAGCAACTCTATTTCTTGCTAGTCATTCTGAAGGATTATTAAAACAGTTTTGTGATAGGGGTATCGTATTTAGTCATGGATCTATCGCATTCGATGGTCCTTTGGATGCTGCTTTGAATTATTATCATACCCATGATTATTACAGTCAAAATTTTATTGAATAGTTTTAAATTTGCATTTAAAACTCGAAGAGCATGGTGGTATACGGCCACCTCTAGATCAAGAGCTAGGTTCGCAAAAACAATTCTTGGTAGTTTTTGGCTTGGATTTTCTAACTTACTTTCTATAGGAACTCTTGGTATTGTTTATGGAACAGTTTTTTCCGTTAAAGACTTTTCGACTTATTTTATATATTTAGGATTTGGATTAGTCATTTGGAATACAATAAGTGCATCAATTGCGAATTCTCCACAACTTTTTGCTTATAATTCTTCAAATATAAAAAATTTGAATCTGAAGCCTATTTTTTATACTTTAGAAGAATGGTCCTTTCAATTACAAACTTTTTTTCAGTCTTTTATTTTAGTGCTTTTAGCATTTATTTTTTTAAAATTCTCTCTGTTAACTAATATTATTATTTATTCTTTGATTCCATTTATAAACCTTTTTATTTTCATATATTGGTTTCCTGTAATCGTATGTTTGATAAGTGTGCGCTTTAACGATATTGCTCAGCTTGTTCCTATTATTCTTCAGTTGTGTTTTTTAACTTCTCCAATACTTTATATGAAAGAGAGTTTGGGCTCACTTTCTTGGATAACAAATGTGAATTTTATCTATCAAATTCTTGATTCACTTAGAATGAGCATAATTGAGGGGTCTTTGAACTATCAGGTCTCAATATTTATATTGATATTTAATATTATCGGATTATTCTTTACTGTCTGTTTACTTGATAAGGAAGGTAAAAGATTGCCTTTTATGCTTTGAATTGTATCTGAAAATTAAGAATCAATTCTTTGCATTGATTTAATCATCTCCTATAAAATCAATGATTTCTTTGTCCCTAAGATTCTGAGATTCACCTCTGACTCTTTCTGCTCTTTTATTGATCTGAATATTTCCTAATAGATCTTGCAGCCCTAAAATATCATTTTCTAATTGATCGATTCTTTCCATAAGATTCCTTAGTACGTTGGCTTCTGTATCTGGTAACGCAGAATGAGCTAGAGGGTTGATTTTTACTCCACTTTGATGAACTATTCGTCCTGGAATCCCAACCACAGTACTATTCGCCTCAACATTTTTCACTACAACTGATCCAGCCCCAATTCTTGTGTTAGTTCCTACGTAAATTCCTCCCAGTACTTTTGCGCCTGCACCCACGACGACATTGCTCTCAAGAGTTGGATGTCTTTTACCACTTTCTTTTCCAGTCCCGCCCAAAGTTACTCCTTGATATAGCAAACACCTGTCTCCTATTTCACTAGTTTCTCCAATTACTACTCCCATTCCATGATCTATAAACACACCTTTGCCAATTATTGCACCTGGATGAATTTCTACACCCGTAAAAAATCTAGTTAGGTGACTGAGCACTCTTGGAATTAGAGGAAGTTTATATTTCCAAAGTTTGTGACTAATTCTATGTACAGCTAAAGCCTGAAAGCCTGGGTAGCACAATATTATTTCCCAAGCTCCTTTAGCTGCAGGATCTCTTTCTTTGATTATTTTGAAATCTGATCTGAGTGATCGAAACATTGATTTAAAATGCAATGTTTACTCGAGAAGACCAATCTCTTTGCTCAACTCTTCAATTGTAGAGTCACTGAGGTATTTCTGTGCACAATGAATTTGTGGCATTCTCATTAATTGAGATCTATTTTGCCTCAAAGTATGTTCAATCACAGGTAAGCTAGGGCTATCACAAATAACGTGACTTGCTGCTCTAAGTAAAGCTATAAGTCGGCTACCAACATCTGGATTGGCTGTCATTAAAAGTAGTTCATTACCGCGCATACTATGCAATATAACTTCTGCTGCTCTAAGTATTCCAGGGCTTATACTCACTATTCCTACACAACTTCCTGAGCGAAGCTTTTTTAAAATATTGAGTTCTTTTTGGAAATCGCTAAGGTCGACTGCTACTGCCCTGACTTGATGTCGCTTGGCTAATTCTTCTAAAGGTTGTAAAAAATATCTGCTAGTTACGACTGTTCCTTTACTTGAACTTTCCAACACACATTCTAGCTCTTCCATTGGTACAACCTCTACTGGAACATCTAAATGAGGTGCTAATTCTTCTGCAATAAGCAATGATGCCCCTATATCTTCTCTGGGAGTACTGACCAATAACCGTGCTCCACATCTAAGCCTCCAATCAATTTCACGAGTAAACAATTCTCTGGTTTGCTGCAAGGTGCATCCAGCATTTAAAAGTTCATCAATGCTTTTTCGGACCTCATGGTCCACATCTTGGATACCTTTTTTTCGTATTGAATGAGAGGTACTTCTTAAATCTTTTTGTTTTTGCTGATCCCGAACATAAATACCAGATCCTGCAATAGCTTCAACAACTCCATCGGTCTCTAGCTGTCTATAGACTTTGCTTATAGTGTTTCGATGTAATCCTGTTTGCATGGCAAGTTGTCTAGTACTAGGCAACCTATGCCCAGGGGGATAATGTCTCGCTGCAATCGCAAAACAAATTTGGTTATATAACTGACTTGATGCAGGTATTTCACTTTCCTGTTGTATGTGGAATCTCACGCGTTATGTATGCCAGGTGTGAATGTGGCTACACTAATAAATAGAATGACAAGTGACAATTAAATGTTTGTCCAATGAAAAGTTTGTTTAAGTTAATTAATTGTTCTCAAAGCTTTTTTTGGTTCAGTTGTTTCTTGTTCTTTCTTTAGAAGAGGAGTTTTACGAGGAGTTAAAAACATAATCATATTTCTTCCTTCTCTTTTAGGTGACTGTTGTACTTCTGCTTTTTCTTCCAAATCCTTGGCCATTCTTTGTAGAAGAGTTTCTGCTAGAGCAGTATGTTGAATTTCGCGGCCTCTAAATATAACCGTGCATTTGACTTTATCTCCAGCCTTTAAAAATCTAGTTGCCTGACTAATACGGACTTGATAATCATGCTGGTCAATTTTGTACCTCATTTTTACTTCTTTAACTTCAGTTTGATGAGATTTTTTCTTGGCTTCTTTTGCTTTTTTTTCTTGTTCAAACTTAAATTTCCCATAATTCATTATTCGGCATACCGGAGGAGTAGCTTTTTCACTTACTAGAACAAGATCGAGTTCTCTCTCTTTAGCGACTTCTAGCGCTTCCTCTCGGCTGATGACACCAAGCTGTGTGCCATCTGAATCAACGACTCTCAAATCAGAATAGCTGATTCTCTCATTAATATTGGGAAGCTCTCTTTCCGGAGCGCGACGATCAAAACGGGGACGTGGTGGCATTCAGTGGTTAATTTCTGTGGAGAGTAATTTTTAATCTAATTCTAAGCATATTTAAAGTAATCAACTCAGAAACTCATAGATATAAGATAAAGCTTCAGGTAATGCATTATCTTCATTTAGCAATTTAGAATTATGCTTATTTCTAAACCAAGTTTTTTGTCTTTTGGCTAATTGGCAGGTTCGTTTAATTGTTATTTCTAAAGCCTCCTCATAATTAATCTTTCCATTAATCATAGACCTTGCTTCACCATATCCAATAGTTTTAAGCAACTTTAAATCATTGCCATATTTATTGATCAAATTTTCTGTTTCTTCTATTAACCCTTTTTTATACATTTCTTCAGTTCTACGTTGGATTCTAGTGATTAATTTCTCAGGATTTAATCCAAGTTCCAAAACTCTCCAAGGAGTAGGCCTCATGTTTTTTTGCTTCGAAAACATTTTTCCTGTTGCATAAAAAACTTCAAGAGCTCGAATTGTTCTGATTGTGTCTTCTGGATGTATTCTCTCAGCCGCAAAAGGGTCACAACACGTTAATAATTGATGTCGCTCGGTTTTATCGATGTTTTCAAGTTGATCTCTTAAGAATTTTTGAGGAGGTACCGCTGGAGGATTAAGTCCTCCAATTAAGGCTTGAAGATATAAGCCACTTCCTCCTACAAGTAAAGTGAAACCTTCTTTTTTCAAGTCTCTCTCCATAGATGTTCTGGCTATTGATTGGAATTCATGAAGATTGATCGGTTTAGATGGTAGGCAAAGATCAATGAGAAAATGTTTTACTTGTTTTTGTTGAGCTTTTGTTGGCTTTGCAGTGCCAATGTCCATATCAATATAGATTTGGCGAGAATCGACATTATGAATATTGGAATTGATTTTTTGTGCAATATCAATTGCAAGCTCAGTTTTGCCGCTGGCAGTTGGTCCCATAATGGCTATTACAAGAGGCTTATGAATGGGTTGCATAATTGTCTTTCAGGGGGTTTATTAGCAGTAATTGCATGAAATTAGATTTTTTGATTTGGTTTTGAAATTTTTCCTAAGACTTTCCGTAATACCAATGTTAAATTGAAATTTCGGGAAAGGTTTCGGCTAATGCTCGTATCAAAGACAACCTTGCCTGTTTGCTGTTATCCGCATGAGTAAAGATTCAAAAGTCCAAGAGGCTTATGGTGCTGAGCAGATCCAAGTACTGGAAGGCTTAGAACCTGTAAGAAAGCGGCCTGGAATGTACATAGGCTCAACTGGGTCTAAAGGGCTTCATCATCTTGTTTATGAAGTTGTTGATAATGCTGTAGATGAGGCTCTTGCTGGCCATTGTGATCAAATCAAAATTTTACTTTCTGAGGATGGATCAGCATCTGTCTCAGATAATGGACGCGGAATCCCAACAGATATTCATCCTCGTACTGGCAAAAGTGCTCTTGAGACAGTTCTGACTGTTTTGCATGCAGGTGGAAAATTTGGAAGTGGTGGTTATAAGGTCTCTGGAGGTTTGCACGGAGTGGGTATTTCGGTCGTAAACGCATTAAGTGAATGGGTGGAAGTAACAGTTAGAAGGCAACAAAAAGTTCATTTCCAGAGGTTTGAAAGAGGCTCATCAATTGGAAGTTTGAAATCTGAGAATTTGTCGAAAGCAGAAAAAAATCTTACTGGTACTACGGTTTGTTTTAAACCTGACCATCAAATTTTTTCTGATGGAACATCTTTTGAATATGGAGTCTTATCTTCGAGACTTAGGGAGCTAGCTTATCTGAATGGTGGCGTGCGTATCGTCTTTCGTGACGAGCGAAAGAAGTCATTAGATTCTGACAATCAACCTCATGAGGAAGTTTATTTTTATGAGGGAGGTATCAAAGAATATGTGGACTATATGACTAAAGAAAAAGATGCCTTACATCCAGAAATTATTTATGTAAATTCTGAAAAAGACGGAGTTCAAGTTGAAGCTGCAATGCAATGGTGCGTTGATGCTTATTCCGATAGCATTCTTGGATTTGCTAATAATATTAGAACTATTGATGGTGGAACTCATATTGAAGGTCTCAAAACAGTCTTAACTAGAACTTTAAATTCTTTTGCAAAGAAAAGAGGTAAGAGAAAAGAAGGCGATTCGAACTTAGCAGGAGAAAATATTAGAGAAGGATTGACAGCTGTTTTATCTGTAAAAGTTCCAGACCCAGAATTTGAAGGTCAAACTAAAACTAAATTGGGTAATACTGAAGTACGCGGAATTGTTGACAGCTTGGTTGGTGAGTCTCTTAGTCAATATTTAGAATTTAATCCAGGTGTGATTGATTTGATCCTAGAGAAAGCAATTCAAGCTTTTAATGCTGCTGAGGCGGCGAGAAGGGCTAGAGAGCTTGTTCGAAGAAAAAGTGTTTTAGAAAGTTCTACATTGCCTGGTAAATTAGCCGATTGCAGTTCGAGAGACCCCTCAGAATCAGAAATTTACATTGTTGAGGGTGATTCTGCTGGCGGTTCAGCGAAGCAAGGAAGAGATAGAAAATTCCAAGCAATACTTCCTTTGAGAGGCAAAATTCTAAACATTGAAAAAACTGATGATGCAAAGATATATAAAAATACTGAGATTCAATCTTTAATAACAGCTCTAGGTTTAGGAATCAAAGGAGAAGATTTTGAAGTTAAAAATCTTAGATATCACAGAGTAGTAATTATGACTGATGCTGATGTGGATGGCGCGCATATAAGAACTTTGCTTTTGACTTTCTTTTACAGGTATCAAAAGGCTCTTGTAGAAGGTGGATACATTTATATTGCTTGTCCTCCTCTGTACAAAGTAGAAAGAGGAAAGAATCACACTTATTGCTATAACGAATCAGATTTGCAAAAAACTCTTTCAAATTTTGGAGAAAAGGCTAACTATACAATTCAAAGATTTAAAGGATTGGGAGAAATGATGCCAAAACAATTATGGGAAACAACAATGGATCCAACAACAAGAATGATGAAAAGAGTTGAGATAGAAGATGCGCTTGAAGCTGATCGGATATTTACAATTTTAATGGGCGATAAAGTTGCACCAAGAAGAGAGTTTATTGAAACGCATAGTGTTGAATTAGATTTAGCTACTTTAGATATTTGATGAATTTCATTAGTACTTTTATAGTTTGGACATGGCTTTTAGGACTTGCGTTGGTAGTTCCAACTACATTGCCTGCTGGAGGTGCTCAAAAATCAAATATTCAGCATAGAGAAAATAATATGAGATCTCCAATAATTGCTTTGAAAGAATTTAACTTGCTTTCTTCTGCCTCTAATAAATCATCTGTTTTAACGAAAGTTAAAGCAGGAACCCCTGTAAATATTTTAAAGGCTTGGGAGAGTGGCAACAATGGAAATTGGTTGTTAGTTAATGTACTAACTGAGGATTTCTATCATTGTTTTTATAAAAAAGGGTGGGTAAATATTGGTAATTCTTGATCAATTCCAAGATATATTATTAGTTTCTTTTGGAGCAGTTTTGGGGGTTAATTTTAGATTTATAATTTATGAAAAATTAAAAAAATTTTTTTTAATTAATGATTTTGCTATTTTAATAATTAATACTTTTTCTTCTTTCCTACTTGGTATTTTCCTTTCAATTGTGCCACGGATTAGTTCTTATGATTTTTCTTATAAATTAATATTATTTTTTTCCATTGGTTTGTTAGGAAGCTTGAGTACTTTTTCTACATTTGTTTATGAAATATGCAATACTTTTTTAGAATTTAAATTTTTTAGTGCCTTAAGATTATTTTTTATTTCTATGTTTTTAGGAATAATTTCTTTAGCATTTGGTCTATATTTGGGCAATCAATAAATGGATAATTTTTTCAAAAATAATAGTTTTTTTTGGATTACACTAGGGGCTGTCCCTGCGGCTATAATACGATGGAAAATCGATGAAATTTTCATCGTCAATATGATTGGATGTTTTTTACTAGGATTTATAAATTCGTTGCTTATTTCAAAGAAGTATAAATTGATGTTTGGATTTGGATTTTGTGGATCGCTTACTACATTTAGTGGTTGGTCTTTATATTTATTTAACTTAATAAGTCAAGGTTCGTATAAATTATTTTTTTTAAATTCAATTTTGACAGTCTTAATTGGATGTTTTGCTGTTGGTTTTGGACATTTATTAGCTAAGAAAATAAATATTTAATCTAGCAATTCTTCAATTAATTTTGTAATTTCCATACTTTCTGGTTCTACTGAACTTTTAAATCTTGCTATGGCCTCTCCTTTTCTATTAATCACAAATTTTTCAAAGTTCCACTCAACGTCGCCTGCTGGATTGACTTTGTTCAAGGTTGTAAAGGGTTCTGTTGTTTTACCTTTGGCATGAACTTTTTGGAATAGTTTGAAGTTTGCTCCATAGGAGATTGAGCAAAATTGCTTAATTTCTTCTAACTCTCCAGGTTCTTGGTTACCAAAGTCATTACATGGAAAGCCTAAAACTCTAAATCCTTTTGATTGGTATTTATTTTGAAGATTCTGTAGACCTTCATATTGCTTAGTAAATCCGCACTTGCTAGCGACATTGACAATTAATAAGACATCTCCTTTGAAAAGATCAAAAGTGATTTTTTCATTTTCGAAAGAGAAGACCTCAACTTGGCTGATATTTACGGACATGGATATCGAAGTAAAAAAAAATGGCAGTTAGCAATAAAATAATAGAGGCTTGCTGCTCTGAATATGAATGAACAATTAGGGGCATCAACTGAGACTCAATCTTTGGCCAATGGTAGTTTGGTCGCTGAAGCAGTTGCACATCAATTAGAGGCAATGCTTTCTGCTGGGAATTACGATGGTGTTAAATCTCTTCTAAGTCCTGTTCAGCCTGTTGACATTGCTCAGGCAATAGGGACATTGCCAATGATATTGCAGGCCTTGGCTTTTAGGCTTTTAAATAAAAATGAAGCTATTGAGGTTTACGAATATTTAGATCCTTCAGTTCAACAAAATCTTTTAGATCGATTGAGATCGAATGAAGTACTGGACTTGGTGGAGGAGATGTCACCTGATGACCGTGTACGCCTTTTTGATGAGTTGCCTGCAAAAGTTGTTAGACGATTACTTTCAGAGCTTAGTCCTTCAGAAAGACGAGTGACTGCCCAGCTTTTGGGTTATGAATCTGAAACAGCTGGCAGATTAATGACCACAGAATTTATAGATCTTAAAGAATTTCTTAGTGTCTCTCAAGCCTTAAAACTTGTTAGACAAAGAGCTACTTTTTCAGAGACAATTTATAGCCTTTATGTAACTGATAAAGAGCGGCACTTAACAGGAATTTTATCTTTAAGAGACTTAGTGGTTGCGGACCCTGAGTCGCTAATTGGTGAAGTGATGACTCGAGAAGTTGTTAATGTCAGAACAGATACTGATCAAGAAGAGGTTGCAAGAGCAATTCAAAGATATGACTTTCTAGCTTTACCTGTTGTGGACCTTGAAAAAAGACTTGTTGGTATTGTCACCGTTGATGATGTTATTGATGTTATTGAACAAGAGGCAACGAGGGATATATACGCGGCTGGTGCCGTTCAAGCTGGAGATGAAGATGATTACTTCCAGAGCAATTTATTTGTTGTGGCTAGACGCCGTATCGTCTGGCTTGCTGTTTTGGTTTTGGCTAATGGATTAACCACCCAAGTTATTGCTATGAATGACGAGGTTTTAAAGCAAGTAGTTTTATTGACGGCTTTCATTCCTCTATTAATTGGTGCAGGGGGCAATGTTGGAGCTCAAAGTTCAACGGTTGTTATTCGAGGTTTGAGTACTCAACGAATTCAGCGGCTTGGTCTTTTTAGGGCTATCGCAAAAGAAGCATTGGCAGGAGCTTTGCTTGGGGTTTTGATGGCTGTGTTTGTTGTGCCTTTTGCTTGGTGGCAAGGACAGGGACCTTTGGTCGCAACAGCTGTAGGAATCAGCTTAATTGCTATTACAACTCTTGCGGCTACTGCAGGGGCGTCATTGCCTTTGTTTTTTGATCGGATGGGTTTGGATCCTGCTTTAATGTCTGCTCCATTTATCACTACCGCTACAGATGTTGCAGGGGTATTGATTTATTTGAAAACAGCTTCTTGGCTTTTAGGGAGATTGGCATAGAAGACGAATGAGTGTTTTTACTCAAAGTTCGGAAAGCCGAGCTCTACTTAATTGATCTTTACAATTCTTAGTAGTAAGCTTCACAAAACTCAACAAACCCATGACAATGGCAGTAGAGGCTATCCAGGTTAAAAATCCATCTGCTGCTACTGCTGCAAGATCTGCAACTGATATAGATTTGGTTCGTTCCTACCTTAGAGATATTGGAAGGGTCCCTTTGTTATCCCATGAGCAAGAAATAACATTAGGAAGACAGGTTCAAGATCTTATGGTTCTCGAAAATCTTGAATCCCAACTGGAAAGTGATTTAGGGGAAAAACCTGAAATTAACTTCTTCGCTGATAAGGCTGGAATTTCTCCACTTCAATTGAAAAAGAAATTGAAAAGTGGAAGAAGAGCAAAAGAAAGAATGGTTGCAGCCAATCTTCGTTTAGTTGTAAGCGTTGCCAAGAAATATACCAAAAGAAATATGGAATTATTAGATCTGATCCAAGAAGGAACCATTGGCTTAGTTCGAGGAGTTGAAAAATTTGATCCCACTCGTGGATATAAGTTTTCAACTTATGCTTATTGGTGGATTCGTCAGGGTATTACACGGGCAATTGCTGAAAAGAGTAGATCTATAAGACTTCCTATTCATATAACTGAAATGCTAAATAAATTGAAAAAAGGTCAAAGAGAATTAAGTCAAGAACTCTCTAGAACTCCAACTTTGAAAGAATTATCTGAATATGTTGAGTTACCAGAAAGTGATGTTAAAGATCTAATGAGTAGAGCTGGTCAGCCTGTTAGCTTGGAAACTAAAATTGGTGATGGAGAAGATACTATTTTATTAGACTTATTGTCTAACGAAATTGATATGCCTTCTGAGCAAATTGAAAGTGATTGTATGAAGGGTGATTTAGAAACATTACTCGAACAATTGCCTGAATTACAAAACCGCGTTTTAAGAATGAGATACGGTATGGATGGGGATGACCCTATGAGTCTTACAGGAATTGGCAGGGTTTTGGGTATCAGTAGAGATCGAGTCAGAAATTTAGAAAGAGATGGTTTGCGTGGTTTAAGAAAATCTGGAGATTCAGTTCACGCTTATATGGCTTCTTGAATGATTTTTTTAAGAATAGGATTTACTTTTTCAGGCATCTCATCATGGGGGCAATGCCCAGCTTCAGGAATAATATCTAAAGATTTTATACATTCAAAAGTTTCATACCATTTTTGAGCTTCTTTTAGAGGTTCCCATGGATCTTTTTCACCCCAGATTAAATGTACTGGACTATTAATTTGTTTTAGTAGATCTGGAGCGAGATAATCATCAAATAAATTAATAAATCCCCTGAAAGCTTCAGGTGCTCCTTTACCTTGTGTTGGTTTGAAGAGTGTATTGATTAGCTCTTCATCAACATTACTTCCACTTGGATAAGCTACTTTTAAAATCTTTTCAATAAAAGTTAGATTTGCAGCATTTTTAAAAATGTTTGAACTTAAAATTCGTTGCCTTACTAAGGTTTTAATCACTGGTCTAAGAAGTCTCATTAATAATGATTGCTCTGCTAGTCGCTTATCATCCATTGTTCTCTGAGCACAATTAATCAATACAACACCTAAGCATTTTGTAGATAATTTTTTTGATGCATTTAATGCAATTACTCCACCAATAGAATTTCCTATTAGTAATACAGGTTTTTTAACTATTTCGTTACAGAAATCATAAACTTGTTGACTCCAATTATCAAAACAATAGTTGAAATTTGAAGAGGTTTTCTTTTCATATGAAATCTGTGAATTTGGTTTACTACTATCTCCAAACCCTACTAAATCTAATGCATAGCATGGTGCAATTGAGCTAATATTTTTTTGATTGAATCTCCAATGATCTTTACAGGCTCCAAAACCATGAATTAAAACTATTGCAAGTTCAGATTTATCATATCTATCTTCCACTTGCCATGCAATTTGATAATTTTTCCAATTCCAGAATTGCTTCATATTTTTAGGGAAGTATATGAATTATTTTTACTTAAAGATATATCTTTGGTAAAGTCAATAATTTCTTTAGTCATATTATTCGATGTTTTAGCTATTCAAAAAGTATTAATTTGAATAGCTAAAACTATTAAAAAAATGATATTATTGAAAAACATTATATTGAAGTTTAATTTATTTTGATGGGTATTATTGATTCTCCTCAAGATATCCAAAATTCACTGCTGGAATGGTTTAAGTTAAATGGTAGATACTGGATACCTTGGAAATTAAAGAAAGATGGTTCTATTCCTCAATTAGGTGAAAGTATATCTCCTTATGAGATTTGGATCGCAGAGGTAATGCTTCAGCAGACCCAGTTGAAGGTCGTTATTCCTTACTGGGAAAAATGGATGAAGGTTTTTCCTTCTTTGACTTCTTTAGCAGAGGATGATTTAGAGAATGTTCTAATGATATGGCAAGGTCTTGGCTATTATTCACGTGCGAATCGAATACATCAATCCTCAAAAAAATTAGTTGAATTTGTTGGCAAAAGCATAGATCAAGATCCACATGCTTGGCCTCATAGAATAGATCAGTGGATGTCTCTTCCTGGTATTGGTAGAAGTACTGCAGGTAGTATTATTTCATCTGCCTTTGACCTGCCAACCCCAATCTTAGATGGGAATGTAAAAAGAATTTTATCTAGATTGTTAGCTATTGAGAGGAAATCTATTAAAGATGAAAAAAAATTATGGGAATTTAGCTCGTTATTAATTTCAATGGGAAGTCCACGGGATTGTAATCAGGCTTTGATGGACTTAGGGGCAATTATTTGTACTCCCAAAAAACCAAGTTGTACTTCTTGCCCACTACAAAATTTTTGTGTTTCTTATACGAAGTACGATCCTGAAGATTTTCCTACAAAAGAAATGACAAAAATAAAGCCTTTTCAAGAAATTGGCATTGGGGTTGTTTTTAATAACAAAGGTGAATGCCTGATAGACCAGCGATTGGAAAGTTCCAGTATGGGTGGAATGTGGGAATTTCCAGGAGGAAAAAAAATCCCCGGCGAATCTATTCAAAAAACTATCGAGCGAGAATTGAAAGAGGAGCTTGGGATTATTGTCAAAGTTGGAGAAAAGCTTTTATCTTTTGAACACGCTTATACTCACAAAAAATTTTATTTTACCGTTCATATTTGTGAATGGATCTCAGGAGAGCCAAAACCTTTAGCTAGTCAAAAATTACTTTGGGTGTCTCCAGAGAAACTTAATGATTATCCTTTCCCTGCTGCAAACAAGAAAATTATTTCTGAATTATATAAACATCTTTGTATTGGAAATAAAAAACTATAAATCACTAATAATGACTTTATTGATAATTAATTAGACATGCATACTGGAAATGTAATTTCAATTGGAGAAGCTTTAATAGATCGACTTGGCCCTCCAGGAGGAGACCCATCTTGTGATTTGCCAGTAACAGATTGTTTTGGGGGCGCGCCAGCTAATGTTGCTTGTGCCTTAAGTCGTCTTGGATCGAATGTTTCTTTTATTAGCTCTTTAGGAAATGATACTTTTGGGAAAAATTTTAAGAATCTATTAATTAAGAGAGGGATTAATACTTCTGGATTACAGCAGGATCCTCTGCGTCCAACAAGAGTTGTATTGGTTCGTAGAGATTCTGATGGAGAAAGATTTTTTGAAGGATTTGAGGGTGATAAAGGCTTGGGATTTGCCGATCAAGCCATATCGCGGGAACAAATTATTCGAGACTGGCCATTGGTTGTAGAAAATGCGCAATGGTTAGTTTTGGGAACAATTCCTTTGGCTTCCGAAATATCATCTAAAGCTTTTTTGTGGTGTATTGAAAATGCTTTGCATGCAGGAATAAAGATTGCTTTGGATCTTAATTGGCGCCCAACTTTTTGGCGAAACCAAGTTTCCAAAGTCTTAGAACCCTCTTTGAAAGAAAAAAATCAAATATTTTCAATTTTAAAAAACGTTTCATTAATCAAGCTCGCAAAAGAGGAGGCCCAATGGTTTTTTAACACCGATGATCCAACTGCAATTTCTTCATCCCTTGCTAATAGACCATCAGTTGTTGTGACTGATGGATCAAATCCTATTTCATGGCGACTAAATAATCACATCGGTAAATCATTGGCGATTGCCCCCTCCTCTGTTGTTGATACGACTGGAGCTGGTGATGCATTTACAGCAGGATTAATTTTTAAACTCACCTCCATTGAGCTTGATCAAATCAGTCAACAAATTGCTGAAGATATTATTCAATTTGGAATTGCATGCGGTTCTCACGTTTGCAAAGGAGTAGGAGCTATCGACGCACAACCTTATTTGGTAGATATTGAAAATTTATTGTCTTTATCTAAAGGAGGAATGAGCTGAAAAAAACGGGAATGATTTTCTAAGGAATATTCGAATTTTCCTCTCCAGGCATCAGGCATTGGCAGAGATAACCTCTCTGGCCATTCAACTACCATTAATGCACCCATGGCTTTGGATTCCTCTTCCTCTTGTAAAAAAAATTCGTTTGCCGCATTTGTTTCTTCGATTCTGTAAAGATCAAGATGTATCAATGGAGGGGATCCCAAAGGATAATGTTGTGATAAGGGGAAAGTGGGAGAAGTAATGGGCTCTTGAATTCTTAGACTTTTTGCAATTCCTTTAACTAATGTGGTTTTTCCTGCTCCAAGCGGCCCTTTTAAAAGGAGAATGCTTAGATCTGGAAATTTTTTTGTTAATGTTGAACCTAATGACATTGTTGATTCAGGTTGGTCTAGAGTCCAGCAGAAATTATTAGTTTGCTGAGCAAATGAATTAAAAACCTTGAATTGTTTTTCAGTATCTTTTTCCACAATCTCTTATAGAGAGTTAAACCTATGTTCGCAGCAACCAAGTCAAATCTCAACAGTATTGAGAAGAATACTGATTACGTAGTTAACGATATAACTGAGGCTGAATTCGGGCGAAAGGAACTTTTAATCGCTGAAACAGAAATGCCTGGTTTAATGGCTCTGAGAAAAAAATATGGATCCCAAAAACCATTAAAAGGGGCTTTCATAGCAGGTAGTCTTCATATGACTATCCAAACAGGAGTTCTAATTGAGACACTCGTTGAACTTGGTGCAAAAGTTAGATGGGCTTCATGTAATATTTTTTCTACACAAGATCATGCTGCTGCAGCTATAGCAAAATCAGGAGTTCCAGTATTTGCTAAGAAGGGTGAAACTTTAGATGAGTACTGGGAATATACACACAAAATTTTTGAATGGAGAGATGGAGAATCTGCAAATATGATTCTTGATGATGGAGGTGATGCGACTGGATTGATTATTTTGGGGAGCAAAGCGGAAAAAGATATTTCAGTTCTTGATAACCCCTCAAATGAAGAGGAAATTGCATTATTTGCTTCTATTAAGAAAAAACTTTCTCAAGATTCAAATTTTTATTCAAAGGCCAAATCTTTTTTAAAAGGAGTTACTGAGGAAACCACAACCGGTGTTGCTCGTCTTTACCAAATGGAAAAAAGTGGAGAACTTGTATTCCCAGCAATTAACGTAAATGATTCTGTGACTAAAAGTAAGTTTGATAATCTTTATGGTTGTCGAGAATCCTTGGTTGATGGCATTAAAAGAGCTACAGATGTAATGGTGGCTGGCAAGGTCGCCCTTGTTATGGGGTACGGAGATGTTGGAAAAGGTTCTGCTCAGTCTTTAAGGGGATTAGGCGCGACAGTCATGATTTCTGAGATAGATCCAATATGTGCACTTCAAGCCGCAATGGAGGGTTTTAGAGTTGTCAGACTAGATGAAGTGGTGGAAGATGTAGATATTTTTGTTACTGCCACTGGAAACTTTCAAGTTATTCGTCATGAGCATTTGATCAGGATGAAGAATGAATCCATTGTTTGTAATATCGGCCATTTTGATAATGAAATAGAAGTTTCCTCTTTAAAGTCTTATGAATGGGAAAATATTAAACCTCAAGTTGATCACATTACTTTGCCCAGCGGTAACAAGATAATTCTTTTAGCTGAGGGAAGATTAGTTAACCTTGGATGTGCTACTGGTCATCCAAGTTTTGTTATGAGTAATTCTTTTACAAATCAAGTATTAGCTCAAATTGAGTTATTTAAATATGGCGTTAAATATTTGAATAAAGTGTATGTTTTACCAAAGCATCTAGATGAAATGGTGGCTATTCTTCATTTAGATAAGATAGGCGCAAAGTTAACTAAGTTAACTGAGGAACAAGCTGAATATATTAATGTTCCAATTGAAGGTCCATATAAGACAGATCAATATCGTTATTGATTTTATTTAAATAATTCAAACTAAATGGAAATATCTGAATTCATATCCTCTTTACCAGTATTAATAGGAAATGCAGTTGAAACTAACCAATGGTTCGGCTATGGGGCGATCTTACTTGCAATGTTTTTGGAAAATTTAATTCCACCAATTCCTTCGGAGTTAATCATGCCTCTTGGTGGCTTTTATGTTTCGCAAGGTCAATTAGATTTTTTACCGGTTGTTTTAGCAGGTTTATTAGGAACAGTTGCCGGGGCTTTGCCTTGGTATGGAATTGGCAGATTAGTCAATGAAGAAAAACTTGAGGAATGGCTGAAGAAGAATGGACGTTGGATTGGAATTAATCCTCAGGATCTTGCTCGAAGTCGTAAATGGTTTAACAGGTATGGGGTATCTTTGGTCTTTTGGGGGAGATTAGTCCCTGGAATTCGTACTTTGATCTCAGTACCTGCAGGGGTTGAGTTGATGCCCATACCCCCCTTTCTGATTTGGACAACTGCTGGAAGCCTGATTTGGACCTTGTTTTTAACAATTACAGGGTTTTATTTAGGTGATAATTATGCAAACATTGAAAAATGGATTAGCCCTTTTTCAAGTATCTTTAAGACAGTTATTGTTTTAATTATTGCTGGAGTTTTAATAAATGTAATTTATAAAACTCTTCGCAAGCTAATTAAAAATTAAAAACGAAATTTTTTAAAAAGGAATTTCATCATTACTTGACTGCTGATTAAATGAATTGTTGTTTTGGAAATTACTATTTTCAGAATCTCGTTTGGATCCTAATAATTCAAGACGATCAACTCTAACAACTGGCTTAGTTCTATCCTCTCCAGTATTACGATCCTTCCAACTATCCAATTTGAAGCTACCAGTTATACCGATTAAAGAACCTTTTTTCACATAATCAGCTGCTACTTGCGCTTGTTTTCCCCAAATTTCTAGATTGAACCAGTCCGGTTCATCGCTTCGATTCCCTCTATTTACAGCCATCGTCAGATTTGCTACTACAGTTCCAGATTCAAAATATCTAACTTCAGGATCTCTTCCTGCTCTACCTACAAGAGTGACTGAATTTATTCCCATTTTTACCCCCGATGTTTATTGGTTGCTAAATAATATATTTATCTTAGTTCAACTCTCTTTATGATTGCTCAAATGATTGAAATCCGTGTTTTTTAACCGTTTCAAATTCTCCCGAGATATTGGGATCGATTTAGGTACAGCAAATACCTTGATTTATGTGTCTGGCAAAGGAATTGTTTTGCAAGAACCTTCTGTTGTCGCTATGGATTTAGAGGAAGGAGTTCCTTTGGCTGTAGGTGATGATGCAAAATTAATGTTAGGGCGAACACCAGGAAATATTCGTGCTGTAAGGCCATTGCGTGATGGTGTAATAGCAGATTTTGATGCCGCAGAGCAAATGCTTAAGACATTTATTCAAAAGTGCAATGAGGGCAGAGGAATTATTGCCCCTCGACTAGTTGTTGGTATTCCTAGTGGAGTGACTGGTGTAGAGAGAAGAGCAGTTCGTGAAGCTGGTCTTGCTGGAGCAAGAGAGGTGCATTTGATTGACGAACCTGTAGCTGCTGCAATAGGAGCTTCTTTGCCAGTTACAGAGCCTATTGGAACAATGATTGTTGATATCGGCGGAGGCACTACCGAAGTAGCTGTTCTCAGTCTCGGTGGAACAGTTTTAAGTGAATCTGTCAGAGTTGCGGGTGATGAGATCAATGATGCTATCTCTACTTATTTAAAGAAAATACATAATTTAGTAGTCGGCGAGAGAACTGCTGAAGAGATAAAAATTAAAATTGGATCTGCTTTTCCATCTAATGAATTTGATTTGCAGTCTATAGATGTAAGGGGATTGCATTTACTCTCAGGTTTGCCTCGTTCAATCAATTTGAAAGCAGGGGATTTACGTGAAGCTATGTCAGAGCCTTTGAATAAGATTGTTGATGCTGTAAAAAGGACCCTAGAGAGAACTCCCCCCGAACTGGCCGCAGACATTGTTGACAGGGGAATAATGTTGGCAGGTGGAGGAGCATTGGTTAGAGGGATTAGTGATCTATTAAGTCATGAAACAGGAATTTTCACTCATGTAGCTGAGGATCCATTGTTGTGTGTTGTCAATGGATGTGGCCTGGTTTTAGATGATTTTAAATCAATGCGAAGAGTTTTAGATACGCCTGATTTTGCTAGAAATGTAATTAGAGATTGAATCATGATTAAAGCCAGGGGGAAAATAGGCTTTTATTTGCTTTTGAAAAAAAGATTATGGGTAATATTTGTATTTGGAATTTTATTATTTGGGGTTCGTTGGACAAAAGGAGCAGGTTACTTAGATATATACTCAATTTTAATAAATCCCATACTCCCTGGCTCTGCTCAAAAAGAATGGATTAAGGAAGGAGAAAATATTGAAAGAAATATTCGACTCAAATTGCTGGAGGATGATAATAATCGTTTAAGAAAAGCTCTTTCATTGAAAGAGTTCAATAGTGATAATAGAATTTCAGCAGCTGTGATATCTCGATCTTCTAGGAATTGGTGGCAACAGCTAGAAATTAATAAGGGTGCCAAAGATGGGGTTTTAAAAGGCCAAGCAGTCATAGGGCCAGGAGGCTTAATAGGCCTAGTTGATAGCACCACTCCACTTACTGCAAGAGTTAGATTGTTGACTGATCCTGGTCATCAGGTGGGAGCTTGGATTGACCGAACTAAGCGTCATGGAATTTTGACTGGAATGGGAACAAATAGACCAAAACTAATTTTCTTAAATAAAAATAGTTTGGCTAAAATTGGTGATGCTGTAACCACATCTCCAGCCAGTACTTTGTTGCCGCCTAATTTAACAATTGGAATTGTTCAGTTTGTAAATGAAAAAGCTTTACCTTCTCCATTCGCAATAGTGCAATTAACTGCATCGCCAGAAGCCATAGATTGGGTTCAAATTTTAAAAGATAATGGTTAAAAAAAATAAGAAATTATTAATATTTTTCACTATAATTTTTTTACCAGCTTTCATAGTTACATCTCCTGATTGGCTGAAAATAAATGGAATTACTCCATGCTGGCCTGTTATTTTATTGTTGCCATTTTCACTTCATAATAGTCCTTGGAAGGCAGGTATTGCTTCAATTCTATTAGGAATTTTCATAGATTCTTTTACAATTAGCAATGTTTCTTATATCCCGTCTTTGTTTGTTTTGTCTTTAATTTGGAGCCAATATGGATTGCATAATAAAAAAATCGAATTATTTTTAAATATTGGGTTGATGGCCATCCTAGGAACTGCTTTTATTGCTCTTTCGATTTGGCTTCAGAAAATTATTCTTTATAGCGTTTTAAGAGATAATTGGTTTCATTCTTGGTCACTTTATGTATTAATTTCTGAGGTTATAATTACTGGATTGGTTGCTCCATTTTTCTCCTCGTGGCTTCTTCTTACTTATAAAAAAAACTAATAAGAAAATTCTTAAAGCTTAAAAAATAGAATAAATACTTATTTATTAGTGGGGACTCTGTCTTCTAAATTAGCCAAAGGGCTTTGAATACCTGACTTGAAGATGATATCTTCATATAACAAGAAGCCTTTTACGAGATAAAATGTCGAGGTTCCTGTCACCAAGGCAACAGCTAATCTCATGACCTCTATTTTGGTTGTAGATGATGAACCAGCAGTTTTGAAAGTCTTGGTAACAAGGCTGAATCTTGCTGGTTATCAAGTTTTATCTGCACAGGACGGAGAGCAGGCACTTGAGGTTTTTCACAAAGAAGCACCAGACTTAGTGGTTTTGGATGTAATGCTCCCTAAAATGGATGGCTTTGCAGTTTGCCGAAGAATAAGAGCAGAGTCTTGTGTTCCAATAATATTCTTGACTGCTCTTGAAGCGATTTCAGAAAGAGTTGCTGGTTTGGATTTAGGCGCTGATGATTATCTCGCTAAGCCATTTAGTCCCAAGGAGTTAGAGGCAAGAATTGCGACAATTTTGAGAAGAGTTGGACCTGCTCCTACAGTTGACGAGCCCAGGGAGGTTCCATCAGGACAAGGCGTAATGAAACTAGGTGATCTTGTAGTAGATACCAATAGAAGGCAAGTTAGTAGAGGAGGGGAAAGAATAGGCCTAACATATACAGAATTTAGCTTGCTGGAATTATTATTTCGAGATCCTGGTCGTGTTGTGCCTCGAGCAGAAATTTTGGAACAGCTTTGGGGTTACCCTCCAAGAAGAGCTGCGGATTTAAGAGTTGTTGATGTCTACGTAGCTCGTTTAAGAGGCAAGCTTGAACCTGATCCAAGGAATCCAGAATTAATTTTGACTGTTAGAGGTATTGGCTATGCTTCTCAAAGGATGGGAGAATTTCCCACTGCTATTGCCAGTTAAAGATTAATAGCTCAAAATTGATAGGTTTTTCATTTGATTTCGATTTTCCCCACCGTATGTATAAATTGCCTTGTCTGAATTAAGAGATACTCGCCTTGAGAAGGCGAAAGCATTAAAAAGCCTAGGCCAAGGTCCTTATGGTTTGAATTTCCGACCTACTTACTCTGCTGAAGCTTTGCAGGAAAAATATGCAGACTTACCAGATGGCGAAGAAAAAAAAGACGAAGTATCAATTGCAGGGCGCGTAACTTCTAAAAGAGTGATGGGCAAACTTGCTTTTTTTACTCTTGCTGATGAAACAGGCACAGTTCAACTGTTTTTGGAAAAGGCGACCTTAAACCAAAAGACAAATAGTGAAAATCTAAAGAATAATTTTGAAAACGTTACTTCTCTTGTTGACTCTGGTGATTGGATAGGAGTTAGTGGAATATTAAAGAGAACTAATAGAGGTGAACTTTCTATTAAGGTTTTCGAATGGTCAATGCTGTCCAAATCGTTAAAGCCCTTACCTGATAAATGGCATGGACTTGCTGATGTAGAAAAGCGCTATAGACAAAGATATTTAGATTTGATTGTAAATCCTCAGTCAAGGAAAACTTTTAGAACTAGGGCTTTATTAGTTAGTTCAATTCGACGTTGGTTAGATGAAAAAGACTTTCTTGAAATTGAGACTCCAGTTTTACAATCAGAAGCAGGTGGGGCTGATGCTAGGCCTTTCATAACGCATCACAACACATTGGACTTGCCTTTGTATTTGAGAATTGCAACAGAATTACATCTTAAAAGACTTGTTGTGGGTGGTTTTCAAAGGGTTTATGAACTTGGAAGGATTTTTAGAAATGAAGGAATTAGCACTCGGCATAATCCTGAATTTACCTCTGTGGAAATTTATGAGGCTTTTGCGGACTATTTCGATATGATGGTCTTAACAGAAAAATTACTTTCTACAGTTTGCGAAAAGATTTGTGGGTCGACCAAAATTAATTATCAAGAGCAAGAAATAGATCTGCAACCCCCTTGGAGAAGGGCCACGATGCATGAATTAGTTAAGGAATTCACTGGAATAGATTTTGAGTCGTTTGGAGATAATGTTGACGATGCCAGATCGGAAATGCTAAGGGAGGGGCTTCAAGTGCCTGATAAGGCTGACAGTGTTGGAAGACTTTTGAATGAGGCTTTTGAGCAAGTAGTGGAGCCTAAGCTGGTCCAACCTACATTTGTGATGGATTATCCAATTGAGATTTCTCCATTGGCTAGAAAACACAGGACTAAGAAAGGTTTGGTTGAAAGATTTGAACTTTTTATTGTTGGTAGAGAAACTGCGAATGCTTTTAGTGAACTAATTGATCCTATTGATCAAAAAGAACGTTTACTTTTACAGCAGGCAAAAAAAGAAGCAGGTGACCTTGAGGCTCAAAGCTTGGATGAAGATTTTATTAATGCTCTTGAAGTTGGGATGCCTCCTACTGGAGGTTTAGGGATAGGAATAGATAGGTTTGTAATGCTATTAACTGACAGTCCTTCCATTAGAGATGTCATAGCTTTTCCACTATTGCGGCCAGAATCAAATTTAAAACAAACTGGAAAGTGACCCGTCACAGTGGATAATAGGCGAGTAAGGATTTTGTTCAGATGAGTGGCGAGAGAGTTGGTTTTCGTTTCAAGCACGCGGACGCTGTTGTGAAACGAAATCCCCAAGGGCGTTCAAGACGCGGTTGGGTCATGGAACCTGTCGAGCAAACGACAAGCAGGGGGACTAAAATGCCTGCTTATCGTATTAGATGGAGAGATAGCGAGCGTCCTGAAATTGTTTTACAACATATGCTTATTGCTGATCCTGATCCAACGCCTCCACCCGATAATGTTAGCTTGGATACTAACTAATATCTAAATAATTAAAGTATTAGTTTTCTAAAAAAACTTAGTAGAAAAGTATTAAAATAATTTTCTTTTAAAAACGTTTCAGGGCATTTTTTACGTCTCTTTTTGAGTCATTAATTTTCTCTTGAGCTCTTTTATCATGAAGTTTTTTCCCTTTTCCTATGCCAAGTTTTAACTTAATCCATGAGCCTTTTAGATAAAGACTTAAAGGGATTATTGCTAAACCTTTTCTCTCGATATTTATTTTTAATTTTTCGATTTCTTTACGATGAGCAAGAAGTTTTTTGATTCTTAGAGGTTCGTGATTGAAGAATTTACCGGCATGGTTATGAGGAGATATATGAACATTATGAAGTTGTATTTGATCTTTTTTAATTAAACAAAATCCATCTTTTAAGTTTACTTTTCCAGCTCTAATCGATTTAACTTCGGTTCCCAAAAGCTCTAATCCAGTTTCAAGTGTTTCCAGGATTTCATATTCATACCGCGCTTGTCGATTTTCAGCTAAGCGACGATTTCCATCAGCTGAGGAATTTTTTTTTGATTTTTTCTTTCCTTTTTTGCTCATTCTTCTATTTACCTCCATTTTTGTTGAGATGCCACTACCCTTCATTTATGGCAATTGTGTCTTCAATTACTAATCATTCTTCTCTTCCTAATGATAAAGGAGAGGAAAGATTGGTTGGTCCCAGTCTTTTAAAGGAGGAGCTTAAATTATCTCAGCAAGATTCACTCAGGCCTAAATCTTTTGATGATTTTGTAGGTCAATCTGAATTAAAGAAAGTTCTTGAGATTTCAGTTAAAGCATCATTAAAAAGAGGTGAAGCACTTGATCATTTAATGCTTTACGGGCCGCCAGGATTGGGAAAAACTACCATGGCTCTTCTTATCGCTGAGGAATTGGGTGTTAAAGCTAGAGTTACAAGCGCTCCTGCTCTTGAACGACCAAGGGATATTGTTGGATTATTGATCAATATGCAGCCACGTGAATTGATATTTGTTGATGAGATTCACAGACTAAATCGCATATCACAGGAACTTTTGTATCCAGCGATGGAAGATAGAAGGTTGGATTTAACTGTAGGTAAGGGCACTTCTTCGAGAATGCGATCAATCGAAATCCCCCCTTTTACCTTAGTTGGTGCTACAACAAAACCGGCAGCATTGAGCTCCCCTATGCGAGATCGTTTTGGCATAACTCAGCGACTAGATTTTTACAATTATTTGGACCTTGAAAATATAATTAAAAGATCTGCGAAACTTATTAATTTATTAATTTCAGAGGAAGCATCTCATCAATTAGCCACAAGAAGTCGAGGTACTCCCCGAATTGCAAATAGGCTCATAAGAAGAGTTCGAGATTATGCAGAAGTGCATTCTTCTTCAAAAATGATTGATGTTGAAGTTGTTAACGATGCACTTGATTTACATCGTGTGGACCAAAGAGGGTTAGATGCAACAGATAGAAGTTATTTAGGCTTGTTAGTTAATCAATATCAAGGTGGCCCAGTTGGACTTGAAACTTTGGCTGCTGCACTTGGAGAGGATTCAACCACTCTTGAAACTGTAGTTGAACCTTATCTAATGCAAATTGGTTTTTTACATAGAACTTCTAGGGGAAGGGTTGTTACTCCAGAAGCAAAAAACCATTATTTGCTAACTTCCGCAAATAACATAGATAAATGATGTTGAGAAGAGTTGTAAAAGTTCTACTTTTACTTTCTATTGTTTTTGTTTTCGTGCCAGTTTCGACCCAAGCTAAAGTGCTTCCAAAAGTTTTATTTGAGAACGCTCTTCAAGAAAGTAAAGAAGGAGATTTCATTCGAGCTGAAAAAGATTGGAGTTCTTACTTAAATGAAAACCCAGATGATGCGGCTGCGTTAAGCAATAGAGGTAATATCCGTCTCGCGCTTGGTGATCCTAAAGGAGCTATAAAAGATCAAACTAAGGCTATTGAGATTGCACCTGAAGATTTAGACCCTTATCTGAATAGAGGAATTGCTGAAGAAGCTTTGCAGCGTTGGGAGGACGCCAGTAAAGATTACAACTACGTTTTAAAGAATAATCCTAAAGATGTTTCAGCTTTATATAACTTAGGTAATGTTATGGGCTCCATGGATAATTGGATTGAAGCGAAGAAATTGTTTGCTCAAGCTGCTGCGTCAAATAATTCTATAGCTATGGCTAGGTCGAGTGAGGCGCTTGCGATTTATCAATTGGGTGATCTTGAACTCGCTGAAAAGAAAATCAGAATATTAATCCGTAAATATCCTTTATTTGCAGATGCGAGAGCTGCATTAAGTGCTCTTCTATGGAGTAAAGGTTTCTCAGGTGAAGCTGAAAGTAATTGGGCTGCGGCGGCTGGATTAGATATTCGATATCGTGAGAAGGATTGGTTGTTGAATATTCGCCGGTGGCCTCCAAGACCTACAAATGATTTGATTGCATTTCTTGCGTTGGATAATAGATGAAAGATTTAGGAAAAAAAATTGACGTTTTAACCAAGGATATACTGCCTGATTTGATTCAATTACGTCGTCATCTCCATGCTCACCCAGAGTTAAGCGGTCAGGAATATCAAACTGCTGCTCTTGTTGCCGGGGAGCTTAGAAAATCAGGTTGGGAAGTCAAAGAAGCAGTTGGGAAGACGGGAGTGGTGGCTGAAATGGGTAACAAAAACGGACCTGTTGTTGGCTTGAGAGTTGATATGGATGCTTTGCCAATAGAGGAGAGAACAGGTTTAGATTATTCTTCTTCAATTCAAGGCCTGATGCATGCATGTGGTCATGATCTACATACTTGTATCGGCTTGGGAGTGGCTAAAGTATTAGCAAAAACCAAATTTACAAATTCTCGAATCCGAATCATTTTTCAACCTGCTGAAGAGATTGCTCAAGGTGCAAATTGGATGAGAGCTGAAAACGTTCTTGAGGGAGTCCAAGCTCTCTTTGGTGTCCATGTTTATCCAGATTTGTCAGTCGGTCAGATTGGAATAAGAAGTGGTACTTTTACGGCCGCCGCTGCTGAATTGGAAATAGAAATTATTGGAAATGGAGGGCATGGTGCTAGACCCCATGAAGGCATAGATTCAATTTGGATTGCCGCGAAAGTTATTAGTGGACTTCAAGAGGCTATTAGTAGACGATTAGATGCTCTTAAGCCAGTAGTTATTAGTTTTGGGAAAATTGCAGGAGGAAATGCTTTTAATGTTATTGCTGAGAGGGTTAAACTTCTAGGCACAGTGAGGTGTCTTGATAGCAACCTTTATGAAAAATTACCTCAGTGGATTGAAAAAATAGTACAAAATATAGCCTCTAACTACGGAGCTCAGGCTAATATAAAGTTCAATTCGATCGCGCCTCCAGTTTATAACGATCCAGACTTGACTAGTTTGTTATCTAACTGTGCAAAGAATTTTATGGATGAAAAAAATATTGTTTATTTAGAAAATCCGTCATTAGGTGCTGAAGATTTTGCTTTTTTCTTGCAAGATGTACCAGGAACGATGTTTCGATTAGGAGTTGCTGGAGATCAAGGTTGTGCTCCATTGCACAGTGGACATTTTTCGTTAGATGAAAGAAGCCTTGAATTAGGAATAAAAATTTTGTCTCAAACGATAACCATGTCTGCTAAACCAACTAAATGTATTTAGTTGCTTTTTCATGAATAGATTGGGTAACCCACTAATTTCAATTTCAGCACCTTTGCTGATTTTACTAGCAATTACTGGTTTTTTACATAGAGAGGGCAAAGATAAAATTCAAACCATACCTGCTTTAGTAGTTGGAAGTGGACTTGTTTTGACTGGAGCCGTTAGAAGATTTCGACGACGACGAATGTTGTTTCTTGAAATAAAAAAGGATATGAATGATTAAAATTTTTAATACGCCGATTTTTTATCTATAAAAACTTTAGGGTTTAATTTAGAATTTCGAGCTAATTTGTATTTATCACTAGGGGTGCCATATTGCTTCGCTTTATGGCTGAGATCACACCCTCTGAACCTGATCTGGTTTGAACCAGCGTAGGGAAAGTGAAATCTTGTGATCTTTGCATATTGCTCCCTTTGTTTATTCAATAGCTTTTTAGTTCATGCGTAATTCATGGGTTGCTTCTAGAGAGGGTAAAACCAATGTTTCTCAGATGCATTTTGCTCGCAAAGGCGAAATCACTGAAGAGATGGTTTTCGTAGCAAAGCGTGAGAGTCTTCCTGAGTCTTTAGTGATGGAAGAGGTCGCGAGAGGCCGAATGATTATTCCGTCAAACATCAACCATACGAATTTAGAACCTATGGCAATAGGTATTGCCTCTAAATGTAAAGTCAATGCAAATATTGGTGCTTCCCCAAATGCGAGTGATGTTAACGAAGAGTTAAAGAAGCTTGAGCTAGCTGTTAAATATGGTGCAGATACTCTTATGGATCTTTCCACTGGAGGTGTGAACTTAGATGAGGTACGGACTGCAATTATTAATGCATCCCCTATACCGATTGGTACAGTTCCTGTATATCAAGCTTTAGAAAGTGTCCATGGATCTATCTCAAGATTAACGGAGGATGATTTCTTACACATAATAGAAAAGCATTGTCAGCAAGGAGTTGATTATCAAACAATTCATGCAGGCTTATTGATTGAGCATTTACCCAAGGTTAAAGGTCGTATTACTGGAATAGTTAGTCGTGGCGGAGGAATTCTTGCTCAATGGATGCTCTATCACTACAAGCAAAATCCTTTGTTTACTCGTTTTGACGATATTTGCGAAATATTTAAACGCTATGATTGCACTTTTTCTTTAGGCGATTCACTTAGGCCTGGATGTTTGCATGATGCATCAGATGAAGCTCAACTTGCTGAGTTGAAAACCTTGGGTGAATTGACCAGACGTGCTTGGAAGCATGATGTTCAAGTTATGGTCGAAGGGCCTGGTCATGTACCTATGGATCAAATTGAATTTAACGTTAGGAAGCAAATGGAGGAATGCTCAGAAGCCCCTTTCTATGTTCTAGGTCCTTTGGTAACAGATATATCTCCTGGTTATGATCACATTTCTAGTGCTATTGGTGCAGCCATGGCAGGTTGGTATGGTACAGCTATGCTTTGTTATGTAACACCTAAAGAACATCTTGGGTTGCCAAATCCTGAGGATGTCAGGGAAGGGTTGATTGCATATAAAATTGCCGCTCATGCTGCAGATGTTGCAAGACATAGATCAGGAGCTCGTGATCGTGATGATGAATTAAGTAAGGCTAGGAAAGATTTTGATTGGAATAAACAGTTTGCACTGTCCTTGGATCCAGAGAGAGCCAAGCAATATCATGACGAAACTTTGCCTGAAGAAATTTTCAAAAAAGCTGAGTTCTGTTCAATGTGTGGTCCTAACCATTGCCCAATGAATACAAAAATTACAGATGAAGATCTTGATAAATTAAATGATCAAATAAATTCAAAAGGTGCATCTGAATTAACTCCCGTAAAGTTAAACAAAGAAGATTAGTTCTTTGTTTAACTTTTAATTTAATTGGATGAACTATTTATGATACTTGATCCTATTTGTTGAGAAGATTTCTAGATTTCTCTACTACGTTCTCAACTGTAAATCCAAATTTCTCCATACATAATCCACCTGGAGCAGAGGCTCCAAAGCTATTCATAGTGACACTGTCTCCATCCAGACCAATATATTTATGCCATCCGAAGCTCTCTGCAGCTTCAACTACTAGTCGTTTTCTTACGTTAGAAGGTAAAACTTCTTCTTTATAACTTTCGCCTTGTTCTTCAAAAAGTTCTACACATGGCATAGAAACAACTCGCACTTTTTTGCCTTCTGAAGTTAACTTTTTCGCTGCTTGTACACATAAATCCAGTTCAGTTCCAGTTCCAATAAGTATTAGTTCAGGGTTGCCATCGCAATCTTCAATTATGTATCCACCTAAAGCAACTTTTTCTACTGATGAATTTTGTTGATTGGCCATGCCCTGCCTACTTAGGCATAAAGAACTTGGTCTTTTACGGTTTTTAATTGCGATTTTATATGCTCCACTGGTTTCATTCCCATCTCCTGGACGGAAAACCAGCATATTTGGCATTGCTCTTAATGATGGAATGGTTTCTATTGGTTGATGTGTTGGTCCATCCTCACCAACACCTATGGAATCGTGAGTTAACACATAAATAACACCTAGCTCACTCAGCGCGGAAAGACGCATCGAACCTCGCATGTAGTCTGCGAAAACTAAAAATGTTCCACCATATGGGATTAGACCACTATCGTGGTAAGCAATACCATTCAAGATGGCTGCCATAGCATGCTCTCTGACGCCGAAATGTAAATAACGCTTTTCAGGAGTTTCATATTGGAAAGATCCAGTCTCTCCTTTGATATCTGTGTAATTTGAATGAGTTAAATCCGCTGAACCCCCTATTAATTCAGGAACATTAGGTCCCAAAGCACCTAAACATATTTGAGAATGTTTTCTTGTAGCCAGGCCTTTATCACCTGCTGTATATGAAGGCAAATCTTTATCCCAACCCTGAGGAAGCTCCCCTCTAAGCATCCGTTCAAATTCAGATGCTTCAGAAGGATACTTTTCTCTGTAATTTGCAAGTGTTTGATTCCAGTCAGCCTCTAGTTGGGATCCTCTTTCAATAGCTTGACGGTATTGGTCGTATACATCTTGAGGAATTTTAAAAGGTTCATATGACCAATCAAGTTGTTTCCTTGTGAGTTCTGCCTCTTCTTCGCCAAGAGCTGCTCCATGGATTCCAGCTGTATCACTCTTATTTGGAGAACCAAATCCGATAGTTGTCGTGATTTTTATAATTGATGGCTTATCAGTAACTGCTTTTGCTTTTTCTATAGCTTTAGAGATACCATCTACATCTGTATTTCCATCAGGTACTTCTTGAACATGCCAACCGTAAGCTTCATATCTCTTTAATACATCTTCTGTAAAAGATACATCTGTTCGCCCGTCAATTGTGATGCTGTTGTCGTCGTATAGAGCGATTAATTTTCCAAGCTTTAGATGACCAGCAAGAGAACAAGCTTCTGAAGATATTCCTTCTTGATTACATCCATCACCCATAATTACGTATGTGTAATGGTCTACAACTGTTGAATCTGGCTTATTGAATTTGGCTGATAAATGCGCTTCTGCTATTGCAAGTCCCACTGCATTTGAAATTCCAGCTCCCAATGGTCCAGCAGTTACTTCTACACCCGGTGTCTCAAAGGTCTCTGGATGCCCAGGAGTTTTAGCTCCCCATTGTCTGAATTGTTTTATGTCCTCCATCGTTACAGAGTCGTAGCCAGTTAAATGCAAAAGTGCATACAACAACATGCAACCATGTCCAGCAGAAAGAACAAATCTGTCTCGGTTAAACCATTTCGGATTTTTTGGATTATGACGAAGATGTTTGTCCCATAATGCGTAACCCATCGGTGCGCAACCCATGGGAAGTCCTGGGTGACCACTATTGGATTTATTAACTGCGTCAACTGCGAGCATTCTTATGCTATTGATGCATAGCGTGTCTAGAGAATTAGTCAGAGCAACCATTTGTATTTAGTGAAAAAAAATTTTAAGTGGACAGTGAAGACGAAATTGATTAGATCATTTGTCGGAAAGCTAGACAGACATTGTGACCGCCAAATCCGAAAGAGTTAGATAGTACGACACCTAATTTCTTTTCTCTTGCTTTGTTGGGAACATAATCAAGATCACAATTTGGGTCGGGATTGGAATAGTTAATTGTTGGCGGAATTATTTCATGTTTTATTGCTAAAACACAAGCAACGGCTTCTATTCCACCTGAGCCCCCCAACAAATGACCTGTCATTGATTTGGTTGAGCTCGTGGGAACTTGGAACGCATGATTCCCTAATGCCGTTTTAATTGCCGAAGTTTCATTACTGTCATTTGCTGGAGTACTTGTTCCATGAGCATTTATGTAATCGACTTGCTCAGGATTGATTTTTCCATCATTTAATGCAAGTTTCATGGCTGCTGAACCTCCTACTCCACCTGGCGTAGGAGATGTGATGTGATGAGCATCACATGTGGTTCCATAACCAATTATTTCTGCATGAATTGTTGCGTCTCTTTTTAATGCATGGTCAAGAGTTTCTAAAATTAATACTCCTGCTCCTTCTCCAATAACGAATCCATCTCTTTGAGCATCAAATGGCCTACTTGCTGTAGAAGGATCGTCATTCCTAAAAGATAGGGCCTTAGCACTCGCAAAGCCTGCTACCCCAAGAGGAGTGATACTTGCTTCTGCTCCGCCACAAACCATTGCATCTGCCTTGCCTAATTGGAGAAGTCTGAATGCATCACCAATAGCATTTGATCCTGCGGCACAAGCAGTTGAAACAGCTGAACTTGGACCTTTAGCGCCCAGTGCAATTGCAGCAAGACCAGTAGCCATGTTTGGAATCATCATGGGTACGGTAAAAGGACTTACTCGACTAGCTCCTTTGTTATTTAAAACATGAGCTTGAGTTTCCATCGTCAGCAATCCGCCCACTCCAGATCCAATAATCACTCCAATTCTTGCGGAATTTGAGTCGTCAATTATTAGACCTGAATGATTCAGTGCTTCTTTTGCTGCAATGACTCCAAATTTTGAGAATCGATCCCATCTTTTGGATTCTTTTGGCTCTAATATGCCTGTTGGGTCAAAACTTTTTACCTCTGCTGCAAATCTGCAGGCATGGGATGAGGCATCAAAGAGTGTTATTTGATCTACCCCATTTTGACCAGATTGAAGGCCTTGTAGGTAACTCTCTAGGTTATTGCCAATAGGAGTAATGGCACCTAGACCTGTAATAACAACTCGATGGAGTTTCTCCATCATTTAAACCTCAAGACTGTTTTTCTTCGATGTATTTGACTGCATCCCCGACTGTGGCAATGCCTTCAGCCGCCTCGTCAGGGATCTCTATGTCAAATGCCTCTTCAAGAGCCATAACTAGTTCGACAGTGTCGAGAGAGTCAGCTCCGAGGTCGTTTTGGAAATTTGAGTCCGGTTTTACCTCACCGGCTTCAACGCTCAGTTGCTCTGCGACAATTGAACGAACTTTTTCAAGGATTGCTTCCTGGGACATAACCTTCTTAGACCTGACTTCCAATACTACGGGTTAGAGTGTCGAGTTAACAAAAGTGACGGCATTGCAACTATTTTTTTTTATGTAGCGAAACGTAGGTATAGTTTTATACATCAAGGAAATATGGGTTGGTAATTTGTCACACGCCGTCAAAATCTATGACACCTGTATTGGATGCACCCAATGCGTTAGGGCTTGTCCACTAGATGTTCTTGAAATGGTTCCCTGGGATGGCTGTAAAGCTTCACAGATAGCTTCTTCGCCAAGAACTGAAGATTGTGTTGGATGTAAGCGTTGTGAAACTGCTTGTCCAACTGATTTCCTCAGTATTAGGGTTTACTTAGGTGATGAAACAACTAGAAGTATGGGTTTGGCTTATTAAAAATTAGTATTTTTCTTAAAGAAGGTATATTTTATATAAATAATTTGTGATGTTGATTTAAATATATGTGTGGCATATTTTCTGTTATTGGATCAAGAGAAGTTTCTTCTTTGCTTATTGATGGATTGAGAAAACTGGAATATCGCGGCTATGACTCAGCAGGGATGGCAACAATTGATAATTTAAATAAAGATCAAATTGGACAACTAAATGTTAAAAAATCAGAAGGAAAGCTGATTAATCTTTCAGATTTAATTAAAAAAAAGCCTCCTACAGGTCACGTAGGTATCGCTCATACCAGATGGGCTACTCATGGTAAACCTAACGAAAGAAATGCCCATCCTCATCTTGATTTCTCAGGGCAAATCGCAGTTGTTCAAAATGGGATTATTGAAAATTACAGAGAGTTATCTAAAAGCCTTAAACTTAAAGGAGTTAAATTGACCTCGGAAACTGACACTGAGATAATTCCACATTTAATTGGGCTAGAGATAGAACAATTTTTAGCAAATGGGCTTTTACCTAATGAACAAACTTTGTTAAGAGCTGTTCAAAACGTTTTGAATCTACTAGATGGGGCTTATGCCATAGCTGTGATTTGGTCTAAGGCCCCAAATGCTCTAGTAGTAGCTCGAGAACAAGCCCCGTTAGTTCTTGGCTTTGGAGAAGGGGAGTTTTTTTGTGCAAGTGATACGCCAGCATTAGTAGGATTTACCCGTACATTCTTACCTTTAAGGGATCATGAAATTGCCCTTTTAACTCCATTAGGAATTGAACTTTATGATGATGAAGGAAATAGGCAGCACAGAGCTCCATCACTTTTAAAGGGCACGGAATATTTTGCGGATAAAAGAAATTTTCGTCATTTCATGTTGAAAGAAATTTATGAGCAGCCCAAGACAGCACAATTATGGATAGATCGATTTTTGCCTATTGATTTGCCCTCTGAAAATCCAGTGGCTTTGCCGATAGCACAATCTCTTCTTGAGAAGATAGAACAAATACAAATACTTGCATGCGGTACTAGTAGACATGCAGGTATGGTTGGGGCTTATTTGTTGGAACAGTTTGCAGGAGTTCCTACAAAAGTATATTTCGCGAGTGAATTTCGATATGCTCCACCACCACTTTCCCCCAATACTCTGACAATAGGAGTAAGTCAATCGGGCGAAACAGCAGATACTTTAGCCGCATTAAGGATGGAAAAGGACAGACGAGATGCGACTAAAGATGCTAATTTTTCCTTTCATCAATTGGGAATTACTAATCGAGTTGATAGTTCATTAGGTCGTGAACTAAATAATGTTATTGATATTGGATCAGGAATTGAAATAGGCGTAGCAGCTACAAAAACCTTTCTTGGCCAAATGTTGTCCTTTTATGGCTTGACACTCTTATTTGCTTCTCAAAGACAAAAAAGAACTCCTAAAGAAATTTTAGATCTATCTAATGATTTGAAATTAATTCCTAGTCACCTAACAGATCTTATAAAAAAGCATGATTCTCTTTCACAGGAAATAGCACATTTGTTTGTTGAAACAAAGGATGTAATTTTCTTAGGTAGAGGAATAAATTATCCGATTGCACTTGAAGGTGCTCTTAAGCTAAAGGAAATAAGCTATATCCATGCTCAAGGTTATCCAGCTGGAGAGCTAAAACACGGACCAATAGCACTATTAGATCAGCATGTTCCAGTGGTCTCACTAGCTGTTCCTGGAGTGGTTTATGAAAAGGTTCTCAGTAACTCGCAGGAAGCTAAAGCAAGAGATGCACGCTTAATTGGTGTATCTACAGATGGACCGGAATCGGAAATGTTTGATGAATTATTTACTATTCCAAAAGTTAGTGAATGGGTAAGTCCTCTATTGACCGTTGTACCTTTACAGTTATTTAGTTATCATATTGCGGCTCATAAAGGTTTAGATGTTGATCAGCCTAGGAATTTAGCAAAAAGTGTAACAGTAGAATAAAAATTTTTTAATTCTAGATGATTTTATCTAGTTAATTTACAGCATTTTTTTATTAATAAACTTTAGTTTTTTACGAACTAACATTATTTATCCGGCCATAAGAATCTTCAAAACGAATAATATCTTCTTCATCTAAATACGTTCCACTTTGGACTTCAATAAGCTCGAGTTTCATTCTTCCAGGATTGCTTAATCTATGCTTGCAACCTAGGGGAATGAATGTACTTTCATTTTCACTTAATAGTTGTTTTTCCCCATTTTTTTCTATCAATGCCGTTCCATTAACTACAACCCAATGCTCAGCCCTATGATGATGCATTTGTAAAGAAAGAGAGGCATTTGGCTTTACTTCTATGAGCTTTACTAGCCATCTATTACCTTCAACTATTGTGGTATAATTACCCCAAGGTCTATAAATTTTTCTGTGCATTTTACCTTCTGGGAAGGCAGCTGAACTTAGACTTTTGATTATATTTCCAATATTTTGAGATTGATATCTATTCGCCACTAATAGAGCATCATTTGTATCAACAACTATTAGATCTTCGATTCCTATTCCTACAATTAGACGTTGTTCACTTTTTAAATAACAGTTTTTAGTTTTCTCAGCTATTACCCTACCATTTATATAGTTTCCATCATTATTTTTTTGACTAATATCCCACAAAGATTTCCAACTGCCTATGTCACTCCATCCTGCATTTAATGGAAGAACGGTTCCTAACTTTGTTTTTTCCATTACTGCAATATCTAAAGATATTTTTGGACATTTCTTGAATGATTCTGCTTCTAATCGTAGAAAATCAAGATCTTCTATATCTTTATCTATAGCAATTTTACAATAATTGATTATTTCTGGAGAGAATTTTTCTAACTCACTTATTATTGAACTCGCTTTAAAAAGAAACATTCCACTATTCCATGTGTAGCGAGAATTTTTGATTAGTTCCTCAGCTATATCTTTGTTAGGTTTTTCTATAAATTTATTTATTTCTAAACCAGTTAATTGATCTTCTGTCCCAGGTAATTCTTTAGCCTCAATGTAACCGTAACCAGTTTATGCGCATGATGGAACAATTGCCCTAGCAATGTGATCATAACCAGGAGATATATCTGATAC
>QCHI01000008.1 GCA_003279655.1 Prochlorococcus sp. AG-402-A21 | reverse complement strand
TTGTTTAAGGAGCTCAAGAGTTTTAATCCCAGCTGTCATAGCAAGAGGATTGCCGCTCAATGTACCTGCTTGATACATTGGACCAGCAGGTGAAACCATTGACATTATTTCTTTTCGACCGCCATAGGCTCCTACTGGAAGGCCTCCACCAATAACTTTTCCCATAGTAGTTAAATCAGGAGTAACTCCAAAACGCTCTTGGGCACCTCCATAGCTGATTCGAAAACCAGTCATGACCTCATCAAAAACTAAAAGAGCTCCGTTCTCTTTAGTTACCTCTCTTAATCCCTCTAAAAAACCTGGTTCAGGTGTTATGAAGCCTGCATTTCCAACCACAGGTTCCAGGATAACTCCAGAAATAGCATTAGGGTTTTCAGCAAATAGCTCTTTAACAGCTTCAAGATCGTTATAAGGAGCAGTTAGCGTATTAGCGGTTGTGCTTCTTGGAACGCCTGGTGAGTCTGGCAGACCAAGCGTTGCTACTCCTGAGCCTGCTTTCACTAAAAACATATCTGCATGTCCGTGGTAGCAACCCTCAAACTTGATAACTTTATCCCTACCAGTAAAGGCTCTCATTAAGCGAAGAACAGCCATGCAGGCTTCTGTTCCGCTATTAACGAAACGAACCATCTCAACGCTTGGGACAGCATCGATAACCATTTCAGCGAGCTGGTTTTCAAGAGCGCAAGGAGCTCCAAAGCTAGTGCCTTTTTCAAGAGTTTCTTGAAGGGCGGCTATTACCTCAGGGTGGGCATGCCCGCAAATCGCAGGTCCCCAGCTTCCTACGAAATCAATGTATCTGTTCCCATCTACATCCCATGCATAAGGACCTTTAACCCGATCAAAAACGATTGGATTACCTTCTACGGATTTGAAAGCTCTTACGGGTGAACTGACTCCACCAGGCATTAAATTTTTGGCAGAGCCAAAAATTTCTTCAGATCTTTTTGTGTTCAACGCTTCTGTCACGGCACCTCAGCGAATGAGCTTATAAACACAGTCAGCCATAATGGCCTAAAAGTGACTGATTCGTCTAAATTTTTGAATCTGTTCAGCATCTGGTTATTTTTTTTTAATCTTTAAAAATACTATCGCTCGAATTGGTTTTAAGCATAAAAACAAGTGAGAGAGAGGCTTTTAATGAGACCTTGCCTGGTTAATTCAATGTTTTTTGGTTGATTGTGAATATTTGATTTGTTAATTCTGTGATGATTTGAAAATAGAAAATTGCCTGATTTTTTTAAAAGAAAAATTCATTTTCATCTTCTGGTGGAGGCCAGCTAATGTCGACAACTACAGGTGCGTGGTCACTAGGTTTCTCTCTAGATCGTGGTTCTTTGTCTATCCAACAACCATTGGCACAACTAAGAATTTCTTCTGTTAAGTAAATATGATCGATTCGCCAACCCTTGTCTCTTTCCCAGGCTGAATGCCGATAATCCCACCAAGACCAATTTTTCTCTCCCGGCTCAAAGATTCTAAAAACATCTTCTAATTCCTCTCCTAAAGCATCTTTAAGCAATTTTCTCTCTTTAGAAGAAGCCATAATCGTCTCTTTATAGTTACTTGGTGTATGTATATCTCTATCTTCTGGGGCGATATTAAAGTCTCCTAATAAACATATAGGTGTACTATTTGAATTGATTTGTCTAAGATAAACCTGTAAACATTCTATCCATTTTTCTTTGTAAATAAACTTATCTGAATTTATAGAAGATCCATTTGGAACGTAAACATTTATAATTCTAATATTATTTATTTCAGCACTTATAATTCTTTTTTGCTCACTTAATAAAGTTAAGTCTCTGTAGTCATTGATTACTTGATTAAAACCAATCTTTATATCATTAATTGGGAATCGACTAATAATAGCTACTCCATTGTAAGATTTTTGTCCAGAGATTGAAACCTCATATCCTAGGTTTGAAAAACTCTCAACTGGAAAAAATTGATCTTCTGTTTTTGTTTCTTGTAAGCAAAGAATGTCAACTTTGTTGGCGACCAGCCATTCTTTGACATGATCTATTCTTGAACGAATAGAGTTGACATTCCAGGTTGCAACAAGCAAGACTCTAAATTTTATTACTTAAGTTATTATTATTATGTAAATTCTGATGAAAGTTAAGTTTTGAGGAGGACTGTACTTTTTACTAATGGTCAATTATTGCGAGCTTTCGCTTGTTTAACACCAATTTTAATTACAGCAGGACAAGTTTTTTCTTTTTCAAGAACAATAAGAATTTCGGAAATTAAAAATTATTCAACTGATGAGAAAAGAGATATTTACAGTACTTTTGATACAGAAGATCAAATTGACCAAGGTTTACCAATAGATCCATTTGATTTAATGAACCGTCTTAAAAAAGCAGGAGCGATGAATAATGCTACAAATCCATCAGATGCCCTTGATGAAGCTCTCAACGCATTTGATCAGTCAGAGTATGAAAATGTCCCAAATGAATAAAATCACAATAGTATTTGTAGGATTTTGGTAAATTTAAGATTGGTCACTAATGACCCATTTATTAAATAGATGCAGAACCATCCAATCCCCTCGGTCACTGATCCATTGCAATACCGAGCAATTGGATTAGTTAGAGGCATTTACAAGCCTCAAGATGATGACACCTTTACTCGTGGAACTTTAATTGATTTTAAAGGTAATGAAATAGATTCAGTTGTGCTTGGGAGAGTTATAACCTTGATTCGTAATCACGTTCCTCTAGAAAAACCTCATCTCTGGGTCGTATATCCGAGATGTAGAAATCATCAAAATCTTCATTTGCAAATCACAGGTATTTGGGAACCAAGTACTTTAAAAAAAGATCTTTTGGAAAACGAGGATCTGACTGAAGATTCAACTTTCAAGGTTGATTCTGATGATTTATTGGAAGGCGATGATTATTTTTCAATAAGAGGAGAATTGGTTTTTACTAAGCCAGAAGAAAATGAGGTAGTTATAAAAATACGTCAAAAGCCAAGAAATCAGCAAAAGAAAGCTTTGCCTTTTAAAGTGAATCTTAAAGGTGAAGTACCTATTAATTATTTAAAACATTTTATTAGCCTTGATGTTCGTCGTGTTGACTATCAACTTTTGATTGAGGATTTTCAGGTTATAGGCCCTCTTTCTCAAAAACCAATAAACAATAAAACTAGGAAAATCTTAAAAAGTAAAAACTAGTTTTATTCCAAAATAAATTATATAAATGTATTCTATCTATAAAATTAATTGTATTTTTATTTATAAATGAAATCTATTTTTATTGATTGTAGTCTTGGAATATCCGGGGATATGCTTGCATCAGCATTATTAGATTTAGATGTGCCTAACTATATTTTCTTAGATAACTTAGTAAGTTTAAATATAGATGAAAATTATAATTATAAATTTAATGAGGGGAATAGTGAAGGCATAAAAGGTATTGTCCGTACAAAAACTAAAATTCAATTTAAAGAATCACCTAGAAGTCTTAATGACATAAAAAACTTACTTATCGATTCAAATCTAAATGAGTATGTTAAGAAAAAGTCTATCAGGGTTTTTGAAATTCTTGCCGAAGCAGAAGCGATTGTTCATGGTAAAGAAATTTCAGATGTTCATTTTCATGAACTAGGGTTAATTGATTCTATACTTGATATTGTAAACGTATGCTCCGCAATTGATTTTTTAAAGCCAGATAAAATTTATTTTTCAAATCCACCTGCAGGGAAAGGAATTGTATCGACTTTTCATGGTCCTCTTCCTGTTCCAGTCCCTACAGTCTTAGAGATAGCCAGACAAAATAAAATTTCATTAATTACGATTGAAGACAAGTATTTTGGTGAAATAACAACCCCTACTGGTATCGCGTTGATAGCAACTTTTGTAGATAAATTTGGACAACCAGATAATATAAATATTGAAAAAATTGGTATCGGTTTAGGAAGTAAAAATATTTCTAGACCTAATTTTTTACGAGTTCTACTAATAGAAATCGATGACGATTATAAAGATAATCATAAGCCTGTTTGTGAGACTATAATTTCTCAGGAGGCTTGGATAGACGATTCTACGCCTGAAGATGTTGCAATTTTAATCGAAAGATTAAGGAATGCAGGTGCTATTGATGTAGTTTGTTATTCGGTTGATATGAAGAAAAATAGAAAAGGTGTATGTATCAAAGTTATTGTCGACAAAAAGAATCAAACAGTTCTCAGAGAGGTTTGGTTTAATTACAGTACAACAATTGGAATAAGAGAAAATAATATTAGTCGCTGGATACTTCCAAGACGAACAGTGAGCCATAAAACTAAATTTGGGGAAGTCAATGTTAAAGAAATAATTAGACCAAATGGCCAAATTTCAATTAAGATAGAACATAAAGACTTGACTGAAATATCTTTAAGAACAAATATTCCAATTGAAGAGATTCGTCAGAAATTATTCATTCAATTATCAGAATTTTATGAATTAAATGAGTACTTGTATTGATGTTTATTTTTAAAAAAGTTCAACGTAAAAGGAACACGTTTGTTTTTTGGATATTATCTAAAATTAATATTAAACTTTTTGTGACGGTAATTTGTTTTATATTTCTTGGAAATTCAATATATGGAAACTTTGATTCTTTATCTAATCAGACTATTAATAGTGAAGAAATATTATGGCTATTGTGGGGCGTTCTATTTACTTCTTTAAGTATAATTATTAATGCTTATGCATGGAAGCTTTTAATCAATAACATTGGTTGTAGTATTAATAATTTGAATATAGTAAAACTATTTTTAGCTACAAATATATATAAATATTTACCAGGAGGAATATGGCATTTTGTATCTAGATATAATGCCCTACGTTTAGAACTTTCAAATGAAAAATCAATTGAATCTATTTTGTTGGAACCAATCTTAATGTTAGTTTCAGGCTTTATTTTTATACCTTTTAGAGGCTTTAATATATCTATGTATATACTTTGCTGGTCATCTACTTTAGTCTTTCTACCAGTATTTAGAAAATTTCTAATCAAAGAATTAAAGGTAATGAAGTCAAAAGTTTTTACTAATAATAATATTATTAGAGATAGAGAATTAGAACAAAATAGCCAAAATATTTCAATAAGGATGTTTTATCCCTATAAGCCACTATTTGTAGAGATTATATTTTTGTTATTCCGCTTTCTGGGATTTTTATGTTGTATAAATGCATTTTCTATTGGGTCATTAATTTCTAAAGGTATATTAATATCTTCCTTTTCCTTGGCATGGGTAATTGGCCTTATAGTCCCTGCAGCACCTGGAGGCTTAGGTGTGTTTGAATCTGTGATTCTATTCAATCTAGGCTCGTATTTGCCAGAAGCACCTCTCTTAGCCTCATTGCTTTGTTATCGCCTCGTTTCAACAATTTCTGATGTATTTGCAGCTTTGATTTATCCAGTGAAAAAATTATTTAAAGTTTAAATACTATGTTAGTTTTTTTTGTTATTTAAGCTTGGTATTAACGCTAAGGAGGCGATTAATCCCAGACAAATTATAATTAATGAAGGTAATATAGATTCTGCTACTCTTTCATCTCCTGCGTATTGGAATATTCGTACTGAAAGCGTATCAAAATCAAATGGTCTTAATATAAAAGTTAGTGGTAATTCCTTTATTGTGTCAACAAAAACAAGAAGTGTACCCACTAACATAGGCCCTTTGAGTAGTGGTAGATGTATTTTGAAAAGGACTTCTGACCAGTTCTTTCCAAGATTTATGGCTGCATTATCTATATTTGGTGAAATTCTCTCCAATCCCGCATCAAGTCCACCTTTTGAAACAGCTAGGAATCGAATGCTATAACCCCATATTAGTAAACTTAATATGTTTATTTGCCAGATACTTCCTTTAAAGGAAAGAAGAGCAAGGGCTAAAACAGATCCAGGAATTGCATAGCCAATACTGGATAAGAAGGTCATTATATTGAGCCATTGATGATTTTGCCATCTCTTGGAAATTGATAAAATCAACGATATAAATATCGTTATTAATGAAACAATTAAGGCTAAACTAAAGCTCCTAATAGTTAATCCAATTAAATCTGTATTGAAGCCTTGATTCATTTGGTCAATATTTATTATTGCCCATGTAATTGGAATGCCCAATGTAAGAATTGGAGGAGTAAAGGTTATAACTTGAGCAAGGAATAAATTTATACCTTTCAATTCCCATTTTGGTGAGTCTCCATTATTGATTCCGTCTGTCCATCGTTTACTTCTTTCTCTTGATTTGCGTTCAATTGCAACTAATAGAAAAACTAAAATCAGCGCAAATAAGGCCAGAGCAATGGCACCTGAAGGCTCACCTTCCTCAACCCAGCTCTCAAGTATTCCAGCTGAAATACTTGGAATATTTAAAAGTTGAACGGCACCTAATTCATTTATGATTTCCATCGCCATTAAAGCTAACCCAGCAGTAATTGAGGGAATTGCTATTGGCAAAGATATTCTAAAAAAACTTTTCCAAGGACCTATCCCAAGAGTTCTGCATGCCTCAATTTGTTTTCTACCTCCTTTCTCAAAGCTTTCTGAACTTAGTAGAAATACATATGGATAGGTTGTAAATGCCATTATTACTACACCCCACAACATACCGGTTATTCTGATGGAATTTATGCTGCCGAGGTCAATGAATGTAGCTGCTAAAAGATAAGCTGGAGTTGCAAAAGGAATTAGTTGGCAAACTCTAAGAATTTTTCTCCCTTTAAAATGGCAATTGGCTAAAATCCAACCATTTGCTACTCCTAAAAATCCACCTAGTGTTAGAGAAAGAATTAATAATAATAGTGTTCCTTTTATTTCATTAAGATTGTTTATCGTCAAATAGATAGATCCTTTTTGAATACCAAATAAAGCCTCTATTACGAGACTAAATAACGGCCATAAAATAAAGAATGTTAATAGGATTACTAAGAAGTTTAATATGCAGCGACTATTATTCAATCCGATTAGATTATTGATAAACTTAATATTGCGTTCTTTTTTGTAGGGCTTTGAAGTGGATTTGATGTTGATCAATTTATTTTTTAAAGTTGGTATTTTGTGATTATTTGTTAATACATGCATTTAATTGAGAGAGTATTTTCTCTCTATCTAATTCTTTTCCAATCAAGACAAGTTGATTATTTCTTTCTTCTCCCCATTCACTATCTTCAATAGAAATTCTTTTGCCAGCAAGGTGGAAGACATGTCTTCTTTCGCTTTCGCTGAACCAAAGGATACCCTTTGCTCTGAAAACATTACTTTTTAATTGGTTATCTAGAAAATATTGGAATTTCCTAAGAGAGAAAGGTTCTTTAGTATGAAAAGAAACAGAAAGAAAATCTTCGATTTTATTATCTTCTTCTGAGTGAATATGTTCATGTTCATGTTCATGTTTATGTTTATGTTTATGTTTATGTTTATGTTCATGTTCATGAGAGTGATTATGAACTAATTCTTTTTTATTTATTAGATCAGTTTCGAATAGACCCACGCTTAATAATAAATTAAGAGGAATATTCCCTTTAATACTTTTTAAAATCCTCACATCATTTTTAATTTCTTTTAACTTGGCTATGGTTTCTTCTAAATTTTTATTAGTTACTAAATCACATTTGTTTAGAAGTAAGATATCACCATATATTACTTGAGATCTTCCTATTGAACTTTCTAAGGCAATATCATTAAAGTTCTCAGCATCAATTAAAGTTATAATAGAGTCTAATCTAGTTTGATCTCTTAATTCACTTCCAAGTAATGTCATTGCGATTGGAAGAGGATCGGCTAATCCTGTGGTTTCAATAATAATATAATCTAGCCTCTCGTTGAGATTGATTAACTTTTCTATTGCTTCTACTAATTCACCATTTATAGAACAACAAATACATCCATTAGTTAATTCTATCATTTCTTCTTCAGTCTTAATTATTAAATCATTGTCAATTCCTATTTCACCAAATTCGTTAACTAATACAGCTGTCTTTATATCTTTTTGATTCGTAAGGATATGATTTAATAATGTTGTTTTACCTGATCCTAAAAATCCTGATATAATTGTAATAGGGATATTATTTTTGGAAACTATATTTTCTGTAGAATTGGATTCACTCATGTTTATTTTGATGACAGTAAGAAATGATACATTAGATATTGATTAATTTATCAATAGACTCGGCAAGTTTGATGTCATTAGTAGTAATTCCACCTTTGTCATGAGTAGTTAAATTAATTTTAACTTTATTATATGTATTCTGCCAATCTGGATGATGATCCATTTTTTCAGATACAAGAGCGACCTTACTCATAAAACCAAAAGCCTCAATGAAATTATCAAATTTAAATTCTTTCTTTATTGTTTTATTATCTATTATCCAAGAAGGGTTCTTTTCTATAAAACAATTTAGTTGATTTTGATCTAATAAGGAAACCATGAGTTTTTTATATTTAATTTTAATTTAAATCAAATTCACCAATTGCATGCAATTGTAATGACCTTGATTTATTTGATGTTCTATGTTCCCATAAATAGATCGCTTGCCATAAGCCTATTTCTAATTTACCATCAACTACACTGAAGCTTAAATTATTTGAAGTAAGCATTGTTCTGATATGAGCAGGCATATCGTCTAAACCTTCTTCTGAATGAAGATATTTTATTTTTTTACTACTTCTGTCAATTGGATAAAACCCCTCCTCTGGGACAATAGCTTTCATGTATGCTGATAGGTCTTTAAGAACATTAATATCCGCATTTTCATTTATAATTAAACTACAACTTGTATGCTTAAGAAAAATAAGAAGTATTCCTTTTTGAAGCTTTTTATTTTTGATCCAATCATTAATGTCTTTTGTTATATCAGTAAAACCTTGTCCCTTCGTCTCGAAACCTAAAGTTGATAAAATCTGTTCCATTCCTAATAAACTGTCTAACCTTACTATATTAAATACTAAAAGGTTTGTTACTTTTCTATTAAGTTAAAGTATTATAATCCGATCGCAGTATAAAAAAGATATAATCTTTTTGATTTTTAATCATGAATAATTAATTTAATTAAGAACTTATGATTTAATTTATTTTAAATTGATCAAATACCGATCTATTTTCATCAATTTGAGATTAGGATTAAAAAAATATCAAATGGAATACTTTGTCAAAGTCTGCTTGGCAGCTTTTGGGTGATTACCTAAAAGATACGCAGTTGTTGGGATCTATACAAAGCACTCTCTACTGGGATCAAAATACATCTATGCCTATTGCTGGTTCGACTTGGAGAGGAGAGCAATTAAGTCTTTTAGCTAAGCAACTTCATGCGAGACAAAGTTCTGAACAGTTCGAAATTTTAATAAAAGAAGCAAAATCTGAACTTCAAAATTTAAAAGAAAAAGATGATTTTGAATCACAACTCATGACAGATAGGTTTAGAAATATTGAGTTGCTTCAGCAAGATTTCAATAGACAAAAAAGTTTGGATCCTAAATTGATTGTTGCGCTTGCTACAGCAAAGTCTGAAGGTTATATGTGTTGGCAGGTAGCCAAGAAAAATAATGATTTCAAAAGCTTTTCTCCAGCTCTAAAGAAATTAATTTCATTACGAACAGAACAATCCAATCAGCTCTGTGAAGAAAGAAGTTGTTGGGAGACACTTGCCCAACCTTTTGAACCGAACTTAACAATTAATCGTGTAAGAGAACTATTTGAACCCTTAAAACAAAGATTGCCAGAATTGATTCAGAAGGCTGCGACAATTTCTAGTAAAAAGAGTCAAAAATGGGATTTACCAATTAGTGATCAGGAAAAGCTCTGTCAAATACTTTTAAATGATTGGTCTAGGGATCCATCTAATACAGCTATAGCTAAGTCTCCTCATCCATTCTCCATAACTTTAGGTCCGGATGATTATCGAATTACGACTCGAATAGTTAAAGGCCAGCCACTTTCTTGCTTATTAGCTACTGCTCATGAGTGGGGACATTCTCTTTATGAACAAGGTTTGCCTTCCGAAAGTCACCAATGGTTTGCATGGCCTTTAGGTCAAGCAACCTCTATGGCTGTTCATGAGAGTCAATCTCTATTTTGGGAAAATAGAATTGCTAGGAGCTTTTCATTTGCAAAATCTTTTTGGCATCATTATGAGAATGCAGGTGCTCCAATTCACTCTGGAAATGATTTATGGATCAATCTAAATCCATTTACTCCAGGATTGAATCGAGTAGAGGCAGATGAACTCAGTTATGGCTTGCACATAATGATTAGGACTGATTTGGAAATTGATCTTCTTGAGAAAGGACTTCCTGTGGAGGATTTACCCAATGAATGGAATACAAGGTATTTGAACCTTCTAGGGGTTTCTCCAAAAAATGATACTGAAGGGTGCTTGCAAGATGTTCACTGGAGTGAGGGGATGTTTGGTTATTTCCCTTCTTATTTGCTAGGTCATCTCATTAGCGCTCAGTTAACTAAAACTCTTGAAAAAGATTTAGGAAAAATTGAAAATCTTATTGAATCCCAGGAAATCAGTAAAATATTGAGTTGGCTTCGCAAGAATGTTCATCATTATGGGAGAAGTTTAGATTCAGAAGAACTTGTTAGGCAGGTCTCTGGAGCAACATTATCACCAAATTATTTTCTTGAATATTTAGACAATAAACTTGAAAAGCTCTCTAAAATCTCTGATTAAAATATATATTTATTAGCACAAAAATTAAGTAAAGCATATTTTTTGTTGAAACTTTTCTAAATTATTTGCCACAACTTCATTTGCATTTACTGCGTTGATTTACCATATAAGAACATAAAAAAATACTATGGCTAACCTTGATCAAGCACCTAGCAGAACAATGCCTAATCTGCTTCATGTATTACCTGCGTTTGCCAATGAATCTGAACTTAAAGTCAATACAATCGTTGAGTTAAATTCAAATACCATAAATAAATATGAGCTTATTACTGAAACGGGGCATCTAAAGCTTGACCGAGTTGGATATTCGTCTCTCGCCTACCCGTTTGCTTATGGATGTCTTCCTCGTACATGGGATGAAGATGGTGATCCATTAGATATCGAAATTGTTAGTGTTACAGAACCGTTGGTCCCAGGTTCAATTGTTGAGGCAAGGATTATAGGAATTATGACTTTTGATGATGGAGGTGAAGTTGACGACAAAGTTATTGGCGTAATAGCTGATGACAAGAGGATGGATCACATAAAAAGCTTTGAACAATTAGGCAAGCATTGGATTAAAGAAACAACTTATTATTGGGAGCATTATAAGGATCTTAAAAAACCAGGAACTTGTACTGTAAATGGTTTCTTTGGTGTTGAAAAAGCAGTTCAGATTATTAAATCCTGTGAGGAGCGTTACTTATCTGAAATAGATCCTAATTTAATTAATTAAATTTTGAATAATTTAAGCCCGTGCAGACTTGAATATTTCTTCTAATATTTCTCCTGCACCACGGCCTTTTAATTCATTAGCTAAGTCTATACCGATCTCCTCTGCAGAGCTTACCGATCCTTTTTTTATATCTCTAATTAATCTTTTACCATCTAAGCTTGCAACCATACCCTCAAGAATTAATTCATCGTTGTTAATTTCAGTTCTAACGCCTATTGGAACTTGACATCCTCCTTCAAGCTCTCTGAGGAAGGACCTTTCTGCTAAACATCTTTTAGATGTTGATTCGTGTTCAAGAGTTTTTAAAATATCTAGCACCTCTTGTTGACCACTTACACATTCAATTCCAAGAGCTCCTTGACCCACAGCATGGAGAGAAATATCTGTTGGAATTAACTGATGTATTCGATTAGAAAAACCAAGTCTTTGTAATCCAGCAGCAGCTAAGATAAGACAGTCATATTCTCCTGAGTCAAGTTTTTCTAATCGAGTGATAACATTTCCTCTTACATCTTTGAAAACAAGATTTGGATAATGGTAGCGTAATTGAGCAAGCCTTCTTAAGGAGCTAGTCCCCACTACAGAACCTTCTGGGAGAGTTTCTAGTTTGTAAATTTGATTTTTTTTATTAACTACTAACGCGTCCGAAGGATCCTCCCTTTCTGTTATGCAGCCAAGAATTAATCCTTCTGGAAGGTTGGTAGGTAAATCTTTCAGTGAGTGGACTGCAATTTCGGCATGACCAATAAGCATTTGAGCTTCAAGTTCTTTAGTGAAAAGACCTTTATCTCCTATTTTTGCTAATGCTACATCAAGTATTTTGTCACCCTGCGTAGCCATTGCTTCGATAGTGATATCAAGATTAGGATGGGCTTTTTGCAGCTCATCTCGTACCCAGTTCGTCTGAACCATGGCCAGCTGGCTTCGGCGAGAGGCGATGCGCAGTTGGTCTAGTGTCATTAGCTAACATTTTTCTATTTCTTTACCTTAAGCAGTCAACCTTACCTAATTATAAATCTTGGAAAATAATTTAATAAGGTTAATGTGAAATAAAAACTGTGATCTAAAAAATATTTGTAGGTTCCTCCCTGAAAACAAAGGTAATTTTTAGGATTTTTAATTTAGCTTTATATATTCCTTAAGTACTCCGTTTCTATTTGGATGGCGGAGTTTCCTTAGAGCTTTAGCCTCTATTTGTCTGATTCTCTCTCTAGTTACATCAAAAATCTGTCCAATTTCTTCAAGTGTTTTCATCCTCCCATCATCTAAACCGTAACGAAGTCTTAGAACATCTCTTTCTCTGGGACTTAATGTGGCGAGAACACCCTCCAAATCTTCTCTTAATAAGGTTTTTGCTACATCTTGTTCGGGATTTTCTATATCTGCTTCAATAAAATCACCAAGCCTAGAATCTTCTTCTTTGCCAATAGGGGTCTCTAAAGAAATGGGGAGTTGAGCGCTTTTGGCGATAAATCTCAGCTTCTCAATTGTCATTTCCATGCTTTCGGCAATTTCTTCTTCGGTAGGTTTCCTTCCAAACTCTTGACTTAAGACTTTAGTGGTTTTCTTTATGCGTGAGATTGTTTCGTATAAATGCACAGGCAAACGAATTGTTCTGCTTTGATCTGCAATTGCTCTAGTAATAGCCTGTCTAATCCACCAAGTAGCGTAAGTTGAGAATTTATATCCTTTCTCATGATCAAACTTTTCAGCTGCACGAATAAGACCAAGACTGCCTTCTTGTATTAGATCTTGAAAAGACAACCCTCTATTCATATATTTTTTTGCAATTGAAACTACTAATCGTAGATTCGATTGCACCATTTTTTCTTTTGCTCGTCTACCAAGCATTAATCTCCTGCGGAAACGTGTTAATGGCATTTCTGCAAGAGCTGCCCATTCTTTAACAGATGGGAAATGACCGTTCTCACTCTCAAATTGAGCAGCTTCTTCCTCTAATTGAAGAAGGTCAGCTATTTTTCTTGCTAATTCAATTTCTTCGTCAGGCCTGAGAAGTCTTATGCGGCCAATTTCTTGGAGGTAAACCCTAATAGAGTCTTCTGTGTAAACCCCCTTTGGTCCTATTTTTATGCTTGCTAAAGCTTTCGCTGCTGCTTCTTGAGCGCTTGATAACATAGACGCGTTATCGTCATCGTCTAGGTCGATGTCTTCTGATTCAGTTACTTTATCTGCTTCAGCAATTAATTTATCTGCCTCCAGATCTAAATCAATTTTTAGATCATTTGATGATTCTTGAGGAAGGGTTTGAGTGTCTTTAGTCACTTTTAATTTGGCGGCAGTTTTTTTTATTTTTTTAGAATTATTTTTCCCTTTTGAAGTGATTTTTTCGATGGTTTTGTTGTCTGTTGAAAAGCTCATGTTATTACTCGAAAAAAATGGCCTGAATCTCCTAGTTAAAATATTTCAGGAAAAACTATTTAATTTGTAGTATTTCAACAAAAACACTCTAATTTGAGATTGTCCTTAATTGTGATGAATCTTGCGAAAAATCACATGATATCAATATGGACTTGAAAAATATTAAGGATGTTTTGTTGAGGAATGGCAATCAATTTGAAAGCAAAGATGTCAGGGGATTTCTCAGACCGGCTTATCTCAGAATAGGATTTTTCCTCTTCTTGATAAAGTCTCTAGTCTTCCCTCTGGGTGGAATCTTGCAAGTTCCACAACAGCAAAAAAGCTGTTAACAATCCAATGGTAGAAAAATTTTCTAAAGTCGGCAAGTATTAACAATGATATGAATCATTTTATATTTGATATTTGGTTACATGTAGGCCGTGAGGGACGATGTTTTTCTTATCAAGATGGAAAAAATTTAGATCTAGATTTGGGCGATGTTGTGACAGTGCGTCTAAAAGGGCAACTCATGCAAGGGTTGATCGTTAAAAAGATAAAGAGAAGTAAAATTAGTTCAAACGAAACTTTTACAAATATTTCATTGAATAATGTAGAAACATTGGTTCAAAAAGCAGCTATTAAAAAAGAATGGAGAGAATGGTTAGAAGAAATTGCTCATGAATTATATGTAAGTAATTTTCAGATGCTTAAGACCGCTTTACCTCCTGGTTGGTTGGGAAGGTCAAAACTATCGAATAGACCTAAAAAACTTTGGTGGATAAAATTGTCTAATAATAATCATGGAAACAATAAATCTACTCGTCAAATTGCATTGAAGAAATCTCTTCTTATAAATGGAGGAGGCAAATGGCAAAAGGACTTGGAGTCTGAAGGATTTTCTTCTGTATTTATTAGAAAATTTATCTCTGCTGGTTACGGGGAAAGAGAAAAACGTCTTTTTCTTTCTAAGTCTTTAGATAATAAAGAATCTACTGATAAAAAGATTTTACAGATTGATCATCCTCAACCTTTAACGTTAGAGCAAAAATTAGCCAAAGAAAAATATGAGTCTCTTCCAAATGGATCAGTTTTTTTGCTTTGGGGTATTACTGGTTCTGGGAAGACGGAGGTATATCTACAAATTGCAGCACATGAATTATCCGCCGGTAGACATTGTCTAGTACTTACACCTGAAATTGGATTAGTACCACAATTAGTTGATCGCTTTCAAAAGAGATTTGGATCGAATGTTTTTGAATATCATAGTAATTGTTCTGTTAAGGAGAAAGTTGATACATGGAAGGAGGCCTTAGACACAGGAACTCCTAGTGTTTTTATTGGTACTCGTTCAGCTATTTTTCTTCCATTAACCAATTTAGGCTTGATAGTCCTTGATGAAGAACATGACAGCTCTTACAAACAAGAATCACCTATGCCTTGCTATCATGCAAGAGATTTGGCAATTCATAGAGCAAAAAAAACAGGAGCTAAAGTAATATTAGGAACTGCAACTCCATCATTAAATGTTTGGAAAAATATCAAGCCCAATGGCAATATTGTTGTTGCAAAATTAAACCATCGGATTTTAAACCGTCAATTGCCGACGGTTAGCATCGTAGACATGCGTGAAGAATTAGCTCTTGGTAATCGAAGTATAATTAGTAGATATCTACAGAAGAAACTTCTGAGTATCAAGGAGAGTGGAAACCAAGCTATTATTCTAGTGCCTAGACGTGGATATAGTAGCTTTTTAAGCTGCCGTAGTTGTGGAGAGGTCGTTCAATGTCCACATTGCGATGTGGCCCTAACTGTACATCGTTCGAAAGAGGGAAATCAATGGCTACGTTGTCATTGGTGTGATTTTCGTTCAAAAATTCATGATAAATGTGCAGAGTGCGGTTCTAGTGCATTTAAACCATTTGGGACAGGAACACAAAGAGTTATCGATCATTTAGAGCGAGAACTAGAGGGTATAAGTTTATTAAGGTTTGATAGGGATTCTACTAGAGGTCGTGATGGTCATAGATTGTTGCTAGAAAAATTTGCCAATGGTGACGCCGATATTTTAGTAGGCACTCAGATGCTCTCCAAGGGTATGGATCTACCAAAAGTTACTCTTGCTGTAGTACTAGCAGCAGATGGTTTGTTGCATCGTCCTGATTTAATGGCTACGGAAGAAACTCTTCAACTTTTTATGCAATTAGCTGGTCGTGCTGGACGAGGTGAGCAACCTGGGAACGTTTTAGTGCAAACTTATTGTCCTGATCACCCAGTAATTCTTCATTTGGTTGATGGGAGGTACGAAGAGTTTTTGAAAAAAGAAGAAAAGACTAGAAAAGAGGCTGCGATGGTTCCCTATAGTCGAGCCTGCTTATTAAGGTTTTCAGGTGAATCTTCAGGACTGACTTCTAATGGAGCATTTAATGTTGCATCGAAAATCAGGAATACTTGCATTCAAAAAGGTTGGAAATTGGTCGGTCCAGCACCTTCATTAGTTGAAAGAGTCGCAGGTAAATGTCGGTGGCAACTGCTTTTATACGGACCCGAATTAAGTCAAATTCCAATTCCTTATGGACCTGAATTATGGAAAGATTTGCCAAAAGGAGTAAGTCTTTCTATAGATCCTGATCCTCTACAACTATGAGTTGTTTTATCTTCTTTAAGGTGGTAGTTCAGGGAAGCCGAACCCCATTTGAAGACGTAATACTTGGAGGGCTATGCTCAGAAAAGTTAAAAGGACTATCAATATAATTCCTATTGAAATTTTGTTCCATTTCCAATTTAAAATCTCTATTTGATTAATTTGTCCAATTTCTAGAGGCAACAATGTTGAACCTTCTTTAAAAGTAGGTTCAAGAGGTTTAGTTTTGAAATTATGTCTATTGCTGATGTCATTGATTATAAAATTTATTTTTAATCCAGGAATTTTTGGAAGTTCTCTCAAATCAAAAGTAAATTCTAAATTTTGACTTGTGCCAATTATCCAGTTTTTGTTTTTAGTGATTAGTTCAGGTTTAGAAACATCAAATCCGCTAGTCTTTGATGCTACTGAAGCTATTTTCTCTAGTAATTCATTTACTTCTTCAAATCGAATAGTTGGTGATTCAAAATGCTGTTTATCCCCATCTTTTTGTGCTTTTAAAATACTATTCTCCTTAGTAAGGTTATTAGCAAATTCCATCTGCCATGCAATTGGCTCGCCAGAATTGCTATCTATATCTAGTGAAAACCTGAGTCGATCTGGACCTGAAACACTCAAGTTTGTTGATATATTAACGCAACCACTCAAGAAAAAGGTTAAAAATAAAATTATTAATAAAGTTAATATTGAAAATCCAAAGTCTAGATTTTTTGTTGGACCAGTTGGAGGATAATTAGTTTTCTTCTCCTCCTTTTTTGTTTTTCTAAATGATGAGTTTAGAGACGGTTCCATCTCTAACTTTGGGATTTCAACAGACCAGTTTGTCGGTATTTCTAAATGTGGTGCATCAAGTATTGATAGGAGTTGTTTGGATTGTTGACGAATGCTCTCTTTTTTATTCTTGGCTATTGTTTTACAAATATTGATCGCTTCTTGTTCATTACCTTTACCCATATAGGCAGTAATTAAAAGTAGTCTAAGCTGGCCTCCTGTTGGCGTATCTGCTTGAAAGACTAAAAGTAAAGGATCTACTATTTTGATGCAGTAATTATAATCACCTTTTTCAAGGGCCGCTTCAGCCGCTTGTATCGCTGAAGCTATACTTGACATTCAACCTCTTCCCATAACCATTGTTCCAATGCCGGAATCAGTGAATACTTCCAAAAGAAGCGCGTGAGGTGTTCTTCCATCAATAATATGGGCAGCGTTTACACCCTGTGCGAGCGAACGAATACAACATTCAACTTTTGGTCTCATACCTTCTTTAACTATTCCTTTGTCAATTAATTCTCTAGCTTCTGATAGACGTATCTTTTCTATTAAGGAAGAAGGATCATTTTCATTTCTTAAAATTCCAGGAGTATCTGTTAAGAGGATTAATTTTTCGGCGCCTAGCGCTGCTGCAAGCTCTCCGGCAACTGTATCAGCATTAATATTATGAGATCTACCATCAGACGCGTTGGCTACACTAGAAATAACTGGAACATAGCCTTCTTCAAGAAGAGGACTTAATATCTTTTTATTTACTTTCGAAACTTCACCAACTAGACCATGAGTCCCATCTCCAAGAGTTCTTGATTCAATTAGTCCACCATCAATTCCACATAGCCCAACAGCTAAGCTTCCATGATTATTAATACCACTTACTATCTGTTTGTTTACTCTCCCAGCAAGAACCATTTCTACAACGTCCATGGTCTCGCTATCAGTAATACGTAAACCATCTCGGAATACTGGCTTTATTCCTAATTTTTTTAGCCATTGATTTATTTCTGGACCACCTCCATGAACGACTATTATTTGCACTCCAACAGATGAAAGAAGAGCTATATCTCTTAGTACTGCATTCTTAAGTTTTTTGTCAGCCATGGCTGAACCGCCATATTTAATTACGATCTTTTTTTTTGCAAAACGCTGAATGTAAGGAAGTGCCTCACTTAAGATAGAAACCCTTATTGAATCTTTGTCCGTAAAAGGTTTATTCAAATTTCTACTGGAGTTAGCTTGTGGGTCTTCTTTATTCATCATCTTGTGAACTTTCTTCTTGTTTTTGCGGAAGTAAGGTTAAATCTATTTCACTGGGTGTGGGACAAAATAATTCAGCGCACAAGCCTTTAGCAAAAAATCTTCCTAAACGTTCTTTTTGTGCATTCCATCTTTCTAAAGATACAGCAGCCATTTCAAATCTCATACGTATGCCATAATTACCATCTTTAACTAATTCTTCTATTTCTACAAGTTGGGGAGGGTTGTCTATGTCCCAAAGCTTTAATACTCTTAAAGATGATTCAAGTTGGCAAGATTGACCATAACGCCATCTAGTCACATCTTGTATTAGTTTTCCTAGTTCTTCAGGAGCTTTATCTCTCTCTGAGGCAAACTTTTTAGCAGGAACTACTCTTAAGGCAGGTGGAACCTCAGTCGTTTTCAGTGATATACCTATCAGAAAAATGGGTACTCCATAGAAGAAAGTTGGAACACTGAGGTTTGTTGCATCAGTGAAGTATGCTGTTAGACCAATTAAAGAAAGGGATGCTCCTCCGATAGTGATGAGGTTTCCCGGTGAAAGAAGTTTATTCATGAGTGTAATTCTGGCTAAAATCTGGGGCAGATGGGTTTTAAGGAGACAGTCTCATGGCCTCACACCAAAAACATTTGTTTGAGTTAAATGAACTTGTTGAAAAATTAAACAAGGATAGATCTTGGATCCTTGAACAATTAGATAAAGGTAGCTGGCCTGAATTTAGACCTGACTTGGCTGCTTTGGAGAGAGAATTAGGTCAACTTTTAACTAGGGCTACAGAATACATTGAAGAAAATTGTTGATTTTTTAAAATGGAATGTCATCGGTATCAGGTACTAATGGCGAGCTGTCCCATTTGATACCTTCGTTATTTATAGGATTTGCAGAATCGCTTTTTAAATTTGACTGGATTTCTGAAGGTATAGTTGAACCAGAGTTTTTGGAAAAGAAGGGGTGAATTCTAGAGAGAGTAAATTCAGCTCGTTTTTCTTTTGTTCCATCCTGTCGAGGAATAGTATTCATTCTTAAGCGACCTTCAATTATTAATTTAGAATTAACTTGAACTGTGTTTTGCAGCTCTTCTGCTAATTTCCCCCAGCCAACTACCTTGATTGTGCATGGAGGGTCATCAGAACGGAGGCTATCAAATTCAACTTCTATTTCAGCCAATGGGGTTTTGTTGTCTTGGGTAAAACGAACTGTTGGGGCCTTCTTTACAAGAACCTCAAGCATGCAATGGTTCATTCTTTTCTCAAAAGTTATTGTGTTTTATCTTGATGGATATAAGGCGAAAATGCCAGCCACATCTTTGGTTGTTAACAGGAACAAGCGAAGGTCATGTTTTTGCTAAGTCTTTATTGAAAGAAGGTTGGAAAATTACTGTGAGTGTTGTTTCTGATAGAGCCTCAATTCCATATAAAAATTTAAATTTAGAGAAAATATTTATCGGTGCCTTAAATTCTGAAAAAGAGATCCGAAATATCATTTTAAATGCAAGAATTAATCATAATGGGTTTCAGTGTGTTATTGATCTGACTCATCCATTTGCTATAAAAATTACACGGTCAATTTCAGAAGTTTGTAAGGATCTAGGTCAACCCTTGATAAAGTATGAAAGAGCTATAGAAAATATTTCAAATGCATTTTTAATAAAAAAATTTAGTGATTTGGGAAATTATGATTTAAATAATAAATCTATTTTACTTGCTTTAGGTGTAAGACATCTTCAGGAAGCACTAACTTTTACAAGGAATTCAGGAGCTAGTGTTTATGCAAGAATTCTAGCTAATCCAGAAAGTATAAGAAAGATTTTGTCTTCATCAATTCAAAAAACAAATTTTGCGGTATTAAATCCTTCAGTCTCTAGTAATGGGAAAATTGAAAAGGCACTTATTAAGAAATGGAATATTAATGGTGTCATTTGCAGGCAATCAGGAGGAAGAAACGAAACCTTATGGCACCAAATTTGTTTAGATATGAAGATTAATCTTTGGTTGCTGGAAAGACCATATAATCTTCAATATAATAATTCAATAGATAGTTATGAAAAACTAATTAAAAGGTTAAAATCTATATAGTAAAGAATAAAAAGCATTTAAAGATAATGACTTCATCTGAGCTTGATCAAGAAATATATTTGATTTTTACTACTGAAGCAGATAAAAAGAATGCATGCAAATTAGCTGATTTACTTTTGAAAGAGAAATTAATACCTTGTGTAACTTTTAAAACTGTCGAATCACATTTTTGGTGGGAAGGAGATATTAACCAATCAACAGAAGTACAATTAATGATCAAGTGTAAGAAGGAAAATTTAAATAGGGTTTGTAATAAGATTTCTGAGAGGCATAGCTACGAAGTACCAGAAATAATTTTTTTTCGTGTTTCAGCCAATAAAAACTACTATCACTGGGTAAATTCTATTTGAGGTTTTAATGTTTAGGATCCTAAATGTGAATTAATCAAATTTAAAAGATTAGTATTTGAGCGAGATCCTAGTTGGGTAACTATATGTCCTGCACAAATAGATCCGATTTTTGCAGATATTTCTGGCTTTAGACCATCTGCGACTCCTTTTAAAAAACCACCAGCATAAAGATCTCCCGCACCTGTGGTATCAATAGCCTTACCAAGAATAAAAGGATTTATATTTATTTCTTTGCCTTTTGAAATTAGAATTGAGCCTTTTTTACCAATTGTGATTGCCGCAAGATCACATTTCTTTTTCAATTTTTCAATTGCTTTATTTAGAGAAGAGGTTTTATATAAAGTTGTTATTTCATCTTCATTTGCAAATAATATATCTATATAATCTTCAACTAGCTTTATAAAACTTTCGCGATGTCTACTCACACAAAATGAATCAGAAAGAGATAACGCAACTTTTCGACCTGAATTTTTAGCTATTTCTGCAGCTTTAATAAATGCATTTTTAGCAGCTGGGTTATCCCAAAGGTATCCTTCTAAATAGAGTATTTTGGCTTCGCTGACAGCAGATAGATCAATATCATTCGGATCTAATTGAACAGAGGCGCCCAGATAAGTGCACATGGTTCTCTGAGTATCTGGAGTAACAAAAATCAGACATCTCGCAGTGGAAGGACCAACTGAAGAAGGAGGAGTCTTGAAAATTGTCCCAGTTTTTGAAATTTCTTCTGTAAAAATTTTTCCAAGCTTGTCATTTTTAACCCTACCAATGAAGGCTGTCTTGCCCCCTAATTGGGCTACACATGCTAATGAATTTGCGACTGAGCCTCCTGAACTCTGAGTTCCTTTGGTAGCGATTTTATAAAGCTCTTTGGATTTGTTTTCATCAATCAAGGTCATTGAACCTTTGATGAAAGATAGTCTTTCAAGTAAAGAATCATCTGCTTTCGTTAATACGTCTACAATTGCATTTCCAATACCTATAACGTCAAAAGAAGATTCGTTGATTTTATTTGTCATTAAATTTACTTTATAAGAAAATATATTTACTTTCTAAGAATTTAGAAGAGCTCTTTTCGGCCCATGAATAGGGTCCTCAATAACAATTGTTTGATCTCGATTGGCTCCTAAGGAAACTATTGCTATAGGAACTTCCATAAGCTCAGCTAGGAATCTCAAGTAACTCATTGCTGCAGGTGGCAAGTCTTCTAAGCGGCGACAATTTTCTGTAGAGCATTTCCAACCAGGTAGCTTTTTAAAAATTGGAGAACATTTTTCAAAATCTTCAACGCTACTTGGAAAATAATCAATTCTTTTGCCATTTAATTCATAAGCGACACATATATCAATTTCTTCAAGTTCATCTAAAACGTCTAATTTAGTAATGGCAAGACAATCCAATCCATTTACCTCAACTGCGTATTTTCCAATTACTCCATCAAACCAGCCGCATCTTCTTCTTCTTCCAGTAGTTGTTCCAAACTCACCACCTCTATCGCAAAGTTGATCATTAATACTACCTTGTAATTCAGTTGGGAAGGGGCCCTCCCCAACCCTGGTTGTATAAGCTTTGGCAACTCCAATAACTCTGTCAATAAGGGTAGGACCCACTCCCGCACCAATGCATGCTCCTCCTGATACTGGATTAGAGGAAGTTACATAAGGATAGGTTCCGTGATCAAGGTCTAAAAGTGTACCTTGTGCACCTTCAAACAAGATATTCTTTTTCTTTCTGGCTGATTGATGAATAGTTCTATTGCAGTCAACAATATGTTTTTTTAGTTGTTTTCCGTAATCTAGATATTCTTCAATTATTTCATCAATACTTAAAGGCTCAATTCCATAAATCTTTTGAAGGAGTCCGTTTTTCTCTGCTAAGGGGACCTTTAATCTTTCTTGAAGCTTTTCCCTGCTAAGTAGATCAATTATTCGAATTCCATTCCTTTGAGATTTGTCAGCATAAGTTGGACCAATACCCCTACCAGTAGTACCGATTTTTTGGAGACCTCGTTTTTGCTCCATTGCTAAATCTAGAAGCCGATGATATGGCATCGTTACATGAGCAGTTGAAGCAAGTTTTAATCCTGAAATATCAATATCGTTATCTTCAAGCATTTTTATTTCTTTAATCATCACTTTGGGGTCTACAACTGTTCCTGACCCAATAAGACAAATCGTATCTGGATACAAGATCCCTGATGGTATCAAATGTAATTTGAGAACTTTGTCCTCTACAACAATTGTATGACCGGCATTCACACCACCTTGATAGCGAACAACTACATCTGCAGAGCGACTGAGCAAATCGGTGATTTTGCCTTTACCTTCATCACCCCACTGAGCGCCTATGACTACAACATTTGCCAAGGAAGAAAATTCGGCTCGAAACCGATTTACTTTAGAAGCAATAAGATTTGCAGATAGCCCTACCCTGAGTCAAAGAAATGAATTAAAGATTATCTTTAATCATCTCTAACTGCCAATTTCTCAGCTTTAGATAGTTCGTTGTTTAATCTCTCTTTGAGATTTTCAGGAACTGGTCTGCTTGCAAAAGTTTTGTAATGACCTGATAAAGCATTTAATGCAGTCTGCATTGTTGTAAAAGTCGTGGAAGTATTAACTTGAGGTCTATTTCTATATCTTGAAATGTAATCACTTATTAGAAAAACAGCTTCTTTTTCAGCATCCGAAAGACCTTTGTCCTCTTTAGGCAAAGTTATGGTCTCTTTTAAAGTTGTAGAGACCGCAATTGTGTCTTTCGCAAAATCACCAGTCATTAGTGTTTTAGCTGCATTCACTTCTGAAGCAAATTGAGAGAACATGAGGCAGAAGCCTAGGCAAATAGCCAAAGCTGCCCTCACCAACCTGGTGGAGAGGTGATGAAAGGCAGAAATCATTTTTTTATTGCAGTTAGAACAGACTCTAGAGTCCTTTGGGCTCGATTTATAGTTTTTTAGTATTAAATTCTTCTGAAAGTTTTTTAAAAACTGATGATAGATCTAGTATCTCTGTAGTTTTTGACTTTCTATTATGTAATTCAACAAGTCCAGACTTGGCTTCTCTGCCAGCAACAATTCTCCAAGGGATACCAATAAGGTCTGCATCTTTAAATTTTATTCCAGCTCTCTCATCCCTATCGTCAAGTAGTGCATCAATTTGAGTTTGAATTAACTTTTGATAGATTTCTTCACCTATGTTTTTTTGCTCAGTATCTTTCACATTGGCAATAATAATAATAACTTCAAATGGGGCAATTGATACGGGCCAAATAATACCTAAATCATCATGATTTTGTTCCACTGCTGCTTGAGCTAATCTGGAAATACCAATTCCATAGCATCCCATCCAAAATGGATCTTCTATCCCTTTTTCGTTAGTAAAAGTAGCATTTAATGATTTTGAATACTTTGTTCCTAATTGAAATATATGCCCTATTTCTATACCTCTACATTCTTGAAGATTTTGTGTTTCATCATGGATACATCTATCCCCTGGCTTAGCTTTTCTAATGTCACATACAACCTGTTTCGTATTAATTAAACTCCAATTATAAAATACTTTATGTTCATCCTTGATGTTGTTCCCGCATATGAAACTTTTAAGACCTTTTACAGAATTGTCTGCAAGTCTTATAAATGTTTTTTCCCAAACTTTTGCTTTTAAGAGTACATTATCACTGAGATCAGGACCTATAAAACCAAAAGGAATATCATCTATACCTTGCTTTTGTATATCTTCGTTAGAAATCGCTCTAATAGCTAGAATATTTCTTTTTAATTTATGAGATATTTCATTAGAAAGTTTAATTTCATTTAATTCTTGGTCTCCCCTAATACTTATAAGAACGGGATGTTTTTTATTATCATCACACGTTGCTAGATAAGCTAAAACTTTTACAATTTGACTTGGATGGAAATCATTATATTTGCATAATTCTTCTATAGTTTTTTGATTAGTAGTTTTGATTATTGAGGGCTTATTGTTGGCTAATGATTCTCCTTCTTCAAAAGTTGAGACTGCTTTTTCTTGATTAGCACCATATTTACCATCTGTACTTATTAGAATTAAATCTTCTCCAGAATCGGCTGTAACCATAAACTCTTGAGATGCTGCACCTCCAATAGCTCCACTATCAGCATCTACACAAACAAAATCTAGCCCACACTTAGTAAAAATATTCTTATATGCATTTCTCATCTCTGCATAAGTTGACTGTAGGTCATACTCATTTTCATGAAATGAGTATGCATCCTTCATTATGAATTCTCTACTTCTCATCAACCCAAATCTTGGCCTAATTTCATCTCTGAATTTAGTTTGTATTTGGAATATATTTATTGGTAATTGTTTGTAAGAGTGAATAGTTTGGGAGATTATTTGAGTTATAACTTCTTCATGAGTTGGTCCCAATCCCAGTTCTTTACCTTGTCTATCTTTTAAGCTAAACATAATACCTTCTCCTTCTGTGTAAGACTTCCATCTCCCACTTTTTTCCCATATTTCTGAAGGCTGAAGTTGAGGGAGAAGAGTTTGAAGACAGCCTTTGGTTTCTAATTCTTCTTCAACAATTCTCGTTATTTTTTTTAAAACCTTCCAAAGCAAGGGCATGTAAGCATAAATACCTCCAGTTAGCCGTTTGATAAATCCTCCTCTTATGAGTAACTGGTGTGAAATTATATCGGCTTCCGCAGGTACGTCTCGGAGGGTAATCAGCATTAGGCGAGAGACACGCATGAGCCTAAAATGTAAATGTTTCCGACATTAGTACTTTGAGTGTTAGCGATATGAAGATCTATATTGATTGTGCGGGAATCATGTTGTTTTCTTAAAGTGTCCAAATGTACATGGTGTTAATTTGATAGATCTGCTAACTTCTGTCTCATGTTTTTCTAGACGCTTTCTTTAGCAATGTTTAACGGGTCAGTGAATTCAGGAGCAATTGGAAGATCTGAGGAGTCTGTTGATAAAACATTTAATGCTGCTTCTAAATCAATTGACTCTTTATTGACCATTGACGATGTTCAGAAAACATTGAATAGATCTAGAGCATCGGTATACAGGTATACAAACACTGACACTAGAAACCTAAACCCACCATTCAATCCAAAAAAACTCAACACTGAGTTTAGAAGTGATCAAAAAGATCAATTGCTTTTTCATCCTAATGAGGTCGCAAGATTCGCAAAAGACATTCTAAGAATTAAGGAAGTGACAGTTGAAATATTTAATTCTCCATCATCTGAAACTCAAAATATTCTTAATGCAATACTTGAGGAGTTGAGAATTATTAGTAACAAACTCGATGGAAAATCTGATAATAATCAGACTACTCCTAATCATTTAAAGGATCAGGAAAGAAAGGCTGCTTAATTATTCTTGAATGTGGGATAATATCTATATAATTTTAATTTAATTCATTCTTTTAATTGATTTACGCAAGTTTAACTAATGGTTTATCTGTTCCGATCTCTACATGGATTTAGAACCACATTTAATTAAGAAGCAATCTTCTGAGTCTGAGCCTCCTTTGTTTAATAAAGAAACAGATAAAAAATCTTCTGATGATGAAGATCCTTACAGTTTTAATAGTCCCTCAACTTCTTTAATTGGTTTAGCAATAGTATTTGTAATGCTTGGCGTACCATTTTTAGCTGTTATCAGTGAAAGGCCAGAAACCACAAAAAGCTTCATTCCGACTTCAATAAATCAAAATGGACCTGAGTGATCTCCCTCCTTCCCCATCCCCTGGATTGGTAAATCTAGTTGTTGAGATTCCAGCTGGAAGTAGAAATAAATATGAATATTTCAGCTCTGCGGGAATTATGGCTCTTGATAGGGTTTTGCATTCTTCAGTTAGATATCCATTTGATTATGGATTTATTCCAAATACTCTTGCTGAGGATGGAGCACCGCTTGATGCAATGGTTGTTATGGAAGAACCTACTTTTGCAGGTTGCTTGATTAAGGCACGACCAATAGGTGTGCTTGATATGCATGATTCAGGGGCCTACGATGGGAAACTACTATGTGTACCTACTGCCGATCCGAGACAAAGAGAAATTAATACTATTAAGCAAATAGCTCAAAATCAATTGGAGGATGTAGCTGAATTTTTTAGAACCTATAAAAGTTTGGAAGGAAGGGTAATCGAAATAGACGGATGGAGAGACTATGATGCTGTTGATGAATTATTGAAAAGTTGCATAGATGCACATAGTTCTGATATGAAAAGTAAATAACTTTTAACTTGATTTTTTTGGATAAAATAATTGATACTAAGCTTTAAAAACTTGAAATTATTTAGTTATTCTTCATGTACAACTTGTCGCAAAGCGATCAAGTGGCTTAAAAAAAATGATATTGCCTTTGACTTAATTGATATTTTAAAATCTCCTCCATCTAAAGAAATGCTTGTTTCAGCTGTTGAGCTATATGGGGATAGAAAATATCTTTTAAATACTAGTGGAGTCATATATCGTTCAATTGGTTCGAATGTTGTCAAAAAAATGACTGATAAGGAATTGTTTGAGAAACTTTGTATGGAACCAAAATTAATAAAGAGACCTTTTTTGTATAAGTCCAGTAAATGCTTTTTAGTTGGATTTAAAGAAGAAAAGTGGGCTGAAAAATTACTTTGAAATTTACATGTGGTCTATTATTGGCTTAAAACAAGTAGCCTTTAGAAATAAAATAACCTATATATATTTTTTGATAACACAGTGGAGCCAAATCATTTAGACCCTAGAAGAAAATCAAAAAAATTTTGGTGGTTTTCCTTCTTAGATACCTGGGGGCCTATTTCTCTAACTATTCTTTTGTATATAGGAATTCGTCATTTTATAGCGGAAGCTAGATATATTCCCTCGGGGTCTATGCTGCCAGGTTTGAAAGTAAATGATCGACTGATTGTTGAAAAACTTTCTTTGCGCAAAAGGTCTCCTTTTCGTGGAGAAATTGTAGTTTTCAATTCACCATATTCCTTTGATAAGAAATTGATAGCTGATAGGCAGACACTGATTCCGTCTAAATTTCAATGCTCATTAAAAACTTTTCCATTAATTTCTTGGATACCTGCTTTTTCAGATCGTGCTTGTGATGCGTATATTAAAAGGGTAATTGCTGTAGGAGGAGATCGCCTTTCGATTAATGGTAAGGGAGAGATTATTTTAAACGGTAATTCGATAAAAGAACCATATATTGAATACTTTTGCCCAAGTACACCTGAATTTAATCTATGTCGTTCAATAACTACAACTGTTCCAAAAGGACATGTTTTCGTTTTGGGTGATAATCGAGCTAATAGTTGGGATAGTCGTTTTTGGCCAGCAGGAGGGTTCTTGCCTCATAAAGAAATAATTGGCAAAGCAAGCTGGCGTTTTTGGCCTGTTAGTCGTTTTGGTAAGCTTGATTAATAAGCCCACAATCTATAACTTTCCCATATATTTTTTTTTCTTTAAATGGTTGATTAGTTGCGGTAGTTAAACTTTTCTTTTCATCGGATTGGAACCATTCTTTGTCGGGATCAAACAATAACCATCGGTTACTATTAAGACTTAATTTTTCTTCAGGTTGGTTCAAAAATTTCGAAGGGCTAAAACTAATTTTCTCCCATAATTTCTCCACTCCCCATCCTGATTTCCTAACTAATTGATCCCAAAGCAAAGGTAAAACAAGGTTATAACAACTGATTCCTTTTTTTCTTTTATTCGCAGGTAGCTTGGTCTCGGAGTCATCCGTAGGAGTGGAGTGAACAGATATTGCTGTTAAAACATCATCCTCTAAACCTTTTATAAGTGAGTCTCTATCTCTGGGAGATCCTAATGAAGGTGTTACGCTCCATCCAATATCAAAAGGAGAAAGACTTGAATTGTCATTTACTAAATGCCACCATAAGGCAGTTGACATTAGCTTAGAAGAAGCATTTTTAAGGGTTGAAACACCCCTAGATGTTGAAATATTCATTAGCCTAAGTGCGATTTCAGGGTATTGTTTATGAAGCTCAAGTAATTGTATAAGAGGAATAATCTCGCTTTCAACAGGATCAGGAGGCCAACCTGCTCTTAGTGTACCCACACTCTGTCTAGACATCCCACCTGCTTGGAGTGATTTATCTCTTGGTGCAAATAATACAGGAGAATTTTTCATCTCTCCAAGTAAAAAACCTTGCTTAAGAATCTCAATAGGAGGAATAAAATCGTCATCACTTAGGCCGATAGCTCCATTTCGTAGTAGTTCAGAATGCTTAGAGAGAGTAACCCCCTTCCCACTCAGGCTATAACCTCCCCATAAATGTATTAAAACATCACTTTTGATAGTCTTTAAAGAAATAATCGACTCTATTTGATCTCTCCATAAATCACCTCTGGGCAAGATGCCTAGTTGGCCATATCCAGAAAAAGTTGCTTTCTCTATAAGTGTATAGATATTCTCTTCTTTACCATTAAAGGGAGATTCTAAAAATGAATGAGGGTCAACAAGGCAAGGGGCTATAAGCATGTTGTTAGCTTTTTGAGGGTTGATTCCTAAAAGTTCTGCATTTTGAAGAGCTTTTCTGCCATATGCTTTGATCACTCCATCTTTAATTAAAACAGTTTCTCTCTTTAAAGATGATCCAGCCTTTTCAAGGATTTGAATATCTTTAAACAAATAACTTCTACTCATTTGTTTAAAGTGCTCCTGCAGCTGTTGAGTCGATAATTCCTCCCAAATGTGAAGTGATATTTAGACAGGTAATTTGATCTGGTTGGCCTTCTTCTTCTGAGAGGTCAATGACTGTAATGGCTCCATTGCCTTGCTTTATCATCCAAATTTTTGATGGCATTAACCCCAATAGATGGCAAAGAATGGTTTTGTTAACTGCATCATGAGCTACAACTAATGCAGTCTCATCATTTTTTAGATCTTTGCAAATTTCATTCCAACCTGCAATGGATCTTGTGGAGACTTCTTTTATATTTTCTCCTTCCGGCATTTGAACTTCTTCAGGAGAGGTTTTCCATGTTTTAAGAAGATCTGACCAGTCGGACTTGATTTCAGACTCCAACTTGCCTTCCCATTTTCCATGCCCGATCTCTTTGAGGTTGTCTTTAAGAGAAATTTCGATCCCTGGATGTTCATTTAGAATTATCTGAGCTGTTTCTTTTGGTCTTGATAGAGAACTACTAAAAGCTTTTTGTATAATAGTATTTTTTAAAAATTCACTAGCGGCCTTTGCTTGAGATTGCCCATTCTTATTTAAGGGAATATCAATTTGACCTTGGAATCTTCCTTGTTTATTCCAGTCTGTTTCACCATGTCTGACTAAAATAATTCTTTTGTTACTACCTTTTTTGGGAATACGAGGGTATAAATGAGCGTTGTTATTTAGACATTGAATTTGAACATGTCGATCTTTCCATTCATTAAAAGTAATATTACAAATTGAAATTGAGGCATTGTCTAACTTCAATCTTCGAAACCCTTTTGATGGCTCATTAATTAATTTCAGTATCAAGCATCTAAGAATTGCGTTATGGGCAACTATCAAAATAGTTTTTTCAGAGCCTGAATGAGTTTTAAATAAATTTTTTAAGAAATTTTCGGCTTGATATAAAAGTTCTTTAATTGGTTGAAATTTTGTACCGTCTTCTCTATTAATGCTTAGTTCTCTTGGCTCTTTTTGCCAAATAGCATGCTCTTTTGGAAAGTGATTTTTTATTTCATTCTTTGTTAAACCACTCCAAGGTCCGAGGTCAACCTCTAGGAGCTCATCTGTATAAGTTGCTTGAAGATCACTCTCATGTTGTTTGATAATGATTTTTGTGGTTTCTGCGGCTCTTTGCAAAGGAGAGCTATAGATTGCATCTATTGGAATAGAAGAAATTGTTTTTCCAGCAGCTTCAGCTTGTAATTGTCCTTCTTTAGTTAATGTTGAAAGGTTGTTTCTTCCCTGAATACGACCTTCCTTATTAAAACTACTCAATCCATGACGGACAAAAATTAGACGCAATGTCATTAAATAAAGTGTCTTCTAGATAATTATGGTATTAGCCATGAGGACAATCTAATGTTCTTTTAGTAAAGATAGAAGTCTTTCTCTATGTCAGCCTTCACAAAATGATTTTATGAGACAAGCCAAAACTGGGTGGAAATGGGTTATAGCTCTATTTTCATTGTTTTTAACTGTTCTGATATGGCGACAAGGTTTGCAAGAAAGCTTTGAACGACCCTCAGTGGCTCCAAAGATTTCATTAAGGCAGACTGAGATGGCAGTTTCAGCTTCTTCATTTATACCTGAAAAAATACAAGATGTATTTTTAGGTTCAGAACCTCAAGAAAAACTATATAAAGATCTTAAAAAGATTCCTTTGGAACAACTTGATGACAGGCAGAGGCTGCTATTCGCAGTTCTTGAAGAGTCTGAGGATGAGGAGAAACTAATCTTGAAGAAAAATTTTAAGGATAAAAACTTTGAAATAGTTAGAAGCTATATATTAGATAGACAAAAAGGTAAAGAATTAAATGAATTTCCCGATATTAATGAGATCAAACTAGATCCTTTCCTTTATCAAATTTCCTGTTCAAATCTAGGATTCACTGATGAAAAGTGTATTAATCAAAAATTTAATTCTTATTCTGCTTATAGGCTTTTAATCTCGCAATTATTACCATTTTTTGCTTCTTTTATAGGGTTTTTATTATTAATTAGGTATGCTTTTATTTTCTTAAGAAAGAAAAATACTCCCTGGCCAGAAATTTTAGCTCCTCCATTATCATTAATAGATATGGTTCTACTTATTTCTGGCGGCTTCGTTGTAATTGGCGAAGTTGTTTTCCCCGCTCTTGTAATACCAATAACTGATTCATTTCTTAATAATCTATCCTCTCCATTAAAAGATTCTCTAAGAGTATTTATTGGTTACTGTTCAATGACTATAGGCCCTTTATTTATAATTAGATATCAATTAATGGGTCAAGTTTCTTCTGGAATTGATGGAGGCTGGTTGCAATGGAAAATCAAACCAATCAAAGAAGGTCTTTTGAAATCAATAAGTGGATGGTTAATGGTTATGCCTTTAGTGCTGCTTATTGGGTGGCTAATGAATGAAATTATTGGTGACCAGGGTGGAAGTAATCCTTTGTTGGAACTGGTTTTAGGTGGTGATGAATTTATTCCATTGTTTTTGCTTTTGATTACAACTGTTGTTTTGGCTCCAATCTTTGAGGAGTTGGTTTTTAGAGGTATTCTTTTACCTGTATTGGTATCAAAAGTTGGCAAAATCAGCGGGGTTTTATTGAGTGCCTTGGTCTTTGCTTTAGCTCATTTAAGTGTAGGTGAATTACCTCCTCTATTCGTTTTAGGAATTGGTCTTGGTTTAATGAGATTGAGTTCAGGAAGGTTATTCCCTTGTGCTCTTATGCATTCCCTTTGGAATGGAGTGACTTTTATTAGCCTACTATTAGTAGCTTGATATTAAATAAAAAAAAACATCAGTATTCCAGCTCTTGCAGTTGCTTGATCAAGGTGTTTGACTTGAGTTGCTTTCGAATTTTGATTTGGTTAGTCGCACTCTATATAAACAAAAAGTAGGTCAATTTCAAAAAACGAAGTTGCCTAAGGGATTATTAAACAGTGTTTTTTTATCAAAACAAGTAAAACGAAAATTTCCAATTCAAGCTGCTCTTCATATCGTTTTAGATGGCGCATTGTTAGGCCTAATCACGACAGTGGCGATAATGTCATGCGTTGCTCTGCACTCTCAATATTTATGGACTAAGTCTTTTACTAATCTTGAAACTACTAGAGACTTGAACCGAAGGATATTGGAATCAACTTCAATCCTTGAAAGTTATCTTTTGAAAAATCAAAAGTTGTCTAGATATTTAGTTCCGACTAAAGCGGAAGATCTTATATACGTGGAGCGACCAAAACCAGAAGAAACTAAAAAATCAATAGGCAAGTCATTTAAACGTAGATTGCTAGAGAAAATGTCTTCTTTTCCCATTAAGTCAGGGTATTAATAATTTTCATGAGAAGTATGAATTCTAGAAAAAATAGAAAAACTTTTAAAGTAAAAACTCTTTCTCCTCTATCTCAGTCTAGATTTAGGATTGTCTTTGTTATGTTATGTCTTGGACTTGGAGGCCTTTTTTTAAGAGTAGGTTGGCTTCAACTATTTCAGTCTGATCAATTAAGAGCTTTAGCACGCGAAGTTCAAACAGAACATAAGAACCCTTTGGGAACACGTCGATCTATTTTAGATAGGAATGGAAAACTTATCGCAATAGATGAGAGACGTTTTAAGATTTGGGCTCATCCCAGATATTTTCAGTTCCCTGGGGATTCATTTAGGAAAGTGCGTGAACCAGTCGAAGTAGCAAAACTTCTTTCTACGCCACTATCCAAAAGTGTTGATGAGATTTTAAACAAATTAGGAAATTATTCTTCAGGGGTAAAACTTGCAGAGGGGCTAACACCCGAGAAGGCTAATACAATTAAGAAACTTGGAATTAGTGGTATTGATTTGGAGGCGTATCCTCAAAGGATTTATCCTCATGGATCACTTTTTGCAAATGTAGTTGGTTTTTTGGATTTAGATAGAAGACCTCAGGCTGGATTGGAATTAAGTTTAGATAGAGACCTCAAGCGTCTAGAGAAAGCAAGTGTAATAAGAAGAGGAGCTGATGGAACACCTTTACCTGTAGGTGTTCAACGTGGTGTTTTTGATGAGGATCAACTAAGTCTCCAACTAACATTAGATGTAAGGCTTCAAGAAGTAGCCGTTAATGAAATAAGTAAGCAAGTAAAGAAGTGGAATGCAAAAAAAGGTGTTGTAATCGTAATGGATATAGATACAGGAGAACTTCTGGCATTGGCTTCTACGCCAACGTATGATCCTAATAAATATTGGGATTTTTCTCCATCTCTTTTTAAAGAGTGGTCAGTGCAAGAATTATTTGAACCTGGTTCTACCTTTAAGCCAATTAACTTAGCATTGGCATTGGAGGAGGGAGTTATAAGCCCTGATGAGGAAGTGAATGATGATGGACTAATTTCGGTTGGAGGATGGCCACTCTCGAATTGGGATCGAAGGCCTAATGGGATACTAACTTTCCCTGAAGTCTTACAAGTCTCAAGCAATGTAGCTATGGTTAAGATTATGAACAAATTGAATGCAAGTAATTACTGGCAATGGTTGAGGCGGTTAGGCATAGATGAAATCCCAGAAACAGATCTTCCAGGTGCGGTCGCCGGCCAAATAAAATCAAAGCAGATTTTTGTAAATCAACCCATAGAACCTGCCGTAGCTTCCTTTGGTCAAGGCTTTTCTATTACTCCTCTGAAGCTAGCTCAATTGCATGCTTTGATTGCAAATGGCGGCAGACTTGTTACGCCTCATATCACTAAAGGCCTGAAAGGTGATTATGAGTCGTATTTCAAATCCCCGACTGAACCTAAGCAGGTTTTATCTCCTGAAGTTACGAAGACTGTTCTTGGATGGATGGAAACAGTTGTTTCATTTTACGATGAAAGTGGTATTGAGGTAAATGTTCCTGGCTATCGAATTGGAGGGAAAACAGGGACGGCACAAAAATCGCAAGATGGCTTTAACTATAATGCTAAAATTTGCAGTTTTGTTGCAAGTCTGCCTATCGATGATCCTCGCTATGTCGTTTTAGCAGTTATTGATGAACCCCAAAAGCCAAATGCCTATGGATCAACTGTGGCTCTTCCGGTGGCAAAAAAAATTATTGAGACTTTGCTTGTGATAGAAAAAATCCCTCCAAGTATTTCTAAAAAAGAACATTTAGTTATCAAAAGCTAAAAGATCGCTAAATTTTCCCAAAAGTACTGATTAAAGGGTGAAATCTATAAAAAATATAGCTAGTCTATTACCTATTAAAGATGTTTTTTATTATGAAATCCCTTCTTAATCAGTTATCTTCAATGACTGTGGTGGTAGCTGATACTGGTGATCTTGAAGCGATCAAAAAATTTCATCCAAGAGACGCTACAACAAATCCTTCTTTGATTCTGGCGGCCGCACAAATCCCTGCTTATCAAAGTTTGATTGATCAAGCACTTACTACTGCAAGAGAAATGTTAGGAGCTAGTGCCTCCACTAACAATGTAGTTAAGGAAGCTTTGGATGAACTTTGTGTTGTCTTTGGTAAAGAGATTCTGAAATTAATACCTGGCCGTGTATCAACAGAGGTTGATGCAAGACTAAGTTTTGATACTGATGCCACTATTGCAAAAGCAAGAAAAATAATTGCTAAATATAATAAGGATGGTATCTCTAACGATCGGGTTTTAATCAAAATTGCTTCTACTTGGGAGGGAATAAAAGCTGCTGAGGTATTAGAAAAAGAGAATATTCACTGCAACCTAACTTTATTGTTTAATTTCTATCAAGCAGTTGCTTGTGCTGAGGCAGGTGTAACGCTTATTTCACCCTTTGTTGGAAGGATTTTAGATTGGTATAAATCTGCTACAGGAAGAGATTCTTATCCAGCGACTGAAGATCCAGGTGTCGTTTCTGTTACTAAAATATTTAATTATTTCAAATCCAATGGTTATAAGACAGAGGTCATGGGAGCGAGTTTCAGAAATATAGAGGAAATAACCGAGCTTGCAGGATGCGACTTATTGACGATTTCTCCTAAATTACTTCAGCAACTTAATGAAACATATTCGAACTTGCCAATTAAGTTAAATGCACAAAACCCTTTAGTGGTTGAAGAGACAATTCATTTAGATCAGACATCTTTTGAGCTAATGATGGCTGGAGATAAAATGGCTACGGAAAAACTTGCTGAAGGAATTAACGGTTTTAGTAAAGCAATTGATAAATTAGAAAATCAGTTAAATAAAAGACTTGAGTTGATTGAAGGAGGAATTGCTTTAACTCTTTGAATTTTGATTTTGAAAGAGTAATCTCTTGATTACTCTTTTTGCTATGTCTTCATAACTCATTTCACCTGAAAGGATTTGTGCAATTCTTTTTGGCGCAGTAGGTCTTTTGACACCTAATTGATATCCAACTTTGGGAAAACGATAAAAAACTTGAGAAATTCTTTTACCCCAAGCCATCGAATTTCCCCAATTGCTTTGCATTGTTTTTGTATAGGTATCTAAAGAATTAACTTCTCCATCTAACCAATAAATAAGGCTTTTTGCCGCTTCAAATCCACTCATCAAAGCGGGTCTTAATCCCTCTGCTAAAAAGGGATCACATAATGATGCAGCATCTCCAACTAGAAGAATTCCTTCTCCGTTTAATTTACAGTGGCCATTCCATACTCTTAATTTTTTTTCATGACCAATTACTTCAGAAGGGTCAAAACCTAAATCAGGAAGAAAGGATTTAAGTATTTTATTGACTGGAATTGAATCTTTAGTATTTAGAAAAGTTCCCATCCCAATATTGACTTCATTGTTTAATGGAAAGGCCCATGCAAAACCATTCTTAACTAATCCAAATTCGAATCTAGCTGTTTCACTCCTTAAATTTCCCTTCCTTTTAAGTCTTCCTGAGAAAGTGGATGCAAATTTTTGTTGATTTGGACCTAAATTTAAAGCTTTAGGCCATGGCGATTGAGATCCATCAGCAATAACAACGGCTTTTGCCTCTACTTGTCTCCCATCAAGAGCGGTAATTTGCCAAATATTAGATTTTTTTTTTATATCCACTACGTTAAAAGTAGTCAATATATTACAACCAGAATTCAGTGCTTGTTCTAATAAGAAAGAATCGAGCTTTTCACGTTTAACTATCCAGAAAGGAGAAGACCCAGAGAGCTCAGCAACCACTTTATCGGTATTGCACCAACTAAACTCTACGTTTGTTATTACCTCGTCAACTATTGGTAAAAGTTTAAAAGGAAACCAATTTTGCACCGCAGCAGACATACCACCACCGCAGCTTCTTTCTATCGAGGAAACATTTTTTTCGAGAATACAAACATTTTTACTTTTGCTAGCCAGATGAAATGCTGTAGTAGTTCCTGATGCTCCCCCTCCAATAATGACAACATCTATAAGGGTCAAACTTTTAAAATCTCAGCTTCTTTCTCTGAAAGTTTTTTTTCAATATCTTTAATAAAATTATCTGTCTCTTTCTGAATTGTTTCTTGTTCATCTCTGCTTTGATCTTCGGAAAGATCACCATCCTTTTCGGATTTTTTTACTCTCTCTATTGCATCTCGGCGTATATTTCTTAGTGCAACTTTTCCTTCCTCTGCATACTTGGAAGCGAGTTTGCAAAACTCTTTTCTACGTTCTTCCGTTAATGGTGGGACATTAATACGAATTATTTTACCATCATTGTTTGGAGTAAAACCTAGATCGCTTGTTGCAATCGCTTTTTCAATGGAAGCTAATGAGCCTAGGTCAAAGGGTTGAATTGCTATCGTTTGAGAGTCAGGAGTAGTGATAGTTGCAAGTGACTTTAGTGGAGTTTCAGCTCCATAGTATTCGACTGATACTCTATCTAATAAAGATGTATTTGCCCTTCCCGTCCTGATGGTATTGAAATTTCTCTGAGCTGCTTCTACAGATTTGCTCATTGTCGTTTTTAGATCTTGGTTTGACATTTAGAAAAAGTTATTGCGAATTGATTTTTAAAAAGTTCAAAAAGTTTTGTTTTAACTTGAATTAGATATTCTTGATCCAATTGGTTCGCCAGAAATAGCCTTTGCAATATTTCCAGGTTGGAAAATATTAAAAACAACTATTGGGATTTTATTATCTTTGCAAAGAGCAATAGCAGTACTATCCATTACTCCTATTTCATTGGCTAATACATCTTGAAAGGTGAGATTGTCATATTTGACAGCATCAGGAAATTTTTTTGGATCTCGATCGTAAACACCATCAACTTTTGTAGCTTTGAAAACAACCTCTGCATTAATTTCAGCGGCTCTAAGAGCGGCAGTGGTATCAGTTGTAAAAAATGGATTGCCGCACCCACCTCCAAAAACTACTACCCTTCCTTTTTCAAGGTGTCTTATTGCTCTTCTTCTTATGTATGGTTCTGCAATCTGTTGCATGTCAATAGCAGATTGAACTCTTGTAGGTACTCCAGCTCTTTCTAATCCATCTTGAAGTGTAATTGCATTCATTACTGTAGCAAGCATTCCTACATAGTCCGCAGTGGCTCTATCCATTCCTGCGGCTGATCCTTTCAGACCTCTAAAGATATTTCCACCGCCAACAACAATTGCTATTTGGGTGCCATTTTCAACCACTTTTGAAACATCCTTGGCAATAGATTGAACAATTTCAGGATCAATACCATAAGGTTTATCTCCCATAAGAGCTTCACCACTGAGTTTTATAAGTGCTCTAGAGTATGTCATTAAAAATTCATAACAAATTGACAGTAGCAAGTCCTGAGAGAACGTCTTGAAATCTGTATTGGATCCCTTGCGATGGAAATATTTTCAAGATTAGAAATTAATATTCAATTCCTTCCTGTGCTTTTACTCCCTGCTCCCTAAAGGGATGGTGGATTAATTTCATTTCAGTAACAAGATCAGCTGAATCGATTAATTTTTTTGAAGCTCCTCTTCCAGTCAAGACTACATGTGTAAGCTTTGGGCGCAAAGTTATGCCATTTATAATTTCATCTTCATCAATATATCCAAGTTTTATTGCAACAATGATCTCATCTAATATTATAAGTTTATAATTTGGGTCTTTAATATAAGAGATCGCATTTTTCCAACTTGACTTAACTAAATTTATATCTTTATTTCTATCTTGTGTTTCCCATGTGAATCCTTCTCCACATGCATGAAATTTTAATTTATCTCCAAATAATTTCAGTGCTAATGACTCTCCTGGTTCCCACCCACCTTTGATAAATTGAATTATTGCAACTTTGTGGTTATGACCAATAGTTCGTAAACCCATTCCAAGAGCTGCTGTCGTTTTACCTTTCCCTTGTCCAGTATTAATTATTATAAGACCTTTTTCTTTGTTTCTTTCTTTTAATCTTTTTGCTTGAACTTCTTTCCTTTTTTTCATCCTTTCTCTATATTTTTCTTCGGTTATATTTGGTATTAAATTACCCCCCATTCCTATTCTTTCTGCACTCTTATCTAGGTTATTAAGTTTTGAGTCTTCTTTGGGAATTTTCTGTTTCATTTCCTTAGATTAAATTAGATAAGTTAATAAAAAGAATAATTTATAGAAATGAGATAGCCATAAATATTAATTATTCTTCTTGATGATATTTGCCTCTAGATAGAGCACTATCAACAGCAAGTTGCTGATCTCTTCTTGTTATCCAGTGATGATAGGTTTTTGTATGTATTGACACTGAGTGTCCCATCATTTTTGCAGCTACAGTATTTGGTAGACCTATTAAGATTGTTCTGACTGCCCAAGCATGTCTTAAATCATAGGGGGTAAAACATATTTTATATCTTCTAAATTGTTCAGATACTCTTCTCCCAATATGTTGAAGAGTTGTATATTTAAGGTCTGTTTTAATATCTGGGAGTATATCAGAAGTATCAGTTATGTTGTCTAGCTCAAATAAACCAACCCATTCAGGATGAAATGGCCAAGCTTGATGCTCTCCTGTTTTTGTGTTTGGAAAAACTCGAAGTATTTTATCCCCACCTTTTTTTAAACAAGATAAGTCACTAAAAAAGACTTCATGATTTCTAAGACCATAGGTTGCCATTAACCCAAAAACAAATCTCCATTTTGGATTTGGTATTAATTTAAAGCTTTTAATAATTTTTTCATCACTAGGTAATTCTCTGAAATTAGATTCATGTATTCCATAGCCACTTTGAAGTTGCTTCCAGTTCGAAGGTAGCCTTAATTTAAGATGTCTAGCTAAAGCACTTAAAGCAATTCCACATTGTTGCCTGCTCCTTGAGTTTTCTTTGTAACTTAAAAGGATTTTCACTAGAAGCTCTTCGTTTAACTTAAGAGTAGATTTATGACTTACTTCAATTAATCTGTTCAAATAAGGTTTGTAAGCAGACTGCCAAGTGCTGATCATTCCTGCTGGTGATTTGCTCCTGGATGTGTCAGAAAAAAATTGTCTTTTAAATCTTTCTATTTCATTCGTTACTACTGTTGTATTAGTCTTTGTGGATGAGATTGTTTTTTCTTTGATCCAATTAGACCAGCGAAATTGACTTTTTTTAAGTTGAAAATCAATTAATTCTATGGCTTTTCTGGCCTCTTCTAGACCATTAATGTTGTATGGAAGTTTAAGACTTATTCTTTGAACTTTAGAAAGATCATGAGATTTCTTATCTGGCAAAGAACCTCGAATATTTAGAACTTTACCCCTTTTCTCAATTCTTAGATTGATTCCCTTTGATTCAAGGTCTTGGTTGATATCTAGTAACTTTTGATTCTCGTCCATGATCCTGTAAATTTAGCTAGCTTTACTTTGATAAGGGTTTGTATAACCTTTTATAAGGAGTTTTTTAAAAAATGGCTCGGGTTGGTGTCCTCTTATTAAATCTCGGAGGTCCTGAGAGGATTAAGGACGTTGGACCATTTTTGTATAATCTATTTTCTGATCCAGAGATAATTCGTTTACCAGTTCGTGCTTTTCAAAAACCTCTCGCTTGGCTAATAAGCTTATTAAGAAGTAGTAAATCACAAGAGGCTTATAGATCTATCGGAGGCGGATCACCTTTACGTCGCATAACTGAGCAGCAGGCAAGAGAACTTCAAAGTTATCTTAGAAATATAGGAATAGACGCTACAACATATGTTGCTATGAGGTATTGGCATCCGTTCACTGAGTCAGCCGTAGCGGATATGAAGGCTGACGGTGTTAGCGAAGTTGTTGTTTTACCTCTTTATCCCCATTTTTCTATAAGTACAAGTGGATCCAGTTTTAGAGAATTGAAAAGGTTAAAAGATGGTGACTATAAGTTTGCAGAATTATCAATTCGCTGTATTCGTAGCTGGTTTGATCATCCAGCCTATGTCTCTTCAATGGCTGAATTAATACAGAAACAAATCCTAGCTTGTGATTCACCTCAAGAGGCCCACGTTTTTTTTACTGCACATGGTGTTCCTAAAAGCTATGTAGAAGAAGCCGGAGATCCTTATCAAGATCAAATACAGAACTGTTCACTTTTGATTATTGATCAGCTTGAAAATTCCCTTGGATTCAGTAATTCATTTTCACTTGCTTATCAAAGCAGAGTAGGGCCAGAAGAGTGGCTAAAACCATATACAGAAGAAGTATTAGAAAAACTAGGAAAATCCGGCCTTAAGGAACTTGTCGTGGTCCCAATAAGTTTTGTGAGTGAGCATATTGAAACTCTCCAAGAGATTGATATCGAGTACAAAGAAATTGCTCAGAAAAATGGAATTGTTAATTTTAAAAGAGTTCCAGCTCTTGATACCTATCCGTTGTTTATTGAAGGATTGGCCGATCTAGTTTCTTCTTGCTTAAACGGAGAGGGGATTAGTCTAGAAGAAGCATCAAAATTGCCAGAAAGAGTAAAACTTTATCCTCAAGAGAAATGGCAATGGGGTTGGAATAACAGCTCTGAAGTTTGGAATGGAAGAGTTGCAATGATTGTTTTTCTTTGTTTTTTGATGGAATTAATAATAGGGGTTGGACCTTTACACCAAATAGGTTTGCTGTAAAGAATTAAAATAACTATTTTTGCTGATTAATTTGATAATCAACTTGCTATTAAAACTTAGAAAATTTAATTAAATCTTTGCTTAATTTAGTTTAATTGAAATAATGCATACTAAGATTTATTGTTAGTTTAGATTCTATTCTGCCGTGACCCTGACTTCTGCGCCTAATCAAATAGGAGATTCAGGAACACAAAGTCAATATGATATGTCAGGGGCTGATGCCTTGATGGATTCTCTTCGTAGGCACGGAGTAGATACTATTTTTGGTTATCCAGGCGGAGCTATTCTCCCAATATATGATGCGGTTTTTAAAGCAGAGCAAGAGGGGTGGTTAAAACATATTCTTGTTCGACATGAGCAAGGTGGAACTCATGCCGCAGATGGGTTTGCAAGAGCGACTGGGAAAGTAGGTGTTTGTTTTGGTACATCAGGTCCTGGAGCTACGAATCTAGTCACAGGAATAGCAACAGCTCAGATGGATTCAGTACCTCTTGTCGTAATAACAGGCCAAGTCCCTAGGCCTGCTATTGGTACTGATGCTTTTCAAGAAACAGATATTTTTGGAATAACACTTCCAATTGTTAAACATTCATGGGTTGTAAGAGATCCAGCTGAAATTGCAAAAGTAGTTGCTCAAGCTTTTCTTATTGCCTCATCGGGTAGACCAGGCCCTGTTTTGATTGATATACCAAAAGATGTTGGACAAGAGATGTTTAAATATCTTCCTGTCGAGCCAGGTTCAATAAAGCCACAAGGCTTTGAACTACCATTCGCGCCAGAACATAAAGCCATAAGTGCAGCCTTAGATTTAATCGAAAATGCTGACCAACCACTCCTTTACGTCGGCGGGGGTGTTATTTCTTCGGGGGCGCATGAAACTCTGGCAGCGATTGCTAATAGATATCAATTACCCGTAACAACAACTTTGATGGGGAAAGGAGCGTTTGATGAACGTGAGCCTTTATCAGTTGGTATGCTTGGTATGCATGGAACTGCTTATGCTAATTTTGCTGTCACTGAATGTGATTTGTTGATTGCTATTGGAGCAAGGTTTGATGACAGAGTTACAGGAAAATTAGATACTTTTGCCCCTAAAGCAAAAGTAATTCATTTTGAGATTGATCCGGCTGAAATAAATAAAAATAGAGTAGTTGAAGTTTCCGTATTAGGTGATGTCGGAATTAGCCTTGTTAAATTATTAGATCTCAGTAACCAAAGGGAAATAAATCCAAGAACTTCTAAATGGCTTAATAAAATTAAAAACTGGAAAAATAATTTTCCTTTGATAACTCCCCCTAAAGAAGGAGAAATTTATCCGCAGGAAGTATTAATTGCGTTAAGAGATTTGGCAAAAGATGCTTACATTACAACCGATGTTGGACAACATCAGATGTGGGCAGCTCAATATTTGTTGAATGGACCAAGACAATGGATTAGCAGTGCTGGACTTGGAACGATGGGTTTTGGAATGCCCGCTGCCATGGGAGTCAAAGTTGCTTTGCCTGAGGAGCAAGTAATTTGTATTGCCGGTGATGCAAGTATCCTCATGAACATTCAGGAGCTTGGAACTATTGCTCAATACAAGTTGAATTTAAAAGTAATTATCATCAATAATCATTGGCAGGGAATGGTTAGGCAATGGCAAGAAAGTTTTTATAATGAACGATATTCGGCATCTAATATGTCTGTTGGGGAACCTGACTTTATTTCGCTATCTAAGGCTTTTGGGATTGAGGGTATTGTAATTTCAGAAAGAGATCATTTAATACCTCAACTTCAGAAGGCTTTGTCTTATGAAGGACCGGTTCTCGTAAACGTAAACGTAAGAAAAGGCGAAAATTGTTACCCCATGGTGCCACCAGGGAAAAGTAATGCTCAAATGGTTGGTATATCTGAGATAAAGAAATAATTAAAAAGAATTATGAATAAATCTTTTGCAAAAATCTTAATATTATTAATTTCTATTTTTTGTTTTTATTCAGAAGTTGTTGCAGCTGAAATTTTGCAAATTACTAGCTCGTCTGTGTTGCTGATCGGAGATCATAATCGTACCTATACTGTGAAATTAGCATGTACAGAAATTAGCCCTGATTTAGAAGAAAGATCTGTTAAGTGGCTCAAGAAACAACTACCAAGACATACAAAAGTAAATTTAAAACCTAAAGGATCAGTAGACGGTGTACTGGTCGCTAAAGTTATTCCTTTTGATAGTGATATTGATGTAAATCAAAAGTATATAAATGAAGGATTAGCAACAAATAAATGCTAAATTAATTTTAAAAATGCTATTAATCTATGATTATGAATATATGCAACTCCATTGTCTGTAATATGTTTTATTTCTTCTATAAGAATTAAATAGCTTTGGATTTGAGTATGTACAAGTTCTATTTATATTGATTTGAGTTTGTTTGATTCCTTCTTTAAACAACTGTAGGATGGCGGCAGCTTGAATATCAAGAAGTATTTTATTAGGGTTGGAATCTTTTTTGAATAAAGGAATCATTTCTCCTTTTTTGATTTCGTTGATGCTTAAACTTTTTTCGATAAAGCTTTTCCCTGTAAGTTGAATAATTAAATCTTCAACATCTTTTTTCTCGACTTGATATTTATCTCCTTTGATAGAAGGTCCTATAGCAATAATTAAATTATTTTTCTTAGATCCGATTCCTTCTAATCTTTTTAATGTCTTTGCGATGATTTGTTTCTTAATACCTTTTAATCCAGAATGACAAGCTGCGATATTTCTTGTCTTTGTATCAGCAATTAGTATAGGAATACAATCTGCTGTGTATATCCATAAGCTTTGGTATTGCTCTTTCGTTATTAAAGAGTCCGCAATTTTAGGCTTTAGATTTAATATATTATTTACTTGAATTACTTTATCACTATGTACTTGATGTGCATAATGAATATTGGAAAATAGATTTAGTTGCTTTTGTAATTCTATCGGCTCTTCATTGTTAGATGTTTTGGTGAAAAATGCATGTATGAAATTATTTTCTTTTAATAGATCAGATTGAAAAAATTTAAGATCCTTATAGGTTAATAACCTCATTTTTATTATTATTATCTATTTAAGATGATAAATCTAATTGAACTATGTTGTTAGAGAAAATTATTAAATATCTCCAATATCCTTTAACATCCAAAACCCATCTAGAGAATTTTCTTCAGGACTTTTTTGAACTGAAATAAATTGAAGTCCATCTGCATTTAGTTTGGTATTTAAAAAATTATTTTCAATAGCTTTTTTTGCTTCTTCCTCAACATCAGTTACCAACCATCTATCAGCTTGCCCTGCTTCTAAAATTATTTGGGTCCCTTCTATTAAAAGCTTTGCTGGTTCAAGACCTCCGAGCCAAGCTGCAAGTGCTAATGATCTTTGTGGACTAAAAAGCCTAAGGCCTGGAATAGAAATATTTTGATCAATTGAATCTTTTATGGGAATTAAATTGGAAAACTCTATTTCCCATTCATCAGCCTCTCTAAGTGTCTTTAGAGATAGAGAGGCAAAGCTCCAGGAGTCACCTCTTACTTCCTCTGGTAAAGGAATGGCTGGGTTCGTAATTGGGTTTGAAGGAGGAGCAAGATTAACACCTGTATATCCTTTTTGCTGAGGATAAAAACTCTTTTCTCTATCAATAAGCCACTCAAATAATGAATATGTTCTTCTGCTAGAGATAAGTTCAATTCCTATTTGATCTGCTGCACGTTTTATCATTGTTTTCATAGAGGATCTCCAACAACGAATAACGGATGGTTTATCCCAGCCTTGGGAAGAAGCTTCATTAATAGCTTCGTCTAATGCATCTTTTAACCAAATAGAATTAACATTTGATGCTGGACAAATCTTTTCCCATCTAAATGTTTTCGTATCTTTAAAATTATTTGTAGTCGTAATTAATAATTCCCATCTTTTTTTTCCATTTTCATCAATTATTGGGCGGGAATAAAAGTCTATTTCCCAGTCTGTTTTTTTAAAATCAGATTTTTTTGAAGCAATCACAATTTTTTTTCTTCAATGTAAAGTTATGAGGGTAAGTTGATATCTTTCTCTTCCTTTTGAGGATCAACTTTTTCTTTATTTAAACTATTTCGCGCTTTAATTGCTCGCTCATCTGCCTCTTCCATAACTTTTGATTTATCAGTAATAAGTTCTCCTGGAGGGCCCTCTAAAAGAGCTGTATTTAATCCAATTCGTCCTCGAGAAGGATCTAAATCAGTTATCAAAGCTTTGATGGATTCACCTGTTTGAAAAACTTCTCTAAGGCTTCTCATGCTTCCGTTGGTTACCATTGAATGATGCAACAATCCACTGACGCCCTTCAAGTCAACAAAAAATCCATAAGGTTTTATGGTTAAGATTTCACCCTCGATTAATTGTCCAATTTCTAATTCTGCAAATCTTGAAGCGATCGCGGCTTTTTTTTCGGAGAGAACAAGTTTTCGTCTCTCTGGGTTTACCTCTAAAAAAGCGGTGTTGATTGTCTTTGAAACAAGAGATTGATGATTCTCTCCATCTTCAAGTTGAGATCTAGGAATAAAACCCCTCAAACCTTCGAAGTCACAAGTAACTCCCCCTCGATTAAAACCATTTATTTTAACTCGAATAACTTTTCCTTCTTTTGCAAGATTTTGAACTTTGTCCCAGCTTTTTCTTAGTTCTAAAGCCCTGCAACTGATTGTTACCATCCCATCTGCATTTTGTTCTCTAGTAACAAGAACTTCGACTTGTAATCCTTTTGGGAAACGTTCTTTTAAATTTGTGATTACACCTAGACCACATTCATTTTTTGGCATGAATCCGGGAGCTTTTCCACCTATATCTACGTAAATACCATCACTTTCAACTGCGATAACTGAACCTTTTGCAATTTCTCCAGTTGTACCGATTGGTTGATTCTCTTCTAAGGCTGCTAAGAATTCGTCTTCATCAAAATCAAACTCATCAACTGTTCTACTTTTTTGATCATCAAAAGCTTCAATATTTTTTTTATAATCAGAATTATTTTCAGATCTGAGAAGATCTTCCATCGACGTTGCCTGGAAACTATCGCTAGAGTTTTCCTGGATTAATTTTTTCTGTTCAGGTGCTTTCTTTAATTTTGAAATCTCTTTTTCAGCTAGAACTTTTTCATCAAATCTTTTATCTTTAGTTTGGTCAAAGAATTCTTTCTCGGGTGATCCTTCATTGACTATTTCTTCCTCGGTCTTTCGACTAATATGCATAACTTGCAATGGCTTGCGCGGTGCATTTATTGCCGGCCTTGGGGGAGTTGCTTTTTTAGGCTGAGGATCTGACCCGGCCATAATACCCTTTGTAGTAAGTGAAACATTCTTACAGTCAAGGGTAAGTTGTTTTTTAATTATTAGGAGATTTCTATCATTTTTCAAACTCGCCGATTTGAGCATTTGACCTGGCCTGAGGCCTCTAAAGCCGCTTCAGAGAAAGGATCTACATTGGTTTGGCCTTTTGGTGCATGTGAACAACATGGACCGCATTTACCTTTAATTACTGATACTTTTTTTGCTGAAAATATTTTAATCAAGGCTCTTGAAAACTTGCCAGAAAATATGCCGATATGGATGATGCCACCTCAATCAATTGGTTTTTCTCCTGAACATCAAGCTTTTCCAGGAACTTTATCCTTATCAGCTGATGTTTTGCTTTCAATGGTTACTGATATTGGCCAGCAAATAGCCTCTATGGGATTTAATAGATTAGTTTTTTTTAATGCTCATGGTGGACAAATTGGTCTGCTCCAAGCTGTTTCAAGGCAACTGAGGGTCCAATGTCCTTCCCTAGCGGTATTGCCTTGTTTCCTTTGGAGTGGTGTTCCAGGGTTGGATCAACTTTTGCCTGAAAAAGAGGTTGAGGAGGGGCTTCATGCGGCATTAGCAGAAACAAGTCTTATGTTGTATATGGCTGGAGATTTGGTAAGAAATGATTCTTACTTAGAAAAAAAGCATGTAGATCATGAAATAGTTACTACTCCAAAAGGGTGGAGCCTTGAAGGTGCATCACCGTGTGCATGGCTGACAGAAGATTTGAGCTCATCTGGAGTTATTGGGGATGCAAGTTCTTCAAATTCTGAATTGGGTGCCGCTTTAGAAAATGCACTAATAGATCATTGGAAGTCCCTGTTTATAAGTCTTTTGGAGAGTGATTGGCCGCCAATTATGTCAGAAAGACCTGTTTCTGGCAGTTAAGATGTGGTAACTGAACTACCATTTTGGAATTTATTCTGTAAGATCACTCAGATTGATAAATTTCTAATAGATCTATGCAAGCTTTTGCATCCAACAATTTAACCGTAGAAAAAGAAGAGTTAAGTTCTCACTCTCTTCCAGATTTCACCTCTGAATCTTATAAAGATGCTTATAGCAGAATTAACGCAGTTGTGATTGAAGGTGAGCAAGAGGCCTATTCCAATTTTCTTGATCTCGCTAAGTTAATTCCCGAGCATGCAGAAGAACTTGTTAGGCTAGGCAAGATGGAGAAAAAGCACATGAATGGTTTTTGTGCTTGTGGTAGAAATCTTGCTGTAAAACCAGATATGCCTTTTGCGAAGACATTCTTCTCAAAACTCCATAATAATTTTTTAGATGCTTTTAAAGCTGGAGATACAACAACTTGTCTTCTAATTCAATGTATTTTGATTGAATCTTTTGCAATATCTGCTTATCACGTTTACATACGTGTTGCTGATCCCTTTGCTAAAAGAATTACAGAGGGTGTTGTTCAAGATGAATATTTGCACTTGAATTATGGTCAAGAGTGGCTCAAGGCGAATCTTGATAAGGTTAAGAATGATCTGATGAAAGCTAATAAAGATAATTTGCCTCTTATAAAATCTATGCTTGATGAAGTGTCTAACGATGCTGAGGTTCTTCATATGGATAAGGAAGAGTTGATGGAGGAATTTATGATTGCTTATCAAGATTCCCTTATGGAAATAGGTCTAGACAACAGAGAAATTGCAAGAATGGCTCTCGCAGCAGTGATTTAAAGATTTTTATTTTATATTTTTTTATCTTCAGCTTTTCCTCAAGAACTTAAAGTTCTTGAGGAATTCTTATTTTTGTGACCTTGGTGGTCTAACCTTCAATCTTGGGTAAATATTTAGTTTCAATTTTGATCTCGCTTGGTGCCAAATGTTTGGTCTAATTGGACATTCAACAAGTTTTGAAGATGCCAAGCGAAAGGCATTGGGCTTGGGGTATGACCATATTGCTGAAGGAGATTTGGATGTATGGTGCACTGCTCCTCCTCAGTTGGTAGAGCATGTAAAGGTTGTAAGTGCGATTGGAAAGACTATTGAGGGAGCTTATATAGACTCATGTTTTGTTCCTGAGATGCTAAGTCGCTTCAAAACAGCAAGAAGAAAAGTTCTGAATGCAATGGAGTTAGCTCAAAAGAAAGGGATTAGCATCACCGCTTTAGGTGGATTCACCTCAATTATTTTTGAGAATTTTAATTTGCTTCAAAATCAACAAGTTAGAAATACGACTCTTGATTGGCAAAGATTTACTACTGGTAATACTCATACGGCTTGGGTGATTTGTAGACAGTTGGAGCAAAATGCACCTCGAATAGGGATTGATTTGAGCAAATCAAAAGTAGCTATTGTGGGGGCAACTGGTGACATTGGAAGCGCTGTTTGTAGGTGGCTTACTAATCGAACTGGTGTTTCTGAACTGCTATTGGTAGCTAGACAGCAAAAACCTTTAATTGAACTTCAATCTCAACTTGGAGGGGGGAGGATTCTTAGTCTTGATGAGGCTTTGCCTGAGGCGGATATTGTTATCTGGGTTGCAAGCATGCCCAAAACCTTGGAAATTGATCCATCAAGAATTAAAAGACCCTGCTTAATGATTGATGGTGGATACCCTAAGAATTTAGGTGAGAAGTTTTCAGGCCCTGGGATACATGTTTTAAAAGGTGGAATAGTTCAATTTTTTAAAGATATTGGTTGGAGCATGATGGAATTGGCTGAGATGGAAAATCCTAAAAGAGAAATGTTTGCCTGTTTTGCTGAGGCAATGCTTCTTGAATTTGAGAATTGTCATACCAATTTCAGTTGGGGAAGGAATAATATTACGTTGGAAAAGATGGATTTTATCGGCAAGGCTTCTGAAAGGCATGGGTTTTCTGCTGTTGGTTTGAAATCAAATATTCAGACATTAACCGTCTGATCATTTGGTTAATTTTTTTTATGGCTAGACGTTTTCTCCTCGAATTCGAAAAACCTCTCGTTGAATTAGAGAATCAGATTGATCAAATCAGAGAATTAGCAAGAGATTCAGAGGTTGATGTAAGTCAACAACTTCTTCAATTAGAGACACTCGCTGCAAGAAGGCGAGAAGAAATATTTAATGCACTCACACCCGCTCAAAAGATTCAAGTAGCTAGACACCCTCAAAGGCCTAGCACGCTTGATTACATTCAGATGTTTTGTGATGATTGGGTTGAATTGCACGGAGACAGGAACGGAACTGATGATCAAGCTCTCATAGGGGGGTTAGCTCGAATAGGTGAAAAATCTGTCCTTCTAATTGGACAGCAAAAAGGTAGAGATACAAAAGAGAATGTTGCAAGAAACTTTGGCATGGCAAAACCAGGAGGGTACAGAAAGGCTTTGAGGCTAATGGATCATGCTGATCGCTTCGGTCTACCAATAATCTCTTTTATAGATACTCCTGGAGCTTATGCAGGGCTCATAGCAGAAGAGCAAGGCCAGGGAGAAGCAATTGCAGTGAATTTACGTGAAATGTTTAGACTTAAAGTTCCCATAATTGCAACTGTAATTGGAGAAGGTGGCTCTGGTGGCGCTCTGGGTATTGGTGTTGCAGACAGGTTGCTCATGTTTGAACATAGTGTTTATACAGTTGCAAGCCCCGAAGCGTGTGCTTCGATTTTATGGAGGGATGCTGGCAAGGCTCCTGAAGCAGCATCATCATTGAAAATCACTGGACCTGACCTTATGAAGTTGGGAATTGTTGACGAGGTACTTAAAGAGCCTTCTGGGGGAAATAATTGGGCCCCGCTTCAGGCAGGAGATACTTTAAAAAATGCACTTGAGAAGCATTTATCCGAATTATTGGCTTTATCCCCTGATGAACTGAGAGACAATAGATATTCCAAATTTAGAAAAATGGGAAAATATTTGGAAACTCAGTCTATCGAAAGTGAAATTTCAGTTTAAAGTTTGAATGTTTGCTTTTAACTTTCTTGTCAACAGTATTAATTACAGGTGCTTCTAGAGGAATCGGGAGAGCAACTGCTAAAGCTTTTGCGAATTCAGGATGGGATTTACTGCTTTTAGCCAGATCTGAAGATGATCTAGAAAAACTTAGTGAAGAAATTGATAATAAGAATATTAAAGTCTTCTACAAATCTATTGATCTTAGTAATCCTAAAAATATATCTAAGGGAATAGTTGAATTAATGAAAAATGGTTTGGTTCCCTCAGTTCTAATAAACAATGCTGGAGTTGCTTGGACTGGAGATCTTTTATCAATGCCACTTGAAAAATGGGAATGGATCATGCAAATGAATCTCACCAGTATCTTTCAGATTTGTTCTGAGGTGGTTCCTTTAATGAGAAAAAAAGGAGGACTAGTTATCAACGTTAGTAGTCATGCTTCTAGAAATGTTTTTCCACAATGGGGAGCCTATTGTGTTTCCAAAGCGGCTTTAGCAAGTTTTACCAAATGCTTAGCAGAAGAAGAACGTAAGAATTTCATACGAGCATGCACACTTACTCTTGGATCAGTAAATTCATCTCTTTGGGATTCTGATACCGTTGGAATGCAATTTGATAGAGATTCGATGCTTTCAGTTGATCAAGTTGCATTTGAACTTTTACATCTTGCTTGTCAACCAACTAATCAAATTATTGAGGATGTCACGCTGATGCCTTCTGCAGGAGCATTTTAATCTTAGAGAAACTATAATTAGTCTCCTTGATTAATTTTGTCCCCTTATTTGGCGAACAAGAGATTCAACTTTCTTAATATCTTTAATACCTGGAGATATCTCTAGTCGACTAGAAGCATCAATCCCATCAGGTCTAAGTTTAGAAAAAATTTCAGGAATTATTCCAGCATATATTCCACCAGCTAAGATCCAAGGAACTTTAAAAGTTTTATTAATTAGTAATTCTATTGGGACCCTATTCCCTGTTCCACCTAGTGACTTATCATCCCATGCATCTATGAGAATAGCATCTATATTGTTCTCGTAATGACTTATATTTTCTAAATCATTAATAGATTTTAACCTGAAGGCCTTCCATAATTTAATTGTTGGAAATTCATTCTTTAATTCACGACAAAAATCAACTGATTCATCGCCATGTAATTGGATTACTGACGGTGGATTTGATCTATTGTTTATATATTTTACCTCCTCTAACTTTTCATTTGCGATTACTAATACTTTTTCAATACTTGAAGAAACTTTTTCTATTTCATTAAAAATCTTTATACATTCTTCTTCTGGTACAAAACGAGGTGAATTTTTAACGCCAATAACTCCAATAGCATTGATTTTGAATTCTGCTATGGATCGTGCTTGCGAAATCTTTGTCAGCCCACAAATTTTTATAGCTGTTGACTTCTTAGAAGTAGATTTTCTGATCATTGCCAGAACTTTTATTAGGATTAATTGAAATAGATTTTATTGAGAGCTTGGAGGAATTTAAGTTTGGGTAGTTGGGAAGTTATGAAAATCAAAGGCATCCCTTTGAGGATACATCCAAGTTGGTTTTTGGTCTTTTTATATTTTACTTTGTCAGCCAGAGATCAGTTCGAGACGCTTTTGGATGGTCAAGCTTCTATTTGGAATGGATGGGTGATTGGTGCCTTTACCTCTTCTCTTTTGTTTTTATCTGTTTTATTGCATGAATTGGCTCATTCTTTTGTTGCAATGGGAGAAGGTATAAAAGTTAGAGACATAACACTTTTTTTTCTTGGAGGCATGGCAAACCTTGAAAAGGAATGTCCGACTTCAAAAGGAAGTTTGAAAATCGCAATCTCAGGTCCCTTTGTTAGTCTTTTATTAGCTTTATTAATGATTTTATTAAGTAATAATTTATCAGTAACAAATTTTATTCTCTCTAATTTATTTAAACAGGTTGGTAGTCTCAATTTTCTGATTGGGGCATTTAATTTGCTTCCAATAATTCCTCTTGATGGGGGCGTAATATTAAAATCATTAATTTGGTACTTTACAGGTAGTAAAAGAGCAGGGATTAAAGTGGCTATAGCTTCAGCAAGATTAATTTCTTTTCTTGCTATTTTTATTGGCGTTTTAAGTTTCATTAGGGGTAACTTATACATCGCTATTTGCTTTTTTATTATTGGTTTATTTATATTTTCTTCATCTAAATCACAGAGCCAAATTATTCAAATACAAAAGGTGTTGTCTAAGTCATACGTAAACCAGGTTTGCAGTCGTTCATACAGGGTCCTAGAGGATGATTTACCTGTGAAAGTTTTATCTAAATATAATACATTGAATAAAGATAATATCTTTAATGAACAATGGATCCTTTTGACTAGAGAGGGTAGATGGGTAGGCTATGTTGATGAAAAAATCTTGAAGAATATTTCTGTGCAAAACTGGGATAAAAAGTTTCTCTATGAGTTTTCATTCCCAATAAATGAATTGCCATCAATTAGTGAAAAAGAATCATTATGGAAAGCAATAATAAAAATAGAAAAAACCAAAGATGGAAGACTTCTTGTTCTATCAGTTTCTGGCCTTCCAATTGGAACTTTGGATAGAGTTGACATAGGGAAAGCAGTACTTAAAAAAATTGGGTTAAATCTTCCTGACCAATTAATTAGAATTGCAAGAAAAGATAATATTTATCCACTAGGATTAAATTTATTTAATATTGCGGAATCAATGGTTTCGAGTGATTTAGAAGAAGATCAATAATAATTGACTTTGCTAAATTCATCCATAGATAAACGTTTTATTATCTCTTTGTCTTTTTCGTTTAATTTATAATTAGATAACTCTAGATTGGGCCATGTTTTAAATAACGATTCTTTTAGGAAACTTATAACTTTATCTTTTTCTTTGATTCCATTTTTTATCTTTGGTGGATCTGCATTGAAAACTTTTTTCCATAACTTTTTTGATGGTTCCATTAAGATCTCTCCATGCTGAAGTAAGTGTCCATTTTTCCAGTACTGAGCGCTTCCAATATGCTTGTTTTTATCTTTATCAATTAAGTCAGCTAATGTTGCAGTAGAAAAACAATTACTGTTAGATATATTTACAGATTGATTCCCAAAAAATAGATCCACCCCAGCTTTTTTAAAACCATCTTTGAGCCATTGAGTTGTCTTTAAATATGATTCCTTTTTATTCCTTGGTGGATATTTCCATATTAGAGCGTAAGTGAGTCCTCTGCTATGAAGAACAGCTTTCCCTCCACTAGGTCTTCTTACAATTTTTAACTGTTCATTTTTTAAAAGTTCAATCCATGCTTTTGGCAGTTCTTTTTGATTTTTTCCAATCGATAACCAGTCTCCTTTCCAAGTGTAAAAACGTATTGCCATATTAAAATCGTGATCAGTAAATGACTTCTCTAGCAGGAAGAGATCAATTGCCATTTGTTCAGGCCCACTTAATTCAAGAGGATTTAAATAAAGGACTTTTTCTAGATGGGTCATTTTAATTTTTAGTTATTTGACATAAAAACTTTTAAGGATAAATATCATAAACTTATAATCTAATAATAGTTAAAGCAATTTTTTTACTTTGATTAGAGGCATGATATAAAAAGATTTATTTGATTTATTAAAGTCTTTAGTTTTTTATATTCTTTTTGAACTGAAATATGTTTTGCAAGATTTTAAGCAATTGATTCCCTTATTAATTAAGTTAACATGAATAAAATTGGGACATTTTTATTTAATTGTGGGACAACCTCAACGAATTGAAGAGCCATTAAGAAGGAAGCGATCAAAAAAAGTTATTAATAGCAATCCTTCTGCAATAAAAAAAATCAATACTTTTACTCAAGTTTCTGAATTTCAGAAAGAAGAAGTTAGGCGAGAACTTTTATATAGTTATGTTGGATTAATTTTGAAGTTTGGATTATTAATTGTTTTTAGTACCAGTCTTGTTAACTTAGGACTGGCATCTCATCAACGAGTGACTAGAAATCTAGAGTTGTCATATCTATTAGAAAAAGAATCGAAAAGACTTACCAAGTTAAGACTACGTTTTGATGAGATGTTTACTAATGGTGGAGAACAAAGTTTTCTTAAGGAACAAGACCAGTGGATTACTCCAAATAGTGTCAGAGTTATCTGGCGATGATTAACTTTGCTTTTCTAGGTTTAGATTTGTCTTTGAAAATTGATTAAAAATAGTTTTTTTCTTAAGAAGATGGCTCTAGTTCAAGCGGCACCAGGCACTGTTTTAATTACTGGGACAACATCAGGAGTTGGGTTGTATGCAACAAAGTCTTTGGTAGAAAGGGGGTGGAGAGTTATTACTGCGAATAGATCTTCTTTGAGAGCTGAAGCTTCTGCCTCAGCCCTTGGCTTACCAATTAATCGACCAAGACAACTTAAACATATACAAATTGATCTTGGCGACTTGGTTAGCGTAAGAAATGGAGCTAAACGTCTTCTAGAAGAATTGGAACAGCCATTGGATGCTTTAGTTTGCAATGCGGCTGTCTATCTTCCTCGATTAAAAAAACCTTTGAGATCTCCACAGGGATATGAAATATCAATGGCAACAAATCATTTTGGGCATTTTTTATTAATTCAGTTGCTTTTGGAAAGTCTTAGTAAGTCTTCAAGACCAGTCTGGAAGGGGAGATCTTGGGGAGTGGAACCATCCAGGGTAGTTATTTTGGGCACTGTAACTGCTAATAATAAAGAACTTGGCGGGAAAATTCCAATACCAGCTCCTGCTGATCTGGGGGATTTATCTGGTTTTGAAGAAGGTTTTTGTGACCCCATTTCAATGGCTAGTGGTAAACGTTTTAAACCAGGAAAAGCCTATAAAGACAGTAAGTTATGCAATATGATTACAACTCAAGAATTACATAGACGATTTAATTCTTCTCCAATTCTTTTTAGCTCTCTATATCCAGGATGTGTCGCTAATACCAGATTATTTAGAAACACTCCTAAACTTTTTCAGTGGTTGTTTCCATGGTTTCAGAAATTAATAACGGGAGGTTTTGTAAGTGAAGCGCTGGCTGGTGACAGGGTAGCCCAAGTCGTTTCTGACCCTAAATTTGCTATATCTGGTGTCCATTGGAGTTGGGGTAATAGACAACGCAAAGACAGACAACAATTTTCACAAGAATTGTCCGATAGAGTCACTGATCCTGTGACTTCTAAAAAGGTTTGGGAGTTATCTCTGCAATTAGTTGGTCTTAAATAAACTCTCAATTAGTTATTTAGTCAAATCCAAGCAGATCAAATATTTCACGGTCTTTCAAAGGTTCTGCCTCTAATGGTTCAACGTTATCTATCATTTTCTGGGCCAAAGAAAGATATTCATTTTGTACTTCCACTACGCCTTCTTCTTCTGAATCCATCTCAAAAATTGTGCACTTTTTAAGCCTTGACCTGCGTATTGCATCTACGTTACGAAAATGAGCCATGGTCTTGAGACCTGTTTTTTCATTGAATTTCTCAATCTGATCTAATTCAGCAGAGCGGTTTGCTATTACACCTCCTAGACGAACTTTGTAATTTTTTGCTTTCGCGTTTATTGCTGCAACGATGCGATTCATTGCAAAAATAGAATCAAAATCATTTGCGGTAACAATTAGACAATAATTTGCATGTTGCAATGGAGCTGCGAAACCACCGCATACAACGTCACCAAGAACATCAAATATGACAACATCAGTATCTTCTAAAAGATGATGCTCTTTTAATAGTTTGACCGTTTGACCTGTGACATAGCCACCACATCCTGTCCCCGCTGGAGGTCCACCACTCTCAACGCACATGACACCATTGAAACCTTTAAACATAAAGTCTTCAGGTCTTAGCTCTTCGCTATGAAAATCTACTTCTTCAAGTATATCTATGACGGTTGGCACCATCTTGTGCGTAAGGGTAAAAGTGCTGTCATGCTTTGGATCACAACCAATTTGAAGTACTTTCTTACCAAGTTTTGAAAATGCAGCTGATAAATTCGAAGAAGTAGTTGATTTTCCAATACCTCCTTTGCCGTATACAGCAATAACAAGGGCTCCTTCCTGGATTTGTGCTTTTGGGTCTTGTTTTACCTGAACGCTACCTTCACCGTCCTCCTTACGAGTTATTGTCGAAGTCATTAATCTTTTTTTTTCGGAAGTCCTTGTTTATATTCTTGCAGTCAAATATCTCTTTAGGAAATGTTTATCGAATTCGATACATTTAACATTAAATATATTTCTTCGAACCAAAACATATACAATCTTTTTGCCGTAGATGCGTATATTTACTCATGCCTACGCCTTGCTTTATGAGTAACAAATTGCCTATTAAATGCCATGTAGATGCTTGAGGTTGGCAACTGTTGGGAAAGCAAAAGTCACCGTAGCCAGACATTAGGTGGCTAAAAAGTAACTAAATGCGAAAGAGATTATGTGTTTGTTGACGGTTTACCCTTTTTGGATGCAATTTGAATATATACATGTATTAAATTATTTCTATGAGCGGTGCAACGCTCCTTAAGGAATCTGGTCCAAGAGAGGTTTTTTGCGGCCTGACATCAATTGTTTGGCTCCACAGGAGAATGCCTGATGCTTTCTTTCTAGTTGTAGGTTCTAGAACCTGTGCCCATTTAATTCAAAGTGCAGCTGGTGTAATGATTTTTGCTGAGCCGCGTTTTGGCACAGCCATTTTGGAAGAAAGAGACTTGGCAGGGTTAGCTGATGCTCATGACGAGTTAAATAGAGTAGTTAAAAATCTTTTATCAAGACGTCCGGAAATTAAAACCCTTTTCCTAGTTGGATCATGCCCAAGCGAAGTTATAAAAATAGATCTTTCAAGAGTTGCCGAAAACCTGAATATAGAACTTAAAGGTCAAGTAACAGTTCTAAATTATTCGGGTAGTGGAATTGAAACAACTTTCACTCAAGGCGAAGATGGAGCTTTAAAGGCATTGATTCCATTAATGCCTACGAGCGATCAAAAAAAATTACTTTTAGTGGGTACTCTTGCAAATGCTGTAGAAGATCGGCTTACAAGTATTTTTAATCGATTAGGAATAGAAAATGTTGAAAGTTTTCCACCTAGGCAGTCAACTGAATTACCTTCTATTGGTCCTGAAACCAAAGTCCTTCTTACTCAACCTTACTTAACTGATACGGCAAGAGAATTAAAAAATAAAGGTGCTGAAATAATTGAAGCTCCCTTTCCATTGGGTGTTACTGGAAGTACCTTGTGGATTCAGGCCGCTGCGAATTCATTTGGAATAGAGAAATCTCTAGTTGATTCAATATTAAATCCCTTAATTTCAAGGGCAAAGCAAGCTTTGGCTCCTCATGTAGAGAAACTTTCTGGAAAGAAACTTTTTCTTTTGCCCGAATCTCAATTAGAAATACCTCTTGCCAGATTTTTAAGTAACGAGTGTGGAATGGAGATTATTGAAATAGGAACGCCTTACTTAAATAGAGATTTGATGAAAGCAGAAATAGATTTACTACCACCCGATTGTCGTATTGTTGAGGGACAGCACGTAGAGAAGCAATTAGACAGAGTAAGAGATAGTTCGCCAGATCTAGTTGTTTGTGGAATGGGGCTTGCTAATCCACTCGAAGCAGAGGGGATATCGACAAAATGGTCAATTGAAATGGTTTTCAGCCCGATACATGGGATTGATCAGGCATCTGATCTAGCAGAATTGTTCTCAAGGCCACTTCGCAGGCATGACATTCTAAATCCTAAAACTTTTACATCAAATTAATTTCATGGAATTAACTCTCTGGACATACGAAGGACCTCCTCATATTGGTGCGATGAGAATAGCTACGTCTATGAAAAAATTACATTATGTTTTACACGCTCCTCAAGGAGATACCTACGCTGACCTCCTTTTCACGATGATTGAACGTCGTGGTAGTAGACCACCTGTAACTTATACAACTTTTCAAGCTAGAGATTTAGGCGGTGATACTGCAGAACTTGTAAAAGGACATTTAAAAGAAGCTGTCGATAGGTTTAATCCAGAGGCTCTTTTAGTTGGAGAAAGCTGTACAGCAGAATTAATTCAAGATCAGCCTGGTTCACTTGCTAAAGGGATGGGGTTTAATATACCAATTGTCAGTCTAGAGTTACCTGCCTATAGCAAAAAGGAAAACTGGGGTGGCTCTGAGACTTTTTATCAAATAGTAAGAAATTTACTCAAAGACCATTCGGAAGAATCAAAACAAAGTTGGCAGGAAGAAAAAAGAAGACCGAGAGTAAATCTTCTTGGTCCAACTTTGCTTGGATTTAGATGTCGTGATGATATTTTGGAAATACAAAAATTACTTGGTCAGCACGGTATAGACATTAATGTTGTGGCTCCTTTGGGAGCGTCACCTGCAGACATAATTCGAATACCAGATGCAGATGTGAATGTCTGCCTTTATCCAGAGATAGCGGAATCAACTTGTATTTGGCTTGAAAGAAATTTAAATATTCCTTTTACCACAACAGTTCCTCTTGGGGTTGGGGCTACTCAGGATTTTCTTAGAGAATTACACGAAGTTTTAGGGATGGAAATCCCACAATCAGTAAACGAATCTAATAATTCAAAATTAACTTGGTATTCGAATTCAGTAGATTCGAATTACCTAACAGGGAAAAGAGTCTTTATTTTTGGAGACGGAACACACGCTCTTGCTGCTGCCAGAATCGCTAACGAGGAGCTTGGCTTTAAAGTTGTTGGCCTAGGAACTTATAGCCGTGAAATGGCTAGAAAAGTTCGTCCAGCCGCTAAGGCGCTTGGCTTAGAGGCATTAATAACAAATGACTATTTAGAAGTAGAAGAAGCAATAAAAGAAACGTCTCCAGAATTAGTTCTTGGTACGCAAATGGAGCGACATAGTGCAAAAAGACTTGGCATACCATGTGCAGTAATCAGCACACCAATGCATGTTCAGGATGTCCCTGCTAGATATAGTCCTCAAATGGGATGGGAGGGAGCAAATGTAATTTTTGATGACTGGGTCCATCCCCTGATGATGGGACTTGAGGAACATTTAATTGGAATGTTTAAGCATGACTTTGAATTTGTTGACGGTCATCAAAGTCATCTAGGCCATTTAGGTGGAAAAGGAAATCAAAATGTTAATCAAGAAGTTAAAACTAAAATTTCAAGTGACTCAACAACTTCAACTGCGGAACCTATATGGACAAATGAAGGTGAGAGAGAACTTTCGAAAATCCCATTTTTCGTTAGAGGTAAAGTAAGAAGAAATACAGAGAATTATGCCCGCCAAGCGGGATGTCGAGAAATTAATGAAGAAACTCTTTATGATGCTAAGGCTCATTATAAAGCCTAAATTTTGTCCTTCTAATTACGCCAATGAGAATTTTCTTGGCTTGATTTGATTAATCTCCAAACATTTCTTGATATCTTCTTAGCAATGAGACCACCTCTCTCAACTTTTGAAGAGCCTGGCCTGACGCCTAAAAGTTTTGATACTTCTGCAGTGCTAAGCGGAGCCCCTGTCTCAATAGCTAAAGAAGTTAGTTCAAGTCTTTGACGTAGCTCATAAGTATCACATTTTTCGTCTTCTTTTAACCAATTCAAATCGGTAATACCCTTATCAGATAATTTCTGCATAAGGCCTAATGAGACTAAACCAAGCGCTTGCTCTGGATTGATCTCAGTGCTTGACTTATTGCTTTTTGATTCCTTTGGCTGAGGTGCAGACATCCTTAAATCAGATCAATATATATTGAATTTATCGGCTTAAATTCAGCATGCAAGCCTAAATTGCTAGCTAAAAAGACGATCTTTGAGGTAGTATCCCGCCCATGACAAGATTCGCCACATTTGAAAATAATGAAAGGCGACTTGGTGGTAGCCAGAGAGTTACTGGTGCAGAAGTAAATGAATATCTTTCTGACGACCCAAAAAGAGTAATAACGACTGACTCGGAAAAATCTTTAGTTGCTCGTCAAGCAAGTCATGTGAAGCAAATTGAATTAAGAACATATGTATTTCTAGATTCTTTGCAACCTCAACTTGCGGCTTATATGGGAACTGCAAGTTCAGGATTTTTACCCATACCTGGTGATGCTTGTCTTTGGATGGAGGTTTCGCCTGGAATGGCTGTGCACAGGGTTACAGATATTGCACTAAAAGCCAGCAATGTTCGATTAGGTCAAATGATCGTTGAAAGGGCATTTGGATCACTTGCTCTTTATCACCGAGATCAAAGCACAGTTCTACATTCAGGAGATGTCGTCTTAGATGCCATAGGAAGCACAATTGATAGAAGAACTAATCCCCAAGTTACTTGGACTGAAGTTATTCGTTCTATTACTCCGGATCATGCTGTTTTGATCAATCGTCAAAATAGACGCGGCTCAATGATTCAATCTGGCATGAGTATGTTCATTCTTGAGACTGAACCAGCGGGATATGTTTTGATGGCTGCAAATGAGGCAGAGAAGGCGTCAAACATCACAATCGTTGATGTGAAAGGAGTTGGTGCTTTTGGAAGATTGACTTTAGCGGGCAAAGAAGGCGATGTTGAGGAGGCTGCTGCAGCGGCGATGAGATCTATCGATTACATAAATAGAAATTAATTATTTTTGAATTCCTATAGCTTTTAAAAGGTAAGGGGCTAATTCTCTAGCTGCTTTACCTCTACTTCCATGTTTTGATAATTGTGCATTATTTAGTTCTCCGTAAGTGCAATTAGTCTCACGAACCCAAAATAATGATTCAAATTCACCATTTGGATAAGCAGGCTTTTTTAAAATTTCACCCCAGCAAATCCCTATTGTACTTTTGATTATTTCTCCACTGTTGGTGCAGAGCACCATTACGCTGCATACTTTTGCACTTCTGTAAGGACTGTCTCCCAGAGCAGTAAGAATCTTCTCTATTTTTTTTTCATTTGTGTCTGCAAGTCGCGCAGAAAAGATACCTGGAGCATTTCCAAGCGAATCAATTTCAAGTCCAGAATCATCTGCAATAGTCCAACTGTTTGTTAATGATGCTGCTGCTTTTGCCTTCAATATTGCATTGTCCAGGTATGTTTTTCCGGTTTCTTCAACATCCAGTGAGCTAGGTTGTTTTTTAACTTCAATTGGGAGCGGCCCAAGCATTGCTTCTATCTCGGCAACCTTCTTGGGATTACCACTAGCTATTGTTATTAGTGGCTTTTTCAAATCGAATAATTTAACTAGATGTATATAGTCTTACAGTAAGAAGTCAAAAACAATAGTCGTTGAATTTTTTAGATAATTTTGAGACAGTTTTTGGGTGAACATTCCAACCCTGACATAGCCAGGAAGCTGTCTCGTCGGTAAAAATAACTACATGCACTTGTTTACGCAATGCAATATGAGTATGTCCTAACCATTAATCGAACAGTGTTACTCAACTGTCGTAGCAAGGGTGATAAGCTTAGCTTATGTGTGGGACTAGGAACTGTAATCAGCGCTATTAGAAAATCCCCTTGACTAATTGCTCTTTGGCGAGCCATTGTCCCTCCTGAACATTCCATCCCTTTACTGAAATAGGACATGGCTAGCGAAACAATGGGTATTGCTCTCGGCATGATCGAGACACGCGGATTAGTACCAGCTATTGAAGCTGCTGACGCGATGACCAAGGCAGCAGAAGTGCGCTTGATAGGTCGTGAGTTTGTTGGTGGTGGTTACGTAACAGTTTTGGTTCGCGGAGAAACTGGTGCTGTAAACGCAGCAGTTCGTGCAGGCGCAGACGCTTGTGAGCGTGTAGGTGACGGACTAGTTGCAGCTCACATCATTGCTCGTCCTCATCGTGAAGTTGAGCCAGCTTTGGGTAACGGTAATTTCTTGGGTCAGAAGGACTGATTTTTGACTAAGTCCTAAGAGGAGAGGACTTTTCAAATTTTCAACCTTCTAACTAATTAACAGGAGCTATCAATGGCTAAAAAGTATGATGCTGGAGTTAAGGAGTATAGAGATACTTACTTCACTCCTGATTACGTCCCCCTAGATACTGATCTACTTGCATGTTTTAAATGCACAGGTCAGGAAGGTGTACCAAAGGAAGAGGTCGCAGCAGCTGTTGCGGCTGAATCATCTACAGGTACATGGTCAACAGTTTGGTCCGAATTACTTGTAGATCTTGAATTCTACAAAGGCCGCTGTTACCGCATCGAAGATGTCCCTGGAGACAAGGATGCCTTCTATGCATTTATTGCCTATCCACTAGATCTTTTTGAAGAAGGATCTATAACTAACGTTTTAACATCTCTAGTTGGAAACGTCTTTGGTTTTAAAGCCCTGCGTCATCTTCGCCTTGAAGATATACGCTTCCCAATGGCATTTATCAAAACCTGTGGTGGACCTCCTAGTGGAATCGTAGTTGAACGTGATCGTCTTAATAAATACGGTCGACCTTTGCTTGGTTGTACCATTAAGCCAAAACTTGGTCTTTCAGGAAAAAACTACGGTCGTGTTGTATACGAATGTCTAAGAGGCGGTCTTGACCTAACCAAAGATGATGAGAATATTAATTCTCAGCCATTCCAGCGTTGGAGAGAGCGTTTTGAATTCGTAGCTGAAGCAGTAAAATTAGCTCAACAGGAAACTGGTGAAGTTAAAGGTCATTACCTAAACTGTACAGCGACTACTCCAGAGGAGATGTATGAGCGTGCTGAGTTTGCTAAAGAACTTGACATGCCTATAATCATGCATGACTACATTACTGGTGGTTTCACAGCCAATACTGGCTTGGCTAACTGGTGCCGTAAGAATGGCATGCTTCTTCATATCCACCGTGCTATGCATGCGGTTATTGACCGTCATCCTCAGCATGGTATTCACTTCAGAGTTCTTGCGAAGTGTTTACGCCTATCAGGCGGAGACCAACTTCATACAGGAACAGTTGTTGGAAAACTTGAAGGAGATCGTCAAACAACTCTTGGCTATATCGATAACCTTCGTGAATCCTTTGTCCCTGAAGACCGTACTCGCGGTAACTTCTTCGATCAAGATTGGGGTTCTATGCCTGGTGTATTTGCCGTGGCATCTGGTGGTATTCATGTTTGGCATATGCCAGCATTGCTCGCAATTTTTGGAGATGATTCATGTCTCCAGTTTGGTGGTGGTACTCATGGTCACCCATGGGGATCAGCTGCTGGTGCGGCTGCGAACCGTGTAGCTCTAGAAGCATGTGTTAAAGCACGTAATGCAGGTAGAGAAATCGAAAAAGAAAGTCGCGATATCCTTCTTGAAGCTGCAAAGCATAGCCCTGAGCTAGCAATTGCTCTTGAGACATGGAAGGAGATTAAGTTCGAATTCGATACAGTCGATAAACTCGACGTTCAATAAAAAGATATAGAGGTAATTTTTAAAAATTACCTCTAACTTTCTTAAATTCACTAGTCGATGACTCAGTCGACTTTCATTCATTCACTAACCTAAGTTCACCATGCCTTTCCAGAGCACAGTAGGTGACTATCAGACAGTCGCCACCCTGGAAACATTCGGCTTCTTACCGCCGATGACCCAGGACGAAATTTACGATCAAATCGCTTATATCATTGCTCAGGGTTGGAGCCCAGTTATTGAGCATGTTCATCCAAGTGGTTCAATGCAGACTTATTGGTCTTATTGGAAATTACCTTTCTTCGGTGAAAAGGATTTGAATCTAGTAGTAAGTGAGTTAGAAGCTTGTCATAGAGCATATCCTGACCACCATGTTCGTATCGTTGGATATGACGCATATACTCAAAGTCAAGGTACTTGCTTTGTGGTTTTCCAAGGCCGCTAGATTTTAGGCTTTGATAAATTTAGCCCTGAAAAGCTTTCGGGGCTAATAATTCCTTAGAGAATTAAAAATTATTTTTTACGATCTCTCCATTGGATTGATATGGCAAAACAAACAAGTAGACAATTAGTTCTTGATCGCCGACAGGCATTGAGTCAAGGTGGTAAAAATGCCTCTATTAAAGGCTCAACACCTAATAGAGTTCGTTCCTCAAGCGATGCGAGGGCCACTAGGACTGATGCGGCTTTTGTTAGGCCTAAAAAAACTTTGGCTAATTCAAATAATTCTTCTTCTCAGTTAAGTACTAGTAGTTATCAATCAGGTACTTCTGGAAGTTCAACAGGTGCAAGGTCATATAAAAGTTCAGTAGCTCATTCTAGTCGCCAACTTGTTATCGCTAGACGAGAGGCATTATCTCGTAGAGGTAAATCTGCTGATCGTACAAAAGATATAACTCGAGTTGATGTTGAGAGAAACAAGGTTCAAAACGCTCCTTCTTATGACGCAAACAAGGCTGAACATTGTTGTCCAGAATGTGAGCAAAAAGCTTTAGATGAGACTAGTAATACAACTTTAAAGCCTGAAATTAGTTTGACTTTAAATAAAAGAAAGACTGATCACCGTTCAACAGTTAAAAGAAAAGCAATTACTAATTCAAGTAGAGCTTTTGTGCTGGCTCGAAGAGAAGCATTATCAAAACACGGTAAATCTGCGGGGAAGCAACCAACTACTGCTGCTTCAGTAGCTCGTCAAGGTAATCCAGATTTGACCACTAAAGAAATAGCTCAACGTGTTAGAGAGCTAAAAAGTAAAACAGGAGCTACTGGAAAAACCCGTACATCAGTAACACGTCCTTGTGGTCCAAATAAAAATGGTGCCAAGCAAAATGCTAGTGCACCTGATGCTCATTGGAAAGTAGGAATGAGTGAGACTTCTACTGGCCAACTTGTTACAGGAACTCAAGCAAATAGATCTCTTAAAACCACAGGAAATGAAGCAAGTACCTGTCGTTCAATAACAGGTACTCAATACTTGGGTTCAGAAGTTATTGATTCTTTCTGTAATGGTTCAAATACCTCTATAAGTCAGCCAGCAAAAGTAGGCGTTACAAGTACTACTCATGGAAACTTAGTTACTGGTAACGAGGTGGGCAGATCAGAGAAAGTTACTGGTGATGAGCCTGGAACCTGCAAAAACCTCACTGGGACTGAATATGTATCTGCTAATCAATCTAATAATTATTGTGGAGGAGTTAACCCTTCACCTTCAAAAATTGGCTATAGCCAAACTATTGATGGTCAGAAAGTCAGTGGAACTATGACAGGAAGATCAGATTTGGTTACGGGAAATGAAGCGGGATCAAATAAAGGTTTAACTGGTGATCAATATTTAGGCTCTGACCCACTACCTTCTGGTAGGCCCGCAGAAAAGGTTGGCTCACTAACAACAATTCGCGGGAATGGTGTAACTGGTACTGATGTCTCTAGAAGAGAGAATGTTACTGGTAATGAGGCTGGTAGTTGCAAGAATGTGACAGGAGATGAGTATGTGGGTGCTGGACAATTTGATACTTTTTGTGGAAGCAAGCCCGCTCCTGATCCAGCAAAAGTTGGATTGAGTATTACTAATAAAACTCAATCCGTTAGTGGAACTATGACAGGTAGATCACCACTCGTAACAGGAGATGAACCTGGTACTTGTAAAGCTGTAACAGGTACACCTTATGTAGGTTTAGATCAAGCAAATCAATGGTGTGATACTTCTGCGTCATCTCAGATAGAGGCTAGAACCCCTAGGAAACTTGGGACTCCTGCTGCAAGATTAACTGGCCAGCAACCTGGCATAGGTGGAAAGATGACAGGTGCTCATAAGGGTGCTTGTGAGCCTTTAACCGGAACTCCTTATGTAGGAGGAGACCAATTAAGAGATAATTGTGGCGTTTCAAATGTTCCTGAAGGTTATGCGCATCAAGAAAAACCTGAGAAAGCAGCTGCATGGACAAGTTTCAGCGTGAAATCTCCAGCTAGACAGGCTCATATTCAAAATGAAATTAATTCAGGTGTCACAGGTACGAGCTACGAAGATAACTCAAGAATCACTGGACCCTTTGATATGGCTGCAAATAAAGTGACAGGAACTGAACAATTTCGCTTTGATAGAAAACCATCAAATTCTCAGAGAAATAAAGTTGACGAAATAGTTAATGAAGAAGCTGAGCAACGCCCAACCTCACAAATAACAGGAGAAGGACAATCTGCTGGATTGAATATAACTGGTGATGATTGGGCTAGAGGAGAACATGTCACTGGAACAGAAGGTCCTTCTGCTAAGCGTAGAAATCCTTCACGTCCAGGACCAATGAGTGCAATGAAAGCATCTGAATTAAAGAGAAACCAAGAGGTTCCCGAACCAGATTTCCTAATCACTGGTTCTAGTGGTAATACAAGGGATGGTCAACTGGTTACTTTTTCTGGTGGAGCAAGAGGTTAAATAGTCGATGGCCTATCGTCATTTGGCCAAGAAATCTCTTCGTGGGCCTACAGCTCCTATGAAGAGATTTGTCGACCTAGAGAACCAGAACTTGAATTCTGAAGTAATTAAGACTATTAATTCTTTCTCTGATGAAATAAAAACTATTAGTTCTTTCTCTACTGATCATCCATTAACCAATTCTCAAGAAAATCAGAAGTTAAATCAATACGAAAAAAAGGTTAAAGGTCGATTTGATAATATTGTCCCTCTTTTAAAAAGAGTCTCTAGTCTTCAAAATGATTTGAATTTTGTAGAAAGAGCTCAAAATTTATGTCGCTCAGAATTGGGTTATGAATTACCATTGCATATACTTGAAAAGGCGTGGGTTGGAAGTGTTGATATAAGTGCCTTGTTTGCATGGTGTGTTTTTCAATCACACCAACTGACGAGTAATGAATTTTTTAATTCAGATCCAATAGAGGGATCTGAAGATAGTCAATATGCCAAATCTTTTCAATCTTTCCTTTATCAATGTGGCTTTCATCTTTTAGATATAACTCCTTGTGCCGATGGCCGATTAGCGCATGCTATTTCTTATGCATTACGTATACCTTTTAGTTCTGTTAGGAGGCGTTCTCATGCTGGTGCGTTATTCGATATTGAAAAAACAGTTAATCGTTGGATTAAAACTGAACATAGTAGATATAGAGAGTCAACTCCGAATTCTGCAACTGAGCCAACAAGATATTTAAAATCAGTAATCTATCATTTTAGTTCTGTTGACCCTACGCACCAAGGATGTGCTGCTCATGGGAGTAATGATGAGTTAGCAGCATCAGAAGGCTTACAGCGATTATTAGATTTTAGGGAAGCAGTCGAAAATAGTTTTTGTTGTGGTGCATCTGTTGATTTGCTTTTAATTGGTATTGATACAGATACAGACGCGATAAGAGTTCATACGCCTTCCAAAACCAATGAAGTTGATTTGAAATCATGGATTTGTGCAAATGAAATATACAAAGAGACTCAATTTCTAAATGCTGAGGAGGCTCTTAAAAAAATTCAAGAAAATGTCAAAAGTGTTTGTCCTGGAGAAACAGATCCAAATATGGTCACATTTATTACAAAGCTTATTTCAAATAATATTTCTCAAATTGATTATGTGAAGAATTTTTATTCCGGAAGCTACCAAGATGCAGGTCATGCTGAGAGGTTTATTGGTGTAGGTATTGGTTTTAAAGAAGTTCATTTAAGGAATCTTACTTATTTTGCTCATTTGGAAACTGTTGAACAAGGAGCTCCTGATCTCGACGTAGGAGTGAAAATTTTTACTGGTCTCAATATCTCGAGAAGTTTACCAATCCCTATTGTTATTCGCTTTGATTATTCTGGGAGTGTCCCCCATGCAAGAAATAGAGCATTATCTGATTGTCATAGAATTAACGAGGCTATTAAGTCTCGTTATCGAGATTTAATAGATGACGGTTCACTTCACACATTTCTTACTATTCGAGATCGAGATAAAAAGGCTCCTGCAGAAGTTGTAGGTTCTTCCCTCGATCCAGTCACTCAGGAGGCTCATTAAATGCTCATTTGTAAAGTTCTCAAACCACTTGTCTCAACCAATCGTATTCCAGGCTTTGAACATAAGCATTTACAGGTTGTATTGGACGGCAGCTCAAAAAAAGTAGCGGTTGATGCCGTTGGATGTAAACCAGATGATTGGGTTATATGTGTGGGAAGTTCTGCCGCTCGCGAAGCTGCTGGAAGTAAGTCCTATCCCAGTGATTTAACTATTGTTGGAATTATTGATCATTGGGATCCAGAGACACAACAACAGATCTCAGGAGGAGCAAAGTAATGGAGATAATGCAAGTTATGGGACGCTTGGTTTGTACACAGAGAGTGGAAGGGTTAGGACATATGCATTTAAGAATATTATGTAATAACAAAGGTAAAAGACTTGTGGCTGTTGACCCTGTCGGTGCACGAGAAGGTAATTGGGTCTTTACAGCAACAGGAACCGCTGCGCGGTGGGGATGCCCAGACCCCAATGTTCAAACGGATTTAACTATTGGTGGAATTATCGATAATTGGTCTCCTGATGATTAGCTTGACTGCTATTCAATAAAAATTAATTTTATAAATCCCTAAACTATGACTAACTCTTCAAATCGTCGATCAAAAAGTAGTAATAAAAGTATTAAACCTAAAGATCAGATAGTTGATGTTACTCCTCTGAATTCAACCACTCAATCAAATACCTCTTCTAAAGCAAAGTCTTCTTCAAGTGAAAATACCGCTAATACTTTGAAAACTACTACTTCTAAAAAATCATCCAATGCTTCTAGGGGTCGTGGATCATTTAAATCAACAATTGGAAAAAATAAAGGTTTTGAAACTAATTCAAAATATGGAATTGCTTTAGGAATGATTGAAACTCGTGGGCTAGTACCAGCAATAGAAGCAGCAGATGCAATGACTAAAGCTGCTGAAGTTAATTTGATCGTTAAGGAACTCGTTGGTGGGGGATATGTAACGGTGATGGTTCGTGGTGAGACTGGTGCTGTAAATGCTTCTGTTAGAGCAGGTGCTGATGCTTGTGAGCGTGTTGGGGATGGGTTGGTTGCTGCTCATATTATTGCCCGTCCACATATTGAAGTTGAGCCGGCGTTGGTAGGTAGTGGTGCTAACAGGAGAGGTTAAGTAGTTTTTGATTTATAAATTATTTCTTCAATGAATTCACTATGTAGTAGTTTTTATAAAAGATAAGTTTTTTTATATGGAAGAGTGGAGGCAAAAAAAAAGACCAGAGTGTCTAGAAAAAAGGTTCGAATTCCAATCTTATGAAAAAAATAGAGATTTTCTAGATGCTCTGGGTGATTTTTCTGAGAAGGTTAATCGCTTCCCCGATATTAGTTTTGGGAAGACTTATGCAAATATCACTATCAGGCCTTTAGAAAATAATGAGAAAGAGGAAATATCAAAAGATGATCATGATTTTGCTAGTAAAATAGATTTTTTATATAAAAACCAAGAGAATTAATCTGCCTCTTTTGGTTGTTCTAGGTCTCTTTTGATTAATGCCATTAGATAGGAGGGGGTTTTATATCTTCCGGGCAAGCAACGATTAAGAGTCTCTAGGTGGCTCCAGCAAACAGTTCTTTGAATTTGATCACTGGTCCGTCCTTGTTGCAAAAGCCTCCTAAGTGCTTTGCAGTACAGAGGGTATCCTGCTTCTAGTTCGCCAATAGTCAACTTGGCAGTGGACATTATGTGTTGCGAATCAATTATTAATTTAGACAATAATGGGGCCACTTAGCAAAGTGGCAAGGTTCTATTTAGTCATAATGTGTATTTTACTTCTTGTTTCCTAACCAGGCTATGCAATCTATCTCGATTTTTCCGCCTTTAGGAAGATTTGATACTTCAACGCAAGCCCTTGCAGGGCTAACTGTTTCGCTAAAAGTCTCTGCATAAATTGCATTTACTTTTGCGAAATCATTTAAATCAGTTAAATAAATGGTTGTTCTTATTACGTTTGAACTTCTCCCTCCAGCGGCTTCGACTACAGCCAGCAAATTTTTCAGAACTTGTTTAGCTTCTTCTTCTATATTTCCATCCCCGATCATTTCACCAGTTGAAGGGTCTAATGCAATTTGTCCTGAGCAATACAACCAATTTTCTACTAAAATAGCCTGGTTGTAGGGGCCAACGGGTTTAGGGGCGAATTTTGTTTCGATTGGCTCAATCGCTGAACTTTTCATGAATGAATAGGCTTGAATTAAGAAATTTAATACACAAATTAGAATTTAACATTTCCAAATATCTTTGTGTCTTCTTAGCATTGTAAATTCTTCTACATTTTCTGCTCTTAGAAATAAATTTGTTTCTCTTTCTTCTGAGAGAGTTGATGGGAGACTAGACATCCCCTTCTGACGTTTATTCTTAATAAGCTTTAATCTTTTGAGAATAGAATTATTTTTAGGTTCTATTGTTAAGGCCCATTTTAAGTTGCTTTCTGTATATTCATGGGCTGAGTATATTTTAGTATTTTTGGGAAGGGAATTAAGTTTATATAAACTCTCAAACATTTGAGAAGGCGTACCTTCTATTAGGCGACCACAACCACCTCCGAATAGAGTATCTCCAGGGAATAATATATTATGTTTCGAATTTTCTTTTGATATGTAAAAAGCTATGTGGTTATTAGTGTGTCCGTGCACTTCAATAACTTTAATCTCACTATCCATTAAATGAAAAATATCATTATTATTAACCGAAAATGTTTGAAAAGGAATTCTTGTCAGTTCTTTTTTTGATGCGACCACCTTTGCCTCCGGCCATCTTTTAATTAACTTTTGTGTTCCACCAATATGGTCATCATGATGATGAGTTTGGAGAATGGCTTTTAATTCTAGGTTTTTTTCTAAAAGCCATTTTTCTACTGGGCCCGATATAGAGGGATCTACCACTACTGCATTGCAATTGTGGACCCATACCCATACGATATTGTCCTGTAAGACAGTAATGGGGTAAATAGTGAATTCGCTTTTCTTCTTTAACATTATTTGTTCAGGTAATGGAATAGTTAGAATCCACTTCAATTGTTTTTGACATGTTTACTGTTGCATTAGCTAAAGGGGCCTTATTGAAAGAATCTGTCTCAATGTTTTCTGACGTTGGACTTGATTTCTCTGCTGTCTTAGAAGATAGCAATCGGCAACTAATGGTTCCGTCAGTTTGTGGCCGCGCTAAAGCTCTTTTGGTTAGGAACAGCGATGTCCCTGTCTATGTATCTTATGGTCAGGCGCAACTTGGAATAGTTGGTTTTGACGTATTACAAGAACAGAAATTGCAAGTATCGAATTTAGTAGACCTTGGCTTTGGAGAGTGTCGCATGTCTGTTGCAGTTACATCCAGCAGTGGTTATTTGAATGCTTCTGACTTGCCACCAAACTGCCGCGTGGCAAGTAAATTTACTAACTGCGCAAAGAATTTTTTTGATCAAATTGATTTGCCAGTTCAATTGGTCCATTTGAGTGGATCTGTTGAGTTAGGTCCCATAACAGGCATGGCTGAAGCAATCGTTGATTTGGTCGCAACTGGACGTACTCTTAGAGATAATGGTCTTATTGAAATTGAAGAACTTTTCAAATCAAGTGCTCGGCTTGTTGGGCATCCACTATCCCTAAGGCTTGATAAAGGTCCCCTTCAAGAAATTATTGATTCAATTCAAATCCAATCTCAGACCAACCTCTTATCTGATGGCAAAAAATGATTTTCGAAGAGTTAAGAAACTTGGAAAGTATTTAACAAAAGAAAAAAAACGTTTAGTTCTTATCCTTTTGATCTTAATACCTGTTGCATTAGCGGGTGCAATCCAACCTCTTCTTGTAGGGCAAGCTATTTCTGTTTTAAGAGGAGAAGATACGATACCTTTAATTAATAATTTATCTAATGAATTATCAATTAAGTTCATAATAGGAATATTATTTATAACAGTATTACTTAGACTTGGATTACAGGGATTTCAGTCCTACAATATTCAGTCTGTGGGGCAGAGGCTGACTGCACGAATTAGGAATGATTTATTTTCACATTCCATGTCACTATCTTTGCGTTTTCATGACAAAATGCCAGTTGGCAAATTACTTACAAGATTAACTAGTGATGTCGATGCATTATCAGAAGTTTTTGGCAGTGGAGCTGTTGGAGTTTTGGCTGATTTCGTAAGCCTTATAGTTATATCAGTGACTATGATTTTAATTGAATGGAGGCTAGGTATTCTCCTATTGATTATTCAAATACCTGTAACGTTATTCATACTTTGGTTACAAAAACGTTATAGGAAACAAAACTATAAAGTTAGAGAAGAACTTTCCCAATTGAATGCAAATTTTCAGGAAAATCTGCAAGGCCTCGAGGTTGTTCAAATGTTTAGAAGGCAAACAATAAACGGTCAAAACTTTTTCAAAACTGGAACTAATTACAAAAATGCCGTAAACGGCACCATTTTTTACGACAGTAGTATTTCTGCGTTTATAGAATGGGTATCACTAGCTGCAGTTGCTTTAGTTATTTCTCTCGGAGGTTACATGGTTACTGCTGGAGCAATGGGACTGGGTACTCTCACAACATTTATTCTTTACTCACAAAGACTGTTTGAACCTTTAAGACAGTTGGCAGAAAGATTTACGCAAATCCAAGGAGGTTTAACAGCAGTAGAAAGAATAAGTGAATTGCTTGAGAAAAAAATCGAAATTTATGATCAAATCAACTATAAAGCTGGAAATAAAAAATTAACAAATTCATCCAAATCTGTTTTTGGAGAAGTTTTATTTGAAAATGTAAGTTTTTTTTACAGAGAAGATGAACCAATAATAAATGATTTAAGTTTCAAAATTAAACCAGGTGAACATGTTGCTCTTGTAGGCCCAACTGGATCAGGAAAAACTACTTTAATTAGATTATTATGTAGACTTTATGAACCTCAAAAGGGAAATATTTATATTGATGATCAAAACATTAAAAATATACCTATCGATTCATTAAGGAAACAACTTGGAGTTGTTCTTCAAGATACTTTCCTCTTTAGCGGAAATGTTGCAGATAATCTCCGTTTAGATTCTCCAATTGATAATCAACGACTAAAAGATATATGTAGTGATTTAGGCCTTGATAATTTATTGAGAAAGTTGCCAAACGGATTAGATACTTATATTCGAGAAAGAGGAGGAAATCTTTCCTCAGGTGAGAGACAGCTTTTATCTATTGCACGAGTTGCAATAAGAGATCCAAAAGTATTAATCATGGATGAAGCGACTGCTTTTATGGATCCATCAACTGAGGCAACTTTGCAAAGAGATCTTGATAGATTGTTAGAGAAAAGGACAGCACTTGTAATTGCCCATAGATTAGCAACAATAGAGGCTTCTGATCGCATACTCGTAATGAGAAAAGGATCTCTGATTGAGGAAGGTACTCATGAAGAGTTGAGAGCTTTAGGCGGACTTTATTCGCAACTTTCTGATTTGCAAGAAAAAGGGCTTACAGCTATTTAAGTATTTTCAATTTATGATAAATATAGGCTCAAAAAAAATAGGTATGCCAGGTTGGAGAAATGAAAATTTTCTCTCAGATGAAACTTTGAAAAATATATATGGAGAACATGCTATTCAACACTTTAATCAAAACAATCCATCTCTTTTTGTGTTTAGTAATTCAAAACCTTTTGATTTAATTGAACTTGAGCAACTTCTCCAAGCAGTTGGTTGGGGAAGAAGGCCACTGAGGAGAGTAAAACGTGCACTGGATAATAGTTTACTAAAGGTTGGTCTATGGCAACATGATTCTAAGTTTCCTCGTTTGATTGGTTTTGCAAGATGCACTGGGGACGGGGTTATTGATGCAACAATATGGGATGTTGCTATTAATCCTGTTTATCAAGGTTATGGATTAGGCAAACTACTTATGACATATTTAATGAAGAGTTTAAAAAGAAAAGGTATTAGTAGAGTAACTTTGTTCGCTGATTCTGATGTAATTACTTTTTATAGAAAACAAGGTTGGAATTTAGAGCCAAATGGTAAAAAATGTGCATTTTGGTATTCAAATTAGCCGGTCAGATCCATGCTTGAAAAGTCATGAATTATACTCCTTTGATATATTCTCTATATCATAACCCTGTCTCCATTTTCGCCTTAATCTAGCGTTCTTGATTGCACGTTCAATTATATTTGAATTAGACCACTTTATGTCATCGGTATATATATTTTCTCTAATACGCTTTACTTTAGTGGTTTTAGTGATTCTTGTTATAAAGTCGATATCTTCCATTATTTTTAAAGATGAGAAACCGCCTGAATTGTAATATAAATCTTTATGTATTAGTAAGCCTTGGTCTCCATATGGCCGTTGTAAAAAATGACTTCTCAGTGCTACTGCAATTTCTAAAAATCTGAATTCTATATTATTTTTTTTTATTTTAAAGTCAAAATACCAAGCGAAATCTTTTGATGTTTTATTTTGTATTATTGTACATAAACTATTTACCCATCTAGAGTCTAACCTACTATCAGCATGTAGAAATAATAGCCAATCTTCCCTTGCATTTAAAGCACCTATTTTTAATTGATGACCTCTATTCTTTTTAGGGCTTTTAATAACATCTAAACCTTGTATTTGTGCAATTGCTATAGTTAAATCATTACTCCCTCCATCAACTATGGTTAATTCAAAACCATATGGCCATGCATTTAAATCAGCAAGGAGAAGTGGGAGGTGAATAGCTTCATTTAAAGTTGGTATGATGATGCTGAGAGTCGGAAGTTTTTGTGATCTAGCCATGGAGACAAATCCAAAATATTATCCAAATCATTTTTAGTTTCAAGAAGTTGAAAATTGATTTGATTTAAGGATGCTAATCGAACTGTTTTTTGAAGTACTTTATCTGTTCCCCAACTGATGCCAGAGAATGGCCAGGCACATAAGGGATTTAAAAGTTTATTTGATAGTCCTATAAGCCAATATCCACCATCACTAGAAGGGCCTAAAACCATTTCTTTGTGATGGAGTATTTGAATAGCTTGAGTTAATTCAAAATGTGAGATTGATGGTAAATCAGTTCCAATTAGTAAAATAGGATTTTGAATTTGATGAGAAAGAGTTTTTTTTGAATGAGTCTTCAAAAACTGTCTTTTCATTTTCGTTCCTAGATTTCCAGGACCTTGAATCCCAACCCTTTTGATTTTATTTGATAGGCCCCATTTTTTTGCGGCTTCAATACCAATTCCATCGAAGGCAATTTTTATATCTGCTAGACCTTCTTTTTGAATTTGCTTGGCAACGTTAATTGTGTGATTCGTTAATTTCTCTTGGATCTTAGCTGCTTTAAATGCCCCTATATCCTTTGATAAACGACTTTTACATCTAAATGTAGCGTGCCATCTCGTCATTAAAACGATAGTCGGCTTGTCGTTTTTATTAAATATTTTAGTATTTTTTGATTTACTTTTAACAAGATCCATAGTTATTAATTTCAGTTTGTTCTAGTTTTTTGAATCTTAAGTTACTAATCATTGCGTCTGATTAATTTTTGTTCTGAAAAAAAATAAATATATACTTGCATTTATCTTTCTAATCAATTGCTATGATTAACTTTTGGACAATCCATTTCAAGTTAAAAAAAAAGGATTCCCAAATTTAATAATGACTGATTAATGTTTTTGGCTAAAATCATATTCCATTAGATAATGCATGTGCCAACTCGGAATGAGCTATGGACGAAGGTGCAGCAATTACTGCAAAAGAATTTAAGTAAGCCTTCATACGAAACATGGATACGTCCAGCTGAATTCTTTGATTTCAAGGATGGT
>QCHI01000007.1 GCA_003279655.1 Prochlorococcus sp. AG-402-A21 | reverse complement strand
TATGTTCAAAACAATTGGAATTCACAAAAATGATGTTTCGATAGTAACGAGTATCTCCAATCTTTATACTTTCTATGAGATAAGGATGTAAGTTTTATATATAGAGAACTAAATTTTTCATCCAAAGATGTTAAGAGTTGCTGTTATTGGTGGTGGTCCAAGTGGATCATGCGCTGCAGAAATTTTGGCTAAAGCGGGAATTAAAACTTGGATTTTCGAGAGAAAGCTTGATAATGCAAAACCATGTGGAGGAGCGATTCCATTGTGTATGGTTTCTGAATTTGATCTTCCTGAATCAATTATTGATAGAAAAGTCAGGAATATGAAAATGATATCTCCATCAAATAGAGAAGTAGATATTATTTTGGATGATATTTATCCAGGAAGCGACAAAGAATATATAGGAATGTTGAGACGCGAAGTAATGGATTCATTTATGAGAAATCGGGCTGCTGAGCTTGGCGCTACTTTAGTAAATGGATTGGTATCAAAAATAGAAACTGGTACTAACAAGCAAGGTCCCTATACACTTCATTACACAGAAATCTTGAGTGACCAATCTGAAGAGAAAGGTAAGCAACTTGAGGTGGATTTAATTGTTGGGGCTGATGGTGCAACTAGTAGAGTTGCAAAAGCAATGGATGCTGGTGATTACAACTATGCAGTAGCAATTCAAGAAAGGATTAAACTTCCTAAAGAAGAAATGAAGTATTACGAAGACAGGGCTGAAATGTATGTGGGCACAGATGTATCGCCTGATTTCTATGGTTGGGTCTTTCCAAAATACGACCATGTTGCAGCAGGAACAGGAACAATGAAACAAAATGGTGGTTTGATAAAAAGCCTCCAGATTGGTGTCAGAGAGAGAGCAAAGAAAAGACTCGTAAATGGAGAAGTTATCAAAGTAGAAGCTCATCCAATCCCTGAGCATCCCAGGCCAAGAAGAGTTGTTGGAAGAATGGCACTAGTTGGAGATGCCGCAGGTTATGTAACTAAAAGTTCAGGAGAAGGAATATATTTTGCTGCCAAAAGTGGAAGGATGTGTGCCGAGCAAATTGTCGAATCCAGTCAAAATGGAAAAATAATACCCACAGAAAATGATCTAAAAAAATATTTAAAAAAATGGGATAAAAAGTATGGAACCACATATACAGTTTTAGATATTCTCCAAAGAATTTTTTATACTAGTGATGGAGCACGAGAAGCTTTTGTAGAAATGTGTGGCGACATGGATGTTCAAAGACTTACATTTGATAGCTATCTCTATAAAACTGTTGTTGCAATGAAGCCGCTTCAACAATTAAAACTTACGCTATTAACAATTGGTTCTGTTTTGAGAGGGAAGGCTCTAGCACCAAGTACATATAAGCCTGTACCAAGTGCAGTAAGAGATGATAAAGAAGTTAATAAAATGTTAGCTGTAAGTTCAATTAAAGGTGGTATAAAAACAAGTAAAAAATAATACCAAATCAACAAAAATAGTTAAACAAGCTTGCTGAAATCGGCAAGCTTTAATGACTGATTTGTAAGGATTGTAAGTAGATTTAGTCGGTTATTTCTTAGATTAATATCATCCGTCATAACCATTACACTTCCTTCTCCATCGAAAAAATTGGCCAGAGTTTCAGCACTTGAGACCAGGCCATCAGCCAACAATTTATATTTAACACGATCACCATTTTTAGCTAAAGGTTTTAATTTTTCCAAAACATTAAACATTTCCATTTCACAATCCTTCTCAAATAGTGATTTATCTACAAAATCTGAAGGATCTATCACATCTTTGGGAATAGAACTTTTAGTTGCCAACTTAGAGGCTCGAGTTACTACAGCTTGCAACAAATTAAGTGTGCTGTTTTTCCTCATTTCCATTAATAATGAAGTACGAAAATAAACATCAGTTGGGTCATCTAATAATTTTGATGTTGAGGTTGTATCTCCTGCAATTGCCTGAATAATATCAAAATCGATATCTTTCTCTTCTAATAAACTAATAATTCTTTGACGAAAGAACTCCTTTAAATCGCAGGAAAGAATATTTATGTCAAAAGGGAGGGAAGGAAAAAGTTGCTGCCAATAAATTAGTGAATCGTTTTGTATTTCATTGATATTCAATTGCCAATCTTTATTCCAAAGAATTAACAATATTCCATTAGCAGCCCTTCTCAAAGCATATGGATCAGATGAGCCAGATGGTCTTTCTCCTTTAGCATAAATGCTGAAAAGCAATTCAAAACGTTCAGCTAATGAAACCGCATTGCCAAGTCTGTTTGATGGAAGAGAGTCAGCAGTCCCTTTAGGTTTGTAATGTTCCAAAACACCAAGGCATACATCCCTGGATTCACCTTCATGAAGTAAGTATTTAGATCCAATAATTCCTTGTAATTCTGGAAACTCACCAACCATATTGCTAACTAAGTCGTGTTTAGAAAAATGCGCAACTTTCACAGAATTATCAATATCCTCTTGATCAAAGTTTAGTTTTGATGTCACTAATTTAGCAAGCCATTCAATCCGATTTACACGCTCATATAAAGAACCTAATCCTTCAGCAAAAGTAACATCTTTTAATTTATTAATACGTGACGAACTATTAATTAATAAATCTGACTTTATGAAAAAAGAAGCATCAGAAAACCTTGCCTTTAATACTTTTTCATTACCTAGAATAATATTTTCTTTTGCTGAAAATAATCCATTACTTATACACAAAAAACTAGGAAGTAAAATATTTCTTGAGTCAAGTGATAATGGATCAAAATCAAAATTTGCTTTATACAAAGGTATGTACCTTTGATGAACCTTCATCACTGTGGACAAAACCTCAGGGGGTAAATCGAGGAATGATTCATCAAAACTTCCAATAACAAGTAAAGGAGACTCAACTAAATCGGTCAGCTCATTTAAAAGGGGTTTAGTCAGATCGGGTTTAACTTTCTTGCTTGTTTCGTTATTAAGAACTAAATTATTAATATTTGAAAGGCGACTATTCCTATCAGCTATTACTCCGACATCCCGCAATTGATCAAAATAAGTTTTAGCACTCTTTATTTTTAATGTTGAGCCATGCAACCTATGTGGCCTTGAGATATTACCAATTAGAATTTCCGGATCACACCCTGAAATTCTAAAAGGTAAAACTTCTGAATCAAGCAAAGAAACAATCCAACGAATAGGTCTCGAAAAGCGAAAATCACCTTTACCCCATCTCATAAACCTTCTTCCTTGAATTTTGCTAATCCATCCAGGTAAATAGTCAGCTAGTAAACTCCCAGCAGGCTTGCCTTTCACTATTAATTTAGCGAAAACAAATGAACCCTTTGGCGTTTCTCGAACTTCTAATTTTTCTGGAGAAAGGTCATATCTTCTAGCAAAACCAATTGCTGCTTTTGTAGGTTCACCATCATGAAAAGCTTGGGAAACAGGAGGACCTTTTCGTTCTGAAACATTGTCTTCAGAAAATGGAGCAATCCCTTCAATAATTAATGCAATTCTTCTAGGAGTAGTAGTAACTCTTATTTCACTAAATTTTATTTGAGAAAAATTCAAGTCGTTATTTACATTCAACTCAAGCTGAGAAATAACAGATTCAGCCAAATCAGCTGGTAGTTCCTCAGTGCCGATTTCTAAAAGGTAAGTAGACAAGAAATTTCCTTATGTTCTTAACAAGATTAGATCAAATTTGAATTACTTCTACATTCTGTGTCCTAGAAAAAATTTAATCTTTAATGAATAGATCGTTGTTCTCTCATGGTTTCATTTGAACAATTAAGCACTAACCAAGTCGTAAAAATGATACAGTGTTGGTACCGGTGTAGGTACCATTGCCTAAGATCATACAAATACCAGGAAGATCGGGATTTTATCTCAGGGTTGCTGTACCGAGGGGTAAATTAAGGGATGCCTTTGGAACATGTGATGTAGTAAAAAAAATAGGTAACACTAAAGAAGAAGCCGAAGAAAACATAAGCTCAGCTGAAATAGCTATCCAACAAAAATTCGATGAAAAGCTGAGAGAAGAAGAGGCCAAACAGATCAATAAATCCTTACCTAAGGGAATAAGACTGGAGGTTATTAAAAATAGTAATTCAAAAGAATCTCCAAAAAACTTAGAAAAAGATTTAAAAGATGCTGGATTCAGTAAAGCAGCTATTGAAGCTCTAATGAATTACAAGGAAAATGGAAATAAAAATATTGAAGACATAGAAAAGACAGTTCCTTCACCTTGCATAGCTAATAATTCCCCTAGAGCGAAATTCGAACAATTTAAAGCTGATAGTAATTACCTAAATGAACCCCTACAAAGTGAATTGTTAAATGACAGTGATCACTTTACAAACGACGCTGTGCAACTTTTAAAATTCCATGGTAGTTATCAACAAGATGATCGGGAACATAGAAAAAGAGGAGGCACAGGTAAAGATTGGCAAATGATGCTGAGACTCAGAAATCCAGCTGGCTTGGTCCCTGGGCCCCTTTTTATAGCCTTAGATGACCTCTCTGATCGTCTAGGGAATAAAACGCTTAGAGCGACCACTCGTCAATGCTTTCAAATGCATGGTATAAAAAAAGGAGATATTAAAGAAGTAATAGCAACAATTGTGAAGTCAATGGGATCAACCCTTGCGGCTTGTGGAGACGTCAACAGGAATGTAATGGCTCCAGCGGCCCCATATGAGAAAGGATCTTATCCTGCTGCAAGAAAGTTAGCTAATGATATTGCCGATGTTTTATCGCCCCAAAAAGCTGAGAAAACCTACATTGATTTATGGGTTGATGGTGAGATGAAATATGCTATCAAGCCAACTTCTGAAGTCAAAAAGAACAGAAAGCTTCAACGAAATCCAGGTGTTTTTAGTGGGGACAAAAATGAACCTTTATATGGAGCAACCTACTTACCAAGAAAATTCAAATGTGCAACTACAGTGCCAGGTGATAATTCTGTTGATATTCTTACTCATGACATAGGTCTAGTGACATTCACAAATGCAAAAGGAGCTATAGAAGGATGTAATGTCTACGTAGGAGGAGGTATGGGTAGGACACACAACTTAGATACGACATTTGCTAGGATAGCAGATCCCATTGGTTTTGTAGAAGGGAAATATATATTAGAACTTGTTCAATCTATTCTCGCTCTTCAAAGAGATTATGGAGATAGAAAAACTCGAAGACACTCAAGACTTAAATATGTTTTGCATGACATGGGCGTCGAATGGTTTAAGAAACAGTTATTAACAAAATATTTTACGAAAGAGATTGGTACCTTGAGGAACGAAGGTGATACAATCCTTGAAGATTATTTAGGCTGGCATAAACAATCTGAAAAGTTATGGTTTGTTGGCCTACCACTATTATCAGGTAGACTTACCGGAGATATCAAGAAAGAGCTCAGAAATATAGTTGAAAAATTCGCATTGGATGTACGTTTAACTCCCAACCAAGATTTACTTTTGTGTAATATTGGTAATTATCAAAAAGCCAGTGTAAATAATGCTCTGATTAATATTGGTTTTAATAATCCAGAAAGCCTCGAGCCAATTGCTAGACATGCAATAGCTTGTCCAGCTCTACCGTTATGTGGGCTCGCGATGACAGAAGCGGAAAGATTTTTACCAGAACTCTTAGAGCGAATAAACACTCAATTAAAAAGACTTAAGATTAATAAATCAATACTAGTAAGAGTTACAGGCTGTCCAAACGGTTGTGCTCGCCCATACATGGCAGAATTAGCTCTAGTTGGTAGTGGTCTAAATCAATACCAACTATGGCTTGGTGGTAGCACTAATTTACAAAGATTGGCGACTCCATATCTACAAAAGATGTCTATCAATGAACTAGAGAAGACATTAGAGCCTTTATTTCTTAGCTGGAAAGATACTGGAACCTCATCTAGTCTTGGAGATCATGTGACTAAACTTGGTTCTGAAAGAGTAATGTCTTTGCTAACCTCAAGTGCAGTTCCATAAATAGCATTACCCTTCTTAGTCAACCAAGACCATAACTGATCTCCATAGCTAAAATGCCACCATTCATTTGGGTGTTGAACAAAGCCAGCTTGTTCCATAACTAAAAACAAAAGAGATCTTCTATCCTGAAAAACCTGATATTTTGAATAAGGCATCTTATAAGATTCTTTCTTATAAAAGTCAGGACTAGATTCAGGTCCAATAAAATCTATTTCTCCGCCTAGATCTAATGGTTTAGTAGTCAAATCAGCAAGTGTCAAATCAATAGCAGCACCTGTACTGTGGGGAGGTGGGGTAAGAGGATCAGAAGATGGTTTTGCCCAGAAACGGCCAACTTCCTCAATTACATCATTAATACCTCCCTTGACAGAAAGATCATTAATATCAATCCCCTTCAACTTACAAGTTTCTTGAATAGTGTAATTAAACATGAATTTTTGTACAGAGACAGGTCTCCAAGCATCAAACAAAGCCAACTGTAATTGGGGGTTAATCTCGGAAAGGTATTGTTGCGCAAGTATCAATCTTTTTAAAACACTTCTACGTAAAACCCATGGATCTGCTCCAGTTGCATATGGAGCACCTAACGACATATAAGGATGAGGTGTAAGACGAAATATGGATTTTGGAATAGAAATTAATGGCTCATTACATTCATTTATTTTAATATTATTCCAAGGTTTCAACTTTATCATTTATAGAGAAAATAAGTATTAAATTGTAATTACGTACAAATTAACTATTTAATTCTACCCAAAAAACGAATCAGTTCAATAGAGAAAACTTTTCAAAAAGTTAATTTAATTTATTACCAATTCTGAGTTTTTCCCATTGCTCTTTAATTAGCGAACGAAGAATATAGTTATTGTCAAGACCAGGATCAGCATCTAAAATATTTCTAGCCTCATTCCGCGCAAGTTCAAGGACATCAGCATCACCAGCTAATGATGCCAGGGCGAAATCAGGCAAGCCCGATTGTTTAGTGCCTAAGACTTGTCCTGGCCCTCGAAAACGCAAGTCAATTTCAGAAATTTCAAATCCATCATTAGAATTAACCAAAACTTCCAATCTTTGCCGAGATAATTTGTTCTTATTTTGATGGCTCAACAGGCAGTATGACTTCGAGGCTCCCCTCCCAACACGGCCCCTTAATTGATGCAATTGAGCAAGTCCAAAACGATCAGAATCTTCTATTAGCATTACACTGGCATTTGGAACATCAACACCTACTTCTATAACAGTAGTAGAAACTAGTATGTCACTTTTTTTATTAATAAAATTACGAATAACCTCTTGCTTTTCTAAACTTTTCATTTTTCCATGAAGTAATTCAACAGTAAAATCTGAAAAAACATCAGTAGACAATTGATGATGTACGTCAATAGCTGAGCTGAGTTCTAGTTTCTCGGATTCTTCAATCAAAGGTAGAACAACGTAAATTTGATGTCCTTTATTTATTTCACTTCTTATTAAATCATATGCAAACTTTTTATCTTTAGGTGATATTAGCTGAGTGTTGATAGGAGTTCGACCAGGAGGAAGTTCATCTAATTGACTAACATCAAGATCACCATGCAAAGTAAGTGCCAAGGTCCTAGGAATAGGTGTAGCAGTCATCGTTAGCAAATGAGGTTGCAAACCTTTATTCAAAAGTTTGTTCCTCTGCCTAACACCAAAGCGATGTTGCTCATCTACAACTACAAGACCAAGTCGATCAAAGACAACTGGGTCTTCAAATAATGCATGGGTTCCTACAAGGATTTTTGTAGATCCATTTATTAAATCAGTAAGAATTTCCTTACGTCGAGACTTAGGGGTAGAACCAGTTAATAGATCAACGTTTAATTCAAGTTGAGGAATCCATTTACATAATGTTTGATAGTGTTGTGTAGCGAGCACCTCTGTTGGAGCCATAAAAGCAGCCTGCCATCCTGATTGAACTGCTGTGAGAAGTGCTGAAATAGCGATAACAGTTTTCCCACTACCTACATCCCCTTGTAAGAGTCGAGACATTGGTTCGGCTTTGACTATATCTGATTCAATTTCCTTTAAAACCCTTTTCTGAGCATCTGTGAGGGAGAAAGGAAGAATACTTAAAAATTTCCTAACTAGGCTGTTACTACTTAGCTCAACACTTATTTGAGGGGAATTAGATTTCTTATGTAATTCACGTCTTAAAAGAAGACTAAGCTGCAATAATAAAAATTCTTCGAACACAATTCTTCTTTTTGCCTTAGCTAAAGTCTTAGAATTTTCAGGATTATGAATATGAAAAAAAGCTTCTTTCTTCGCAGGTAGGTCTAGTCTTTTTAATATATTATTAGGGAGTGGATCCTCTATTTCAGATGTTAAACAAAGAATTGATTGTACTAGATCTCTGAATTTATCAGCAGTAATTCCTTCAGTTAAAGAATAAACAGGAAATATCTGACCAATTGATTTAGATTTCAAATAACTATTAGGACTATCTATAATTTCTATTAAAGGATCATTTAATGATTTGCCATATCTACTTTCCTTGACTAGCCCGCTTACCGCAACAGTCGCACCAACAGCGTACAAGCTTTGCTGAGACTTTACATACGCAATACTACTATTACGACGACCTGCAAAAAATCTAGTAACTTTCATTCCTCCTGTCTTATCTTTAATAAACAACTCAAGAATTGAAAGATTTGGATTTTTAGGGCTTTTAAATGAACTACATCGTCTAATTTTTGCGACGATAGTTACATTTTGACCTGCTTGACATTTATCTATGGTTTTCAATGATGTGTAATCAACATAATCACGAGGAAAATAATTTATGAGATCACGAATAAAAATAAGACCCAATGAAGACAATCTCTCAGCTTGTTTTGGCCCCACACCTTTAATAGCTGAAATCGAGCTTCCTAAACTTAATGAATCTATCGATGAACTTCTCTTATACGCAGACGAGTTATATGATGTTCTTATCTTTAACTTTTTTAACTCTACTTTCTCTGCACTCTCTTGATATTTGTTTAGATTATGAAGAGTCTGTCTAGTCTGTACTATTATTCTACGTCTATCATCTGTAGACATAGTTGAGTATTTCTCATAATCTAAAGCTAATTCCTTTAATTTAGAAAAATCACTTTGGTTAATAGCTGTGGAAGGGCAGCTCAATAAATATCCACTTACAAAATAAGAAAATTTGTTTGTTCTTCCTTGAATATTAATAAACCCATGATCAACCTCAACTGTTAAAGCTTGTTGTAAAGATCTAATCCAAGATACTAGTTCACTTGATTTACCATCAGGAGTAGATTGTAAATGAGAGCTGATTATATTTTGGTTGTATCCTTCCACCATTCTTTATTAACCTCTTCTGCAATGGAGCGACCCTGCCAGTAACGTTGTTGTTTAATCATACCTAAGAGTACATTTTGATAATATTTAATATTAGTTCTATTTTTTCTAAGTCTTGGATTATCAAATTCCATATCCGAAGGTGTAATTAGCAAGCAATCAATTTCTAATCCACCAGAAGCCAATGGATTATTCGTTGGTAATTTAAAAGTAAGAATATTGGATATGGATTTAGAAGAAATCAATTGACCTGACAAAGCAGCGTCTAAAATATTAATTGGTACAAGCGTATTTACTAATCCAGATTTTAAAAGCTCAGTATTAATGCAATGTGAAAGGTCACGCAATCTTCGAACCAAAGCTGTATCTATAGAAATCATCCACTCATATAATCCAATTGGTGATTGTGGTAAAAAACGATTATTTCTTACATCTTCAGTAGAGAAAGAATCACAAGATGAGTCTTCTATTTTTGAATCTATTTGACTTGAATTAGATTCATCTGTCAAGGCAAATATTGACTGCAAAATTTCAATATCTTTACTTCTCAAGTTCAAAGAATCAGAATTAATATCATCTTTTAATGAATAATGTTCTTTATTCGAATTATTCATTAAGTCGTCACTTTCTGATATTTTACTTTTCAGAAAAGATTCTTTATCGTCAATTGAATATGGAGATTTTAATTCTCCATTCCATCCTTCAGTAATTGATAAGTTTTCTAATGGCGGTGTGGAACTAATATTAATAGAATTAGCACCACTAAATGATTCTAATTCTTCAGAATTATTTTTCATATTTAGTACATTTGACATTTCATCTTTAGCATTATTTAAATGTCGAATATTTTCATCATCTATTTTCTTAGCTAATTCATTTAAATGTTCAATTGTTATTAGTGACATATTCTCTGAAACTAATTTATCAATTTTCACCTGAAATGTTTTTCTTGAACTAAATGTTGAAAAGCCAAAATCATCTCCAAGCCTATGAGTAATAAGAGAAAATAAAGTGGTTTTTATAGTTTGAGGAAGAAAGTTTCTTAGTTCCTCAAGATAAAAAGAATTTGCCCTATATAAGTGAGGAGATATATTTTTACATTTTTCTTTAAGTAAACTTATTTGATCTAATGGATCAAAATTAGAATCAAATAAATGCTTTTTTTTAGCCAAGATCAACCTGAAGTCATAGATGCGACCTCTTCTGCGAAGTCAGGTCCTTGAACCTCAATCCCCTCACCAAGTATATATCTAGTAAATCTACGAACTCTTATATTTTCTCCAATTTTTCCAGCAACTTGTTTTACCAACTCTTCAACATTTATTGAACTATCTTTTATAAATGGCTGTTCTAAGAGAGCCATTTCTTTTAATCTCTTTCCTATTCTTCCTTCAACGATTTTTGCTTTTATTTTTTCAGGCTTACCAGAGAGATCATCTCTTCCCATTTCTATTTCTTTCTCCTTATTAGCAATTAATTCTGGAATTTGATCAACACTTACATATTCAACACTTGGACAAGCGGCTACTTGCATAGATAAGTCTCTCAAAAGGCCTTGGAATAAATCTCCTCTTGCAACAAAATCAGTCTCGCAATTCAATTCTAGAAGGACACCTACACGAGAACCTGTATGAATGTAACTACCTACAGCACCCTCAGCAGCAACTCTACCTGATTTCTTTTCAGCGCTGGCAATGCCTTTTTGTCTTAACCACTCAATAGATTTATCCATATCACCCTTATTTTCGATAAGGGCTTTTTTACAATCCATCATTCCTGCGGATGTCTTATCTCGCAGTTCTTTGACAAGTTTAGCTGTTATTTCCACCATTTTATTTTGGGGTAGTGAGAAAAGGGTAATTAAGAATTTATTAAATAATTATGCTACTACTCATTTGGGCCATGTCTCCCTTCATTAATAGCATCAGCTAATCTGCCCAAAACGAGTTGAACAGATCGAACAGCATCATCATTACATGGTATTGGAATCTCGCAAAGATCTGGATCACAATTAGTGTCAAGCATTGACACTAATGGAATATCAAGTTTTCTGGCCTCTAATACAGCGTTTGTTTCTCGCCTTTGATCAACTAAAACAACAACATCAGGAAGACGTCTCATTCCTTTAAGTCCACCTAAGTATTTTTGCAATCGCTCTAATTCTCTACGTAATACAGCTCCTTCCTTTTTGGGGCGCATTGCAATTGCACCACTCGATTCCATTCTTTCAAGATCTTTTAGCCTATCAATTCTTGCTTTCATTGTTGTCCAATTTGTAAGCATACCTCCTAACCATCTTTGATTGACGTAAGAAGCTCCGCACCTAATAGCTTCTTGAGCAACTACTTCGGAAGCTTGTTTTTTAGTACCTACAAAAAGGAATCTTTTACCGCTTCTTGCAGCTCCTCTTGTCCACTTATAGGCGCTGTTCATACAAACAGCAGTTTTAACTAAATCAATAATATGAACCCCATTACGAGCAGAATAGATGTAACGGGACATCTTGGGATTCCATCTTCTTGTCTGGTGCCCAAAGTGAGCACCAGCTTCCATCATCTCTGAGAGAGAAACTACAGCCATGTTTTTTTGTGGGTTCCGGGTTAGCCTCCACCCAACAGGGATAACTTAAATAATGATTAATTAATCATTATTTATTTATCACCCGAAACAGTCAGGTGTGCGGTTATTAATTGCATTACTAATCTAACAAACCATGGCTCACCGAAGTCCAATTAATGATGCTTCTCTAAAAATTTGTCTCACTCCAATCAAATTGAGAGGAAGTCTTAACAATTCCATAGCCAAACCAGATTGACCATTCTTAATTAGAAAAGCCAAAAGAGGTCTTACTGTCTTCGTATTAATAAGTCCACCAAAAGTTAAAATTTCCCAAAGGCAACGATGAAAAAAAGTGTATTGAATTATAAATTTCACTCTCAAGCTTGGGTGTTTACGATAAAAAACTAATCCCATCTTTGCTCTCTCTTTTTCAATTCGAATCAACTGAGGAATTTGATCAAGAGCTAAAGCAGGATGCCAATGATATCCAATAGCTCTTGGACATTTGATAAGTTTTACTCCCATATTTCTTAGTCTTTCTCCTAATTCCAAATCTTCCCAACCATATAGCCGAAAAGAGGTGTCAAAAAGGCCTGATATTTCTAACACCTTTTTATCAATAGCAACATTTCCAGTAGCAAAATAAGCCCAAGACAAGTCTTGAAGTTTAAAAGGTTCAGAATTTGGATTATTAAAATTAGAAGTATTTATTACAGATCCATAGGTAAAACATTTTCTATTACCAAATTTTTTCCAGGCTCTGAACAAGGAATCAACATGGTTCCTTAGGAAATATCTATCAACAACTAGATCACTATCTATAAAAACAATTAAGTCACCTTTTGACTTTTCTACTCCAAGATTTCTTCCTAGAGCCGGACCTCCATGAGGTTGTTCAAAAAGTCTTAAATGAGGATAAATCTCAATATTATTTCTTAGCCAATCAACTGTCCCATCTGTTGATCCGTCATCGACTAGTACAATTTCAAAATCATGAATTTCAACATTTAAAATTTGATTTTCTAATGCATCTAGACACTTTCTTAGTATCGGAAGTCTGTTGAAGGTAGGTATAACAACGCTAATTAACATCCTAAATAAAAAATAAAGTCAAAAATGTTTCTTCAAACACTTTAAATTAAAAGATCAAAAAACAATATTTTTCGAGTTGAATATCGATTTATTAATCAGCAGCTCCACCATTATTTGCAGTTCCAGTAACTCCATTACCTGCACCTTCTCCTCTACCATCATTGCGAAGCTTACGTTTCTTAAATTTCCTCGCATAAGCTCTATTTCTCTCTTGCTTCTCTTTCTTAAGATTTCGTCTTTTGGACATACTAAGTTCCTTCGAATTTTATATGTAACTAATTTACTAAACAGAGGGCAATATTTGACCATCTTCCATTCGCAAGAGACGATCTGCCACATCCAATATCCTCGGATCATGAGTAACCATCAACACTGAACAGGATTGTTCTAAAGCTAGTTTTTTTAACAAATCAACAATTTCTCTACCAGTTGAACTATCTAATGCAGATGTTGGTTCATCAGCTAATAGTAATTTTGGTCTAGCTGCAAGAGCTCTAGCAATGGCAACTCGCTGTTTTTGCCCACCTGATAAATCATGCGGAAGCTTAGACAAGTGGTCTTCTAATCCAACAGCTCTAAGCCATTCTCTAGCCTGAGCCCTTCGAGCCTTATATGAAAATCCATTTAAAAGATCAGCACCCATTTGGACATTTTGTTCAGCGGTTAGACATCTCAAAAGATTATGCCCCTGAAAAATCATTCCAATATTTTTTCTAAGATTCTGTCTAGTTTTTCTGCTGGCTCCAAAAAGTTGTTTACCAAATACTTTAAGGTCACCATCTTGAACTTTACGAAGAGCTCCAATCAAAGTTAAAAGAGTAGTCTTCCCACATCCTGAAGGTCCCGTAAGTAAAACAACCTCGCCAGGAGAAATTTTCATTGAGATAGACTGGATGACATGCCTTCTCATTTCTCCAGTACCATACCAATGATTCAAAGAAGCAATATTTAAAGTATTGTTGTTTATATTTTTCATAAATTATATAAATTTAAAACATTCGATTTATTCATCAAAATATCTCAGCAGGATCCGCATCTGCCAATTTTTTCATAGCTGCTATTGCTGATCCCATGCACATAAAAAGTATCAAGCAAAATATAATCGATGCTCTACTAAAACTCATTTCAACAGGTAATTTAGTTGATGATCTAACCAAAGCATACAAAACTTGTCCAGAAACATAAGCAGGAATATATCCCATTATTGATAAAATGAATCCTTCTCTAGCTACAACGCCTAATAAGCTTCTTAAGTTGTAGCCCATAGCCATTAAGGTTGCATATTCAGGTAAATGATCACTGACATCACTATAAAGAATTTGATAAACAATTACACAACCAACAATAAAACCCATCGCAGCGCCCAATGTAAAAATAAATCCAATTGATGTACTACTTTTCCAATAATTCTTTTCAAAATTTATAAATGATTTCAAAGACATAACCTTTACGTCACTAGGCAAACTTATATTCAAAGAGCGAACAACTTTTTCAATATCAGATCCCTTTTCTAACCTTACTAAACCAATTTCTATACTTCCTTTAGGATTGCCAGGAGATAATTCTAAGTATGTCTCACTGCTAGTGATTAAATTCCCATCTGCGCCAAAGGAAGGACCTAAACTAACAATTCCAGAAACTCTGACTCTTTTGCCTGCGACTTCAGTTTCAACTAAACGTCCCGATTTAAACCATGACGATATAGGTCCAAATTCATCTCTGGAAAGGTCATCAAATAAAACCCTTCCTTTGTTTTTTAAAGTTTTAGCCTTTTTCTCAAAATCAGAATCAATCAACAATGGTTTATTTGGCTCAAAGCCTAATGCGAGAATAGATCTTGTTGATAAATTTTCAGGGTTTCGCCAAAGCAGAAAATTCCAATTAACCGCCGTTGTTCCAGTCACATCCTTATGTGCCATTGCTTGAACTAATCTTCTTCGAGGAAACCCACTCATACTTATTGAACTTTTTGAGCGAGGACTAATTAATACTAGATCTGCATCAAATAACTTATGAACAGTAACACTTGCGTCAAACAAACCATCTCTGAAACCTAATTGCATAAACATCAAGATTCCAGCAAATGATATTCCTGCAATAGCTACCAAGATTCTTAAAGGTTGTCTTGTCAGCAAAAGCCAAGCAAGAGGTATTTTTCTTTTTTTTAAAAGATTATTTAATTCCACTAAGGCTGAAAACGAGCAATAACTTTCATTCCTGTTAGGTGAGAAACCTTTTTAGCTGATAAATTATCAAGTTTGACTCTAACCTCAACAATCCTTGAATCAGCATCGCCAGTTGGATCGGTTGAAAGCACTCTTCTTTGCCTGACTTGTGGACTGATCAAACTCACTTGACCACTTAAAGACCCATTAAATCCTCCGTTTTCACTAATTAAATCAACATCTTGACCAATTTGAACTCTATCTATATCAGATTCATACACTTCAATTAGCGCTTCCATTAATTGGTTAGCGCCAACATTCATTACGCCAAGCGAATTTGGTCTCTCTCCCTCACGAACTAAAATTTGTAGAACAATCCCATCAATTGGACTTTTTAATTGTGTTTGTTCTATATCAACGTTAATTGCTTCGATAACAGATTTTAGCTTTAAAACCATGTTCTCAGAGAGAAACAAATCGTCTTTCATTTTGTCTAAAACAATTTCCGCCACTACACCTTTATCAACAAGAGTTTGATATCTGCTAATTTCTCTTTCTTTTATACTAATTTCACTCATTAATATTTTTAAATTAGCTTGCGCAGATTTCAAATTAGCTTCAAGCTTTGGACGATTATCAAAAACAGCTAATATTTGGTCCTTAGTAATAGTTTCACCTTCTCGAATTAATAATTTAGATAATCTTGGTGTACCACCCTTTCCACTAGTTGGAGCTGCTAATTTTCTTACTTCGCCAAGAGGATTCAATTGGCCCAAGGCAGCCACACCTTCAATTCTATCTACCACCTCAATATCCTTCAGGGTTTTATTTACTTCTAAATCTTTATTATTACATCCACTAATTAAAAACAAGACTATCGGTGTGATACCTAGAAGCAATAAAAATTTTAAAGAAAAATATTTAAACATATCTAACATTCAAAAAGTATTTTATTTATGTATTCATCGGCCCAAGATGAACCAAAGAATTTAGTTAGAATCGCTCTGGTTTTATCATTACGTTTTTGATTTAGGCAATATCGTTTTTGATAATTAAGTCTATTCATTGTATCCAACGCATTAATTTCGTCTTCACCTACCTTAACTAATATGGACAATAGTAGTGACAAATATTGATCAATGAGTCCTAAAAATAATTTTTCTTCGAGAGAATCAACTGGGCGAATAAAGCATACATACGGAGAAAAGATAAATCCCCATTCTGGCAACTTCCCAGGTTCACTGAATTTAGGGACTTGTAATGATCTCATTTGAGAAATGAGGGAATCAGGCAAATGTTTTCCAACAGGTGACAAATCAACAATGGCGGCGGAAATATTATTTGAATTAACTACCAGATCAGCTCCAAAAATGGGAAGTTCATAACAAGGATCTGGGAAAAAGACACAATGGAGAATTTGTAATGATTTTCCAAGCTTTGCAACTTCCAAATGAATTTTTCGAAACCCTTTTGCTGTATAAAACTCGTTGAGAATACATAATTCCTCTTTATTTACGTTGCTGTAAACCTTGCTCAACTTAGGCTCAATGTATAGAGGCTCGACATCAGTCAAAGAATTGATTCTATTCTTGATAAGTTCGAAAGCCTCAAGTAAAAGAGGGTTCAATTTACTTTGAGTGCAAAAAACTGACTTCAAAACTAAGAACTCAAGCTAAAAGGGTTTGGCTAAGATTCACAGAAACTGTTTATTTATAATTATGCTTACACAATATTATATTATAATTAAGGCTAAAATGAACTAAATAAGAAATCTTTTATGTAAAGACAAGTTAATAAGGACAAAGGATTCAAAGATTGAATTTAGAAAAAATAAAACACTGAGAATAAGGCAAGTAAATATGGAAAATTTAAATATGAAATAGAATATGAATATAAAAAACATATAAATATGAAATTAATCTTTACGCATATATTAATTTATGCATAAAGATTTAACGTGGTTTAGGATATTTAGAATGAAAGTAAATCATTGGTCATTACCTAATGGTGCTACATGCGTTGTAGCTGACATAGAACAATCAACGTTGACTTGTATTGACTTTTGGTGCAAAGGAGGAAGTCTTTATGAAATGAAAGATGAAGAAGGGATGGCACACTTCTTAGAGCATATGATATTTAAAGGGAGCAAGAACCTTAAAGAAGGTGAATTCGATTTAAAAATTGAATCTCTTGGTGGTAGTAGTAATGCAGCAACTGGGTTAGACGATGTTCACTATCACGTTCTAATACCCCCTGAAAAAATTGAAGAAGGACTAAAATTAATATTAGAATTATTATTATTTCCTGAAATTGAACAAAATGCTTTTAAAATGGAAAAAGAAGTAGTTTTAGAGGAAATCGCACAAAATATTGAGCAGCCAGATGAAATAATTTATATGAAATTATTAAAGGAATGTTTAACACCTCATAGATATTCGAAACCAATACTGGGCGATAACAAAACTGTTAGAAGTATACATCCAAAACAAATGAAGTTATTCCACAAAAAACATTATGTAGGTAAGAACTGTACACTATGTATAGCAGGAGATTTACCTAAAGAAATTTATTCAATAATTAATAATAGTAAACTTAAGGAATTAAAAAAAATCCCCAAGGAGAAAGTTATAACTAACGAGACAACTTTTAATAAAGGATATAAAAAAGAAATTATCCCAAGGCTTGAGGGAGGAAGAATATTGAAAGCCTGGAAGCTGCCTCCTGCAAAAGAGCAGATGATAATTTTAGGAGCAGAAATAATTGCCACAATTTTATGCGAAGGTAAAAATAGTCTTATTGTTAAAGAATTAAGAGAAGAAAAACGTATTATTGAATCAATAGATATAGATTTACAAATTCTTGAAGAGGGTGGACTAATTCTTTTAGATGTCAGTTGCCCAGAAGAAAATCTCCAATTTGCCGAAATTGAAATCAATAAAATTCTTAAAGAATTAAGCAGAGGTTTAGTTAAAAGTAAAGATTTAGAACGAGCGAAAAAATTAGTTATAAATAATATTTATTATGGTTTAGAATTGAGTAATCAAATTGCCTCAACATTAGGAAGTCAAGCTCTTTGGGGTCGACATCAAGAAATATTCAAGTCAATAGATGACATTTCATATTGGACAACTTCACGGTTAAATGAATTAATTATTCCATTATTTAATCCAGAAAATTCATTTACGTTAATTGCTGAACCTGAGAAGTAAATATGAACATATTTCTAGACAATATTAATAACAAAAATATAATGTCGGCAAAATTATGGATAGAAGAAGGTAGTAGAAACGATCCAAAAGATAAAAAAGGAATCCATCAACTTTTAAGCTCAACAATGCTTAGAGGTTGTGGACCATACAATAATAGCCAAATTTCTGAAATCGTAGAAAACTCTGGAGCAAATTTAAACTGTGATACATATGAAGATGGTCTTCTAATAAGTCTTAAATGTGTAGAAAGTGATGCTTATAAACTTCTTCCTTTGATTGGTTGGATGATTACAAAACCTATACTTCAATTAGATCAGATTGAATTAGAAAAAGATTTAACGATCAAAGCCATTAAAAGACAAAAAGAGAGTACATATCAACTAGCTTTTGATGGCTGGAGAAAAATGGTATACGGTGATGGACCATATGGACATGATCCACTAGGATCAATAGATGCTATAAATAAAATCAATAAAGAAGATATATTGCCATTTGCAAGCTCATTAATTTATAGAAAAAAGAACTTAGTAATTTCAGGGAAATTACCAATTAACATTGAAAATTATATAGAAAATTCAATTGCATTTAAGGGGATTAGTGAACCATATAATTATCAAAATAAAGCATCAAAAAAAAAGAATAAAATCGAAATAAATAACGAACCAAAAACTAGTCTTTACTCAAGATCAATAAATACAAAACAAGTCATTCTGCTATTAGGTAAAGCTACAACTAGATATGATAATAAATCTGATATTTTACTTAGGTTATTATCATGTTACTTAGGTTATGGAATGTCAAGTTTATTATTTAAGGTTCTCAGGGAGAAGTATGGAGTAGTTTATGAAGCAGGAGTTTATCATCCTATTAGAGAGAATCAAACACCATTTATTATGCACGCTTCCACAACTGAAGAGAAAGCAATCCTTACTCTTCAATTACTAAGGGAATGTTGGGGGGGGATTATTGATAGTGAAATGTCTGCAGAGGAATTAGATTTAACAAAGAAAAAATATCGAGGTCAAATGGCACATTCTTTGCAAAGTATTAGTCAAAGAGCTGAGCATAAAGCTCATCTCTTAGGAATTGGACTCAATAAGGATCACGATAAAGAAATTCTATTAAGACTCGAAAGCATAACAAGTAAAGAAATCAAGGATGCTGCAAATAAATATTTAAAGAACCCGTTTCTAAGTATTTGTAGCAACAAAGAAATTATTAGAACTATAAGTAGAGAATGGAAAATCTAATTAAAACTCTTTAAATTATCAGTTGTCTTTATCCAAAACTTTAATTCTTTCAGATGGAATTAAGAAATTACCTCTTCTAAATTTGACTTCTAATAGATTATTGGGTCTTAATCCAATAATTACGCCAATCTCATCAAGAGATACTAAATCTGGTGGTCTTAACATTGAAATGGGATCAGCTGTCTTCAAATATGGCAAAGGAACTTGTAGGGATACTTTTTCTCCAACTGAAAATTTCATGATGAAAAAATAGAATTAAGAGTAGTTAAATAGTTGTAGACGATCTTATTGACAGATCAATCAATTTGTAAATAATAATATATAGACCTGCTAACTAATTTCATTGCACAGATTTACTAGCGGTATAAAAGCCATAACAGGCGTAATGTTAATCATAATCTGCGCAATGACACCATCATCTATAATTTTCCCACAAGAAGACCTATCTTTCTCAGTTATTTCACTTCATAGCAATTGGCAAATCCATGGGGTTCTTTTGACTTCATTGCTTTGCGGACCACAAATAGGAACAATTTCTTCAATTTCTTATTTGATTATAGGTTTATTCTATTTACCTGTTTTCCATGGAGGAGGCAGTGTTGGTTATATTTTAACTCATGAATTTGGCTACTTATTAGGATTTATTCCGGCTGCTTGGACATGTGGTTTTTTAGCCAAACAAAATTCAAATGCCAATTTAATTAATTATTCATTTTATACCGCATTATCATTATGTATTGTACATATTATAGGTATTATTTATCTAATCTTAGGTAATTTCTTTGGTAACTCGGTAGATAGTTTATCTGATCTTATATTGATAAATACATTTATACCTTTTCCAAGCCAATTATTACTATGCATATCCATAAGTCTTGTCTCAATATTATTAAAAAGTATATTAATAGAAAAATGAATAAATTTAAGAATAAAAGCATGAAAATACTAATTTACTCTTTTTTTATTATTTTATTAGATCAAATAAGTAAGTTTCTAGTATTAAATACATTAGGTTTTGAAAAATCTATAAATATTATCCCTAAATTCTTAAACTTTACTCTAGTAAAAAACGAAGGGGCTGCATTTAGTCTTTTTAGCAATTCTACAAACCTCCTTACTTTTATAAGTGTTTTAACCTCATTTTTATTAATAATCATTATAATAAAGTCCCCGCCAAGATCATTTTGGAATTTAATTGGACTTTCATATCTTTTAGGTGGTACTTTAGGAAATGGAATTGATAGGTTTTTCAAAGGCTATGTACTTGATTTTTTAGAGCTGGTACCAATTAATTTTCCAATTTTCAATGTAGCAGATATATCAATAAATATTGCTATGATATGTTTTATAATTGATATAGCTAGAACCAAAGATAAGTCAAGATTGAAGTATTAAACAAAGGCCATTTATAAAATGAAAATCTATAATTCAAAAAAAATAGTATTCTATTTATTAATAATTTTTATAAGCTTGATTCTTGTAGGTCTGGTTGGAGCAATTATTAGACTAATCAATATTCCTGCCATATTAATTACACTGATAATAATAGGTAGTTTAAGTTATTACAAGAGAGTAGATCGGTTTCAAAAGATTATAAAGTCAATATTCAAAATCACAAGCGAGAAAAAATCATTAGACTTATCATTATTAAGTAAGAAAGAAGCTGCAGGAGAATCATTAAAAAGTATTGATCAGTTGATCAAATTAATTAATGATAAAGTCAAGGCTAAAGCCCTACAGGATGAAAAGAATAGGGTTTCATTAGAGTTAGATAGAGGCGATATTATTTTAGTGGTTTTTGGAATTGGATCTAGCGGTAAAACTTCACTAATAAGAGCTCTTCTAAAAAGAATAGTAGGTAAAGTTAGTCCTGAAATGGGCTCAACAAAAGCAAAAGAAAGCTACAGGCTAAAACTTAAAGGACTTCAGAGAGGAATAAAAATTATTGATACACCAGGAATATTAGAAGCAGGAAGAGAAGGTAGAGACAGAGAAAAAAATGCGTTGTTAGAGGCACGTAAATCTGATTTAATGTTGGTGGTAATCGAGAGTGATTTACGTTCTGACGAAACAAAAACGATAAGAAGTTTATCTAAATTAGGAAAAAGAATTATACTTGTTCTTAATAAGATAGATTTACGAGGCGAAAATGAAGAAAAAAGATTAATTCAAATACTCAATTCCAGATGTTGTGATTTTATTGAATCCAAAGATATTATTTGTACATCCGCTTCTCCTCAGACAATTGCAATCCCTGGCGGTAAGCCTTATCAACCAGAGCCTGAAATAAATAGTTTAATTAGAAGATTAGCAAATATATTACATGAAGAAGGTGAAGAGCTTATCGCAGATAATATATTGCTGCAATGCAGCAATCTAGGGAAAGAAGGCAAGAAATTATTAGTTAAGCAAAGAAGTATATCGGCGAAAAAATGTGTTGACAAGTATGGTTGGCTCAGTAGCGGAGCATTAATACTAACACCATTACCAATAATCGATATGATCGCTGCTGCGGCTGTGAATGCACAAATGGTAATTGAAATAGCAAAGATCTATGATGTTGAAATAACAAAAGAGAGAGCTAAGAATTTAGCAATTTCGGTAGGAAAAACACTTGTAACTATGGGTTTAGTCCAAGGTGGGGTTTCACTAATAAGCACAACATTAAGTCTGTCACTTCCAACATTAGTTGTGAGCAAAGTAATTCAAGGTGTAAGTGTAGCCTGGCTTACTAGAATTGCAGGAGCAAGTTTTATAACTTATTTTCAACAAGACCAAAATTGGGGAGATGGTGGAATCCAAGAAGTTGTTGAATATCATTACAACTTAAATAAAAGAGATGAGTTTTTTAAAAGCTTTATTCGAAGAGCTTATGAGAGAGTGATTGATCCTTTAGTTGAAAAGAAATTTAAAAAGCTACCGCCGAGATCAAGGCCTCCGAGGGTGGAGGGCTCATCGGACCTCTAAAATCTAAAATAAAAACCAATGCCAAATAAATTAAACCAATCAAAATTGATATTGAAGCTGTTATAAAAGCTAATATATTTTTTTTATTAAAAAAATCCTTATTCATTTTTAAATCAAATAATTGAATTGTTAATAAGATTAGCTAAAAGTTTTAAATCCTCAAATTTAGTATTAGGGTTGCCCATAACAGCTTTTAAATAATATCTATCTCCATACATTGGTCTTGAGAGCATAAACTGATTGACTAATAAAAAGTTTCTCGTTTTTATAGACCAATCGGAGGCTTGAGAAGAAGTATAATTTATCGGCGTTAAAGCTAAAAGATGAAGAGGTCCTGATATTATTTTAAATTTTGATGAATCAATTATTGATTCTAAATAACATCTTCTTTTAATAGAATCCAAAAGTATTTTTTCAATACCTTCCTCACCTAATTGTCTCAAACCAATCCACAATTTTAATGCCTCGGCTGATCTAGTACCTTGAATTCCAAGTTCTCCTCCATGAAAGTCACTTCCTGTAATTGGTTCGGCATAAGGTAATCCAGTGGAGAAGGTAGAAGAAAGGTGATTTTTATTAGCAACAAGTAATAAAGAGGAAGTTTTTGCGATACCCAATAATTTCTGTGGATTAACGGTTATTGAATCTGCCGAACCTAAGCCTTGAACAATTTCTGAAGTTTTTGTTGATAGTCCATAAATTCCACCAATTGCACCATCAACATGAAGCCAAACTTTCTCTTTTTTGCAAATTCGAGAGATTTCTGAGAGTGGATCAATAGCTCCTCTTACAGTAGTTCCTGCTGTAGCTACGACAGCAAAACATTTTTTACCCTGAGATTTTATTTTTTTTAAATTTGAAGACAAGGAAGAAATATCTAATTTACCTTTATCGTCAGTAGGGATTTTTTGCAAAGATTCTTGTTTAAGTCCCATAATCCTTAAAGCTTTTGTAAAAGAGACATGACAATCATCACTTGCAAAAAAAACAGCACTAGGATCACTTCCTAGACCGGCAAAATTTCTTGCCATTACTAAAGCCATTAAATTACTTAAACTTCCCCCGCTAGCTGCAACACCTCCAGATAAATCGCCAAGACCCATCTTCCGACAAAACCATTTACATAGGTTTCTTTCCAAGGATGACAAACTAGGGGATAATTCATCAGCTAAAAGATTGTTATTTAAACCTGCACAAATCAGCTCTCCTACAATTGAAGCTGATAGAGGAGGTGGATCCAAGTGAGCAAGAGATCCTGGATGAGATGGTCGGTAGGAACCATTCATTAATAATTGAAGCTCGCTCAATAAAACTTTATTAGAAATACCTTTTTTTGCTGGATAGACCTCTGGCAATTCAAACGAATCAGGAATTGGATTATGACTATCTGATTCGGCAAACCAATCACAAAGATTACTTGAGGCTAGAGCAAGTAAAGAATGCAGTTCTCTATCTAAATTGTGAGGCGATGCGAAAGGGTCCAAAGAAAATAAGTCTCTATTTGTAGTATTGAATGATCAAGTTCAAATAAAAAAAAATGATTAATCTCTAGATAACCACTTTATTTGATAATTCTCCAAACACCTAAAAAATTGTCAAACCCAATCGCACTGAGTCAGAAAGAAAAAATAATGTGGATGGCAAGATTGCTAACCAAGGCAAAACTTGTGGGAGAAAGAGGGGAAGTTCCTATTGCTGCACTTATTCTCGACATAAAAGGGAGATGTATCGGATATGGAGGGAATAGGAGGGAGGCAATGAAAGATCCATTAGGTCATGCTGAGTTGGTAGCGCTAAGACAAGCTTCTTGGATAAATAATGATTGGAGATTTAATGACTGTACCCTGATAGTAAATCTAGAGCCATGTCCAATGTGCGCTGGCGCTTTAATACAAGCAAGGATGGGGAAGATTATCTATGGATCTGAAGACCCAAAGAGAGGCGCTCTAGGTGGAACTATTAATCTTGCGGAACATAAAAGTGCTCATCACAATATGATTATTGAAAGAGGTGTTATGGAAGAAGAATCCAAAAAGATAATCGTAGATTGGTTTAAAGATAAAAGATTTTTATCTAGAAAAAATTTATTATCGAAACTTAGGTAGTTCAGTTTCAAAAATATTTATTATCTTATCTACATTTGTAGAGGTTGAGTTATATCCCATTAAACCAATTCTCCATACTTTTCCAGCTAAATCACCAAGACCACCTCCAATCTCTACACCAAAATTATTTAGTAAATGCTTAGTAAATTCCTTACCATCAACACCCTCAGGTATTTTGACTGTTGTTAGTGTAGGTAAGCGTAATTCTTCTTTAACATGTAATTCTAAACCAATATTTTCTAACGAATTCCAAAGTGATTTGGCATTGTTTCTGTGTCTATCCCATGAAACTTCCAATCCTTCTTCTGCTAACAATCTAAGTGCTTCTCGAATACCAAAATTCATATTTACAGGGGCAGTATGATGATAAACACGATCACTACCCCAATATTTATTTAGCAAAGAGACGTCTAGATACCAGTTAGGAACTTTATCTTTTCTACTAGTCATTTTATTTTCAGCTCGCTCATTCATTGAGAAAGGACCTAATCCAGGAGGACAACTTAGTCCTTTTTGACTGCAACTATAAGCCAAGTCAATTTTCCACTCATCTAAATAAAGAGGAACGCCTCCCAAAGAAGTCACGGTGTCGACAAGAAGTAAACAATTATATTTTCTACACAGATCACCAATTCCATTCATAGGTTGACAAACACCTGTTGAGGTTTCGGCATGAACAATTGCTAATACAGCTGGATTATATTTTTTAAGTGCATCTTCTATCTCCTCAAGAGAGAAAGCATTTCCCCAATCTTTCTGAATGGTTTGAACATTTGCTTTATATCTTCCTGCCATATCTGCAAGTCGATGTCCAAAATATCCTTTGATAGCAACCAAAACCGTATCTTCTGGCTCAACAACATTTGCTAAAGTTGCCTCCATTGCAGCACTTCCTGTACCACTCATTGGAAGTGTTAATCGATTGCTAGTTTGCCAAGCATATCTAAGTAACTCTTGAACCTCACTCATCAACTCCACATAAAAAGGATCCAAATGACCGATAGGAGGCTGAGATAGCGCTTTCAAAACATCAGGATCTGCATTTGATGGTCCTGGCCCAAGCAATAACCTTTCAGGAGAAACAGTTGGACCAAAATCTTTACGATGTTGATTATCAACAGAAGGAAGAATTTGAGTGGCCAAGAAAACAGATCGGTTTATTTATCTTCCGAGCCTAAAAGGCAATAGGCAAAGTCGGGGTGTTTTTATTAGGGATTGCAATAGGAATTAGCTAGATTTCGCGAATAAGACAAAAAATAATCAAAGTTTTCTCTTTAAAGTCTAAAAAAAGTGCTTGTCGATACAAAAAGAGATGCAAACGCTTATTACGTTCATAATTAAGTAACTTTGCTGCAAATCAAATTCATCATGAGCAAGACCTCTCAAGATGTTCTTCGTCAAATCAAGGATGAGGGCATTGAACTAATAGATCTAAAATTCGCTGACCTTCATGGTAAGTGGCAACATTTAACTGTAGCTTCAGATCTCATTGAAGAAAGCTCTTTCTCTGAAGGACTTGCTTTTGATGGCTCTTCCATTCGCGGTTGGAAAGCAATAAACGAATCTGATATGGCGATGGTTCCAGATCCATCAACAAGTTGGATAGACCCTTTTTATCATCATAAAACTCTTAGTTTGATTTGTTCAATTCAAGAGCCAAGAAGTGGAGAGCCATATGCCAGATGTCCAAGAGCATTGGCACAAAAGGCATTGGATTATTTAGGAAGCACGAGCGTCGCAGATGCAGCATTCTTTGGTCCTGAACCTGAATTCTTTATTTTTGATGATGTCAGATATAACTCAGGGGAAGGTGGGAGTTTTTACAGCGTAGACACCATAGAAGCCCCTTGGAATACAGGAAGAGTAGAAGAAGGAGGAAACCTTGGTTACAAAATTCAACTAAAAGAAGGATATTTTCCTGTCTCCCCTAATGACACAGCTCAAGACATGAGGTCTGAGATGCTTCTACTAATGGGTGAATTGGGAATTCCAATTGAGAAACATCATCATGAAGTAGCAGGAGCAGGCCAACATGAATTGGGGATGAAATTTGCGCCCCTAATCAACGCAGCAGACAATGTAATGATTTACAAATACATAGTCAGGAATGTAGCCAAAAAGTATGGTAAAACTGCAACGTTTATGCCTAAACCAGTCTTCAATGACAATGGCACAGGGATGCATGTTCACCAAAGTTTGTGGAAAAGTGGGCAGCCTTTATTTTATGGCGAAGGCACGTATGCAAATCTATCTCAAACAGCTAAATGGTACATAGGTGGAATCCTGAAGCATGCGCCTTCTTTCCTAGCATTTACAAATCCAACTACCAACAGTTACAAAAGATTAGTTCCAGGATTCGAGGCACCAGTTAATTTAGTTTATTCTCAGGGTAATAGATCTGCTGCTGTAAGAATTCCTTTAACTGGACCAAGTCCAAAAGCGAAAAGACTTGAATTCCGATCAGGTGATGCATTAGCTAACCCATACATTGCTTTTTCAGCAATGATGATGGCAGGTATTGATGGCATCAAAAATCAAATTGATCCTGGGGATGGAGTTGATGTTGACCTGTTTGAGCTTCCTTCAGAGGAATTATCAAAAATAGACACTGTTCCTTCCTCATTGAACGATGCATTAGAGGCATTAAAAAGTGACAACAAATATTTAACTGAGGGAGGCGTTTTTACCGACGACTTCATTGACAACTGGATAGATCTTAAATACGAAGAAGTTCAACAGCTAAGACAAAGACCTCATCCTCACGAATTCACTATGTACTATGACGCCTAAACTAAATTGTTTTGATTGATTTTTAGAATAAACATTTAAGGTCTATGTACAAATATGCATAGACCTTAATTTTTTTTTAGTTAACTCGTCACTAATCAATCAAATCTGTTAGATAGTATTGAAAATAATAAATGGTTCATGGCAGCGCCAAGCCTAAAAAAATTTGCATTTCACACTCTTCAACAAGGGAAAACACTTGCCGGGTTAGCTCATAAAGAGTTAAGTAATAAGTTAATGGAAGTTTTTGCTCCTGAGGCAGCTCCAGGAAAATTTCCAATTGATCAAGATCTAATAACAGAAATCAGACGATCGATGGATAATCTAGAAAATATTGACTGGCAAGAAGCTGAGGCAGGCATTTACCCAAAATCACAACTATTCGAAGCCCCATGGTTGGAATGGGCAAAAAAATATCCACTGGTTTGGCTAGATATGCCCCAAACTTGGCAAAGGCGTAAAAGAAATAAAACCAGAGAAATTCCCAGAGATGTAAAGGAGGAAGATTACCCTGATTATTATTTACAAAATTTTCATCACCAAACAGATGGTTACCTAAGTGAGCATTCTGCTGAAATTTATGACTTACAAGTTGAGATTCTTTTCAATGGAACTGCAGATTCTATGAGAAGAAGAATTTTATCTCCTTTAAAAACAGGCCTAAAAAAATTTTTATCTGAAGACTCAAAGAAAGTAAAAGTTTTAGACATCGCAACAGGGACAGGGAGAACACTTCAGCAAATACAAAGTGCATTGCCTGAAGTAGAACTTTATGGTCTAGATTTATCAGGCTCATACTTAAAGCAAGCAAGTAAATATTTAAGTTCCAGAAGTGGTGATCTTGTTCAACTGACTAGAGGGAATGCAGAAAAGATGCCCTTTCCATCAAAAAGTTTTCAAGCACTTACTTGTGTTTTCCTATTTCACGAACTTCCTAGAGAAGCACGCCAGAATGTCTTGAACGAATGCTTTAGATTGCTAGAACCTGGCGGAACACTTGTTCTTGCTGACTCTATTCAAATAGAAGATTCTCCGAAATTCACTTCAATAATGGAAAACTTTCACAAAATATTTCATGAACCTTATTACAGAGACTATATAATAGATAACATAAATTCAAGATTAGAAGAAAGTGGGTTTTCATCAATAACTTCTGAATCTCACTTCATGACAAAAGTATGGAAAGCAAACAAACCAATTTAATTTTATTAAGAAAAGATGTCAAAAAATCACTAATGCTATGTTAAAAAGAAAAAAATATATTTGGCCTGAAAAAGTAAAGTTACTGGCAAAAGATCTCCATAAAGAAATCAGTCTTAATAATTATAATTGGCATGAATTTAGGGGGGATAAACATAGAAGAAGCGCCGAATTGATTGTCTCAGCAATAACACAATTAATTAATAACGGAGAGGAATCAGAAATAGAAGACCTGCTTAATCAAGCAATCTTATGGATAAGAGAAGATATAAAAGATACAGGATGTAAAAATCACTAAAGCCTTATTTCTTAAGTGATAGCTGAAGTCTATTGCCTTTCCTACTCCATCTAACATCATCAAAACACTTATAAATTAAATATATTCCTCTCCCACTATTAGCATCAATTTTCAAAGGTAAAGAATTTCTCCTTTTATTTTCAACTATTCCTATTCCTTCATCTTGAATTTGCCAAACAATCCAGTTAGGAGTAAGAATTCTCCTAACACGAACAAATTTATTAGGATTAGACAAGTTTCCATGTACTACAGCATTAACAAGAGCCTCATGCAATCCTAATTCAATCCTTTTTGCAGTTTCTCTACATATTACAGGCTCTAAAAGAGTTTCAACGAATGAGGCTAGTTTTAAAGTAGAGGGATGTATAAATACAGCCCAATTTTTAGGAGGCTCCACAATTAATTAAAACATTCTTTGTAAACTAATCTTTTGGTCAAAGAATTAATCTAGGAATTCAATTCATTTTTTCAAACTTAAGTCATACTATGTATTCTATGAGTATAAATTAAACATAAATAATTAAATAGTTAGCTTTTAGTAGTCAATCCTTGATGATTTAGCAAGGCATCCAAGAGTCGAACACCTCTAAGTTGATTGACCAAAGGCATATGACCATTAGGTGCTTCAATAGACCAAGTAAATGATTTGGGATATCTAGTCCATATTCCATCTTTTTTCCAACCAATTCGAGGCCAAAGTTTGTCATATCTCCCACCTAATGAATCTAATATTTTTGCCTGAACTGTAAAACCAAATTTCCCTCTAGAGTAAGCAATCCATAACTTATCTATGGTTGATAAATCAGTACAAGGTATTGATTCAACCTCAGAGAAATAAACATATCCTCTTTTAACTGCCTTTTCTCCAGCCAGCTCTCTAAGTTTTGAGCTTGTAAAGCGATCAGCGTCCTCAAAACTTTCATTTAATAAATATCTCTGAAGAGGTGAATAATCATAGCCAATATCTGATGGGGCATTGAACCAAGCAAGGTCATCACAATTCAGTTTGTTTTTTATGAAATTTTTATCAGTTTTATGAATAAGTTGCAAAATGAAGCCCGACGACCAATCACAATCACCGGGATCAAAACCAGTCATCAAACTTGATTCAAGGCTAAGCAGTTCCTCAACCCTTTCTTCTAAAACATTTAGCGAAGCCAGTCGCTTCCTCTCTGAAGCCGTTCTAAAAGACTCCAAGAACTCCTCTATGCTCTCTTTATTTGAATGTGTTTTTTCTTCAGTCATAATCTAATGCCGGCCTAAAATGACCTAAGCACTAATACTATGTCAGAGAAACCTACCAATTCGAACTACCCCGTAACGGATTTTCGGAATTTAACCAATCCAATTGTTGATGTAAGAAGTCCTTTCGAATTTAGCCAAGGTCATTGGCCAGAAGCCATTAATATCCCCTTGTTTTCTGATATCGAAAGAGAAACTATAGGAAAAAGCTATAAAAAAGAAAGTCGCTTAAAGGCAATATTTAATGGTTTAAAAGTAACTCTTCCAAAAACTAAAAAGCTATTAGAGATAATCCAAGAAACAACTCAAAAAAGAGAATCTATAAATAAATCATTACGAATATACTGCTCGAGAGGTGGAATGAGATCTAGTGCTTTTGCTTGGCTTGCACGAACAATTGGGATTAAGACCTATTTATTACAAGGTGGATATAAAAGCTATAGAAAATGGGTTTTAAATCAATTTGAGTCAGATTTACCCATAAGACTTATCGCAGGTAAAACAGGTACAAGAAAAACAGATCTACTAAATTACATTAAGAATGAAAGTATACATGTAATTGATTTAGAGGGAATCGCGAATCATAGGGGAAGCAGTTTTGGCTCATTAGGTATGGACAAGCAACCTACAACTCAACAATTTGAAAATATTCTTGCAGAATCTCTTTATAAGTTTCAAAAAAATAATGCAATTGAGATATGGATAGAAGCTGAAAGTTCTAATCTAGGAAAATGTCGCATACCAAATAGCTTGTATACAAAAATGAAAAAAGCACCGATAATAGAAATAATTAAATCAAAGGATGAGCGTATTGAAAATTTAGTCGATATATATAGTCAAAATTCTCAAACTGAATTAAAAGATGCGGTGAATAGAATAAGCAAAAGATTAGGGCCACAAAGAACAAAAGAGGCTCTAGATGCTATTGAGAAAAAAGAATGGTCACACGCCTGTGAAGCCATGCTTAATTATTATGACAAGTGCTATGAATACGAACTTAAAAAAACAGAAAATATAAATTCGATTGATCTTAGCGGCTTAAGTCTAAAGTTATCTTTAAATAGAATCTTAAATTACAAGCTCAATCCCTTATAGTTTTATATACAAGCATATGTCTATTAATTCACTCACAAGGAGAGCTGACTTAAATGAATAAAAATGTAGCCATTCAATTTGTTAAAGGTAGAGACGAAAAAGGTCATCCTGAAATACGTTTATTTAGAAATATTGATGGAAAAAGAGGTAAGGCAATATATAAATTTTACAAACCTAAAACAATTACACTAGAAAATTATAATTCGATACAGAAAATGTATCTAATTGACGAAGAAGGTGCTATTTCAACAAGAAAAATAGATTTATCTATTTCAGAAGATCATGTTAAAGAAGTAAAATCTACTTATAATTGGAATTCAGAAAAAGAATTTGAAAGGTTTATGCGTTTCGCCCTAAGGCATGCAAATTCACTAAATAAAAAATAAATATTTAAGTTGAAACCAACTAACTTACTATCAATTACAGCTTTAGTTTTTTCTATATTCATTATATGGGGATTAAAAGAAATAGTGATACTATTTTTTGCTTCAATAATCATATCTATGGCCCTTTGTACTATTACTGGTAAAATAAGAGATTTTTTTCAAATCCCTAGGTGGATATCTTTGTTAATAACAATAATATCTATTATACTAATTTCAAGTTTATCAATAGTAATAATAATACCGCAATTTACTAGCGAGTTTCAAGAGCTAATCAATCAAATACCTTCCGCTGTAAGTAAACTATGGGAGCTCTCAATAAATACATTTTTAGATTTTACAGAAATTATATATAAAGATAATGTTCCATATCTAGCCGACAGATCAATATTGACAAATAAGCTTAGTATTATCCCAGATGGTGCGACTTTAGCTAATGGTGTAACAGATAGCATTACAAAGTTGATTAGCTTAGTAAGCAATGTAGGGATAGGAATCCTTCAATTATTTTTTATAATCTCTGTGGGCTTAATGATAACATTACAACCTAATGCCTATAGAGAAGTTGCAATATTGTTAGTACCATCATTTTATAGAAGGCGTGCAAGAAATATTTTATTGAGATGCGGCAATGCTCTAAGTAGCTGGATGAGTGGAGTTCTACTAAGCTCAATTTGTGTAGCACTACTTTCTTCTATTGGATTATATTTATTAGGAATAAAATTGGTAATAGCTAATGCTTTAATAGCTGGTATTTTAAATATCATACCAAATGTAGGTCCAACAATAAGTACTATTTTCCCTCTTTCAGTTGCATTGCTAGATACTCCATGGAAATCGCTTGCTGTTCTGGGCTTATACATAGTAATTCAAAATATTGAGAGTTATGTAATAACTCCTTCAATAATGCAAAAGCAAGTCAAATTACTACCAGGTTTAACAATTACTGCACAATTTATATTCACAATTCTTTTTGGACCACTTGGTTTGTTATTAGCAATTCCAATGGCAGTAGTAATACAAGTATTTGTTAAAGAAATAATTATTCATGACATATTAGAAAAGAATTATTTTTCAAAAAAGCTATAGATAAGGATTAAACAAATATTAGGCTTCCCAAGGATCAGTTAAAAAAGAAGTTTCATTGGTAGAAATTTTCGACAAATTTATTCTCTTTAAAATCCATCCATTAACACCACCTTGAATTTAGGAGCCAAGCCTCAGATTGACTTTTAGGGTCATCAAAAATCAATTTAATTTGATAGGACTTTAAATTCTTCCATTGCTTATACTAAATCTTCCAAGTTTCGTCTTTCATAAGTTCATCATTATCCTTAAGTATATATTGTTAGAAGTTTTATTTCTTGCAAGTCGCCATACTTATGTTCAAAGCCAATTGGAAATTAAATAAATTCACCCTTTGATTTCTAAAATGTTATTCAAATAGTAATTAATGATATCAATCATCAAACTCAGGCTTAGGTTTCTTTTTAACTTTACCTGAAAGTAATTGATGAAGAGCATCCAAAGAATTATAGACCTCTTTCAATTCAGACAACTCTGGCATTAAGCCGTCTTGGCCAAGCATCTGGTCCAAATCTCGAAGTTCTTGTCTGATATAACGCAAATGCGAACTAACTTCTTCTCTCTTACTTGTGGACATTATAAAATAGATTAATTGCTAATATGATTTAACTTTAGCCTAACGTTAGTATTTTAAGCATCTACAAATTTACAAAATTCATAAACCCACAAGTTATTAGCAAACATTTAAGCAAGTTAATAAAAAAAATATATAAAGCTATTAATAAAAGTAAAAGTAGAAATTTTGACTTTTAAAAATGCAGATCTAACAATTCAAGAGTCAATATAAAAAAGCTTACTGCTTTGTAAAAAAATAAGAAATAAATTGTTCCTTATCATAAATATGGATAAAAATATATGCATGGACCAACAAAAAAGAAAAGACCTCAACCTGAGGCTGGGAAATTTAATACTCGCAATATTCCTTGCTACTGTTCCCACAGCGATAACATATGGGACGCTTAGTATTCATGGGCTAAATATCTGCAGGAACCTAAGCAGTAAAGTAAGCGATAAAGATACAATCAAAAAAAATTGTGATGAAGCAGCCTGGGATACAACAAAAAGTTATATCATATTAATTGGTTTTTTTATCACCTTGCCAACTTGGATGTGGTTCTATCTTTCAATGAAGAAAAAAGAAGGTAATTAAAAATAACTACAAATTGATCAAGAAGATAAAAAGCTAGAGAAAGGAAAATCAAATGTCTTCTTCTGTTTTATAGATTTGAATGATTCATTATTGGTAGACAACGAGGTATTAACTAATAATTGATGGCTAGTAATAGACTTAATAAAGTCATGATTAGTTTTGAAAATTTCTCGTATCAAATAATCTGCTGAGAACATGCCTGGACCAAGCAAAATTATAGAGAAAGCAGAAGCAAAATATAGTGCTAAAAGTTCTAATAAATATATGTTAAAACCTGCCGTAACGATTGCATGGTAAATGGCAACACTCATAGTTCCCAGGATTGCAGATGCGCCCAATCTAGTTCCAAGGCCAAGTATCAATAGCCAACTGCCGCCTATCTCAGACCCAGCAGCAATGTAAGAGAGAGTTACGGGGAAGGGTAAGTGAAGAGGCCGGACAAAAGCATCGGCGAAATTATTAATATCATTTAATTTTTCAAAACCATGATGTATTAGGAATGCTCCTGTGAAAACTCGTAAAACAAGAAAAGCAAAATCCTTGAATATTGATTTATAGAAGATCGAATTAAACAATTTATCTTAAAATAATTTCAGTGAACTTTAGAAGTATCAGGACGAAAAGCGTGGAAAAGAGAAGCCTAGCCTTTTCATGATAAGTATAAATACTTACAAAGGGGGGTCGTCAGGCCAGATCTCGATCTGGTAGAAGGGGTTCATTCTGTTTTGAGTAGAAAGATTTAGTAATCATTAAACATTTATAATTAATTACCACTAAAAAGAAGAAGGAAATAAGTTACTAGAAATAGTATTAATACTCACAAAAATATTTAGAAAGGCTGTGTAATATAGTGAAAATTATTAATTGATGAGTGTGAGCACATCATTACTTACTGCTACAGCTGCTGTAGGTCTAATAGCAATAGCGATACCAGCACTTATCGCATCACTTGGCTAGAAATTTAATTTAAATTTTATCTACGATATTGAAAATTCTAAACTTATAAGAATTCTGATAAATTAATAAGTATTTTAAATCATAGAATTACCTGCTACCCAGCCACTTGTCCAGCAATGTTGAAAATTAAAACCACCTGTAATACCATCAATATCTAGAACCTCTCCTGCGAAGAATAGACCCTTACAGATCTTACTTTCCATAGTTTTAAAATTAATTTCCTTAAGTGATACTCCACCAGCAGTTACGAATTCATCGCCAAAAGGACCACGACTATTTATTAAATAGTGATTAATTGTTAAACATTTAATCAAAGACTCTTTTTCGCTTTTAGATAAATCCGCCCATTTTAATTGACAATTAATATTTAAGCTTCGAAGAAGAGCCCTCCATAGGCTTCTTGGTAATCTTTTAAAAGGTTTATAATTAAATACAAGTTTGTTACCATTTTCTAATTTATATAAATCGAGTATTAACCTGGCTTCATTCTCACTCATACAAAGCCAATTTATTCTTAATTTAGCATTATATTTATTTGTGTGTAGACTCCTAGCTCCAAAAGAAGAAAGTCTCAATATAACAGGCCCACTAAAGCCTTTATGAGTAATCAAAATAGGACCTGCTTCAGAATAATTTTTATTATTAACAGTAAGTTTAATCTGAACATCTAAAGTTATACCAGCACAAGATTTTAATGATTGTTCAGAAGTAGAAAAAGAAAAAAGAGATGGAACAGGTTTAATAATTGTGTGCCCAAGTCTTTTTGCTAATCTACGTCCACTGGGATGACCACCGGTACAAATCAAAATATTTTTTGCTTTATAAAATTTTTTTCCTTTAACTAATAAGTTAAAGCCTTCTTTAATTTTGCTTATTTGCTTTACATGAGAATTAGTGACTACCTTAATGCCAGATTTTTTTGCAACAGCTCTCAAGCATTTTATAACATCATCAGAAGAATCTGAACTAGGAAACACTCGTCCATCTTTCTCTACTTTAAGACTAAGTCCTTTCTTCTGAAACCAATCAAAAGCATCGGTTGTAGAAAATTGATTAAACAATCCTAATAATTGCTTTTCTCCTCTCGGATAATTATCAACCAGATTAGAAATCTCCGCACATGAGTTAGTTAAATTACACCTACCGCCTCCACTAATTCTAACTTTTTCAAGAACCTTAGAGGTTCCTTCTAGTATTACAACAGATCTAAGTCCATTACTAATTGCAGTGATCCCCCCCATAAAACCAGAGGCACCACCACCAATAATGACAAGATCAGAAATCATCAAATAATAAAGTTCCAATAATTTAAGTTTAATAAAATAATATATAAATTATTTATTTATTACTTTTATTGATTGAGTCAATGGTTGAATTCTAAAAAATAAAAAGAAGATTATGATTTAAATTAAATAATTTTCTTTTTAGCCTAGAAACATATTGTCTTGATACGCAGTTGAAATCTTAATTCAGTTCATTTTTGTTGTATCTTTTCAAAAAATAAAAAAAATATGGCTGGCCCAAAAAGAGACGAAGCAAAATCTATTCTGTCCTACGTGAGACAAGAGCTGAGATATATGGATGAAGATCTAAGAAACGACGGTTTGCTTCCAGAGTTGTCATCACTAAGATCAGTATATGAACAACTTTCAACTTTACTAGAGCTTTCAGACGGAAGGAGAAAAAAGAAAGAGAAACCCGAATTTCCTGAAGATAAAAAGCACTAAAGTTCATTTATCAAAGTTATATCTTAAAAAATCTACTGTTTTAAATACTAAGTTTATAAAGTATTTGTTTCACAATATTTTTTATTTTCAATAGAAGAACACGTCAATAGTCTATTGTGGAAAAAACATAACTATTTAATTCAACTTAATATATCACTCGTTTTTTATAATGGCTAAAAAAACCACAAATTCTGGGAATGAATCTAATCTTATAAGCCCTATAAATCACATTCGTTTTTGGGAAAAAGGAGAAATGGCATATTCAGCGCTAAAAAGAATAAATGAACTTAAAGCTAACAATGAAATGGAGAAATCTAAAATAATGTTAGACGATTGGATCTTTTAAAAATCTTACATCAAGAAATAAATATAATATTTTAATTCACCCAAAAGGTAAAGTAAATTAAATTTCTAGTCAAATAGGTATGTATGTATGCCCTCATTAAGAAAAAGAATTGGCTATCTTCCTTCAATTAATGCTCAAGAGACAATCACTAAAATTGCAACCGAAGAAAAATTAAGCCAATCAAAAGTTGTAGGGATCTTAGTTGAAGAGGCATTAATAGCAAGAGGTTGTTTTAATCTTCAAAATTCAAATAATTTAATTAGAAAGAAATTATATGGCAATCAAAATAGAATGAGTAGTTCAACCTTTAAATATAATGATCTTGATGAATTAATCTCAGATAAAGGTATAATTTACAACACAAAAAAAAATACACATAATCCAGAGTTAGATTTATCCGAACAAAAGGGAAATTATAATGAAGAGTTATTTGAACAATTTAAACAATTTATTTTATTCCAAAAAGAAATGCAAGATAAGTAATAAGAATATTTTTTAATTGATTTAATTAATCTATCTAGGGTTGAGAACAATAAAAGAGTTGGGCATTATAAAGAATGCAGAGATCAACAAAATTCACGCATAAAACAATTCAATGTACTAGAAAGTGGAAGTATATCTTCTTCTAAGGATCACTCAAAAGTTTTTTTTATAAGAAATCTTGCATATAAACATGACATCAACAACAACTCGACCTAAATCAAATTCATGTAATCTTCTTGAAGAAGCCTTAAACCAGCCGCCGATAGGAGAAACAGCTAATTTCGCATGGAATGCAACTCCATTGGGTATTGCAGCAATTTATAAAGGAATTTCTCCTTCAAAACCTCCTTATGAGCTGGCAATTAAAGAAGGGGAGGAGTTGGCAATGGATTTAAGCCGAGAAGAGAAAGAGTTTTATTTAACTCAAAAAGGTCTTGCACTTATTTTTTACTCATAAACATGAATAAAATTTATTTTAAATATAATTTGAAAAGCATAAGAAAATAATTATTTATTTGTCTTCAACTGCTGAGTCTATGACCCACTCATCTGATAATCCAAGAAGAACAAGAGCTTTATCCTCCCAATCTGTATCAATTGACCAATCATAAGGAACTTCAAAACTTAATAAGATTTCGTTCTTATTTTTTTTATAGATTTTACTTTTAGGGAGGCTTTGATTAGAAATATTATTATCTAATAGAAACATCTCATCCGAATTAACATATTCAACATAACCTAGTCTCTTTAATTCATCTTCAAATTTCAATTCCAACCTTACATTAAAACAATGAGCATCATCCCAGTCCGAAAAATGAGCAAAATAATTATCCCAGGAATTTGACATTAAAAATGAGTTATTTCATAACCCTAGGATACATAAGAAATAATTTATCAATTACATTCAAAAGTAGTTCTTATTTTTTAATAAAATGCTTTTTTAGATAAAGAAGTATCAAGTTAATTACTTACTTAATTAGTAAAAGTAAGAAAATTAAAATCGTTTAGAATCCAAGTTCCCAAAGTAAGTAAGCCAAAGCCAGCGATAAACATCATTAAAGCCGCAACCTTATACCTAGTTGCTTCAGAGCCTCTCCTAAGCAAAAAAGTATCTTCAGCGAAAGAATTTGACTGAGGAGCTATTTTTTGAACTGTTTTTTTTCTTGATGAAAACATTTTAATCAATTCGCTTTAAATAAATTAATGGAAATTTCAATCGACCGTGAAGAATGGGATAAACATCTCACAGTAACCAAGAAAAAAAGGGAACAAGAGTGAGACACTAAATATGGAGTAAGAGTTGATTACTGGATCTTCAAAGCAAAAGTAGAACAGATGAAATCGTTAATTAGTTGTCCAAATATCGAAATAATCCTTCCTATAAAAGAAAGAGCAATATTCACTTCCAAAACAAAAGCGGAGGTGATTCATAAAGAAAGATGGGGGAGGGTTAAAAGAAATTCACAACTGCTCTTGTTTCTGTTGCTTACATGTTTAATCAATTATCTAGCCAACTAAGATAGTGAAACTAATTTTTATACCACCTCAAGTCTACTTCTTTAGAGCAAGAAAATGGAGATGAATCCCTTCAAACCATTAATTCAGTTTTAAATAGAGCTTTAAGAAAAAGAGCTATTTATATATAATAATGGTCAATTTAATTTGAGAATCAATATAGTTAAAGCAAATTTTTAAACTTTATATAAACAAATTGAAAATAATAAAAAATATTTGTATAAACTAAATTTTATTTATGTATCCTATGGAATCATAAATTCAGAGTAGTTTTTAATTTCCTCAAATGATCTGCAGTAGAAATATTAGTTTCAATTATTGGGTAAATTTGATTTTCTTTATAAGTTGTTAATAACTTCAATACTAAATTGCTAGCAAAGTCTACTGATTCTAAAAAGTTACTGGAACAATAAACACCTTTCCATGGTCTGTACCTAAATCTAGCTAAAAATTGTTTAGAAGGAATCAAAATACTGCCAAATAGAATGATCTTTGAGGTTTTAGAATTATTCACCATAGACCTTGATATTATATCTGATAAGACTTCCATCCTACTTTTGAGAAGTTGATAGTCCGTGCCAAATTGAATCCAGATAGAACTTACTAAACCTGAATGAAGTTTCTTTTCTAATCTTATAATCTCTTCATCAAACAAACAGTTAGGTAGATAAGGATTAAATGCTACGCCAATAGAAATATCTTGATTAAATAATAGAGTATTAACTTTAAGATAATTTAAAGCATCAACAGAATCGAAAGTAGACCTTTTTTGAGAACCAGAAACAAGAAGTACTTGCTTGCAACCTAAATGGGCCACATCCTGAAGAAATTTAATAAAAGACTCCTGAGTATTAATCCTATTTCTTTTAAATTCATGAAGAATACTAAAATGAGGAATAATATCAATATTTGGAAATTCTTCTTTTGAAATCTTAACTGATTCTAATAGAAAATCTTTTTTCAAGTTATTTTTACAAGGTATATTTATTTTTAAAAGATTATTTTCCTGACAGAAAAATAGGAGTTTACGAAGTTCTACAAATGATTTAAAAGATATTTCTATCCTTATATTATCCAAGTCAAAAAAAACATCCTTCATTTGCTAAATAAAATAAAAGAAATTTTAAAAATCGACTTTATCATATAGATACAGTACTAAAAATAAAAATATTCTTGTTAAAGTAATAAAAGAATATTAGATTAATTTATTAACCATTTATAAAAAGCTTTATTTTCACAATCAAACTCATCAATGGAGGAATAATAAAAATCTTTCCATGAATCAGAAGGAATTCCCAAGAAAATCATTAAGTTAAGGGGGTATTCATCAGAATCAGTACATTTACGAAAATCATCTCTAAATAAAAATATAGGTTTTTCTAGAGCAATGGCTATTCCAAGTTCAACCATGACACCCTCATCAGGAGGGGTTCCATTAACTATTGCAAAAAAACCATTAGATTGCCTCAGATCACTCATGTTTGAGCATGCAACTTTATTAGCCCAGCCAGAAGTAGAAAAATCTATATTGCCATTACGGGAAAAAGGTTCCAAAACCTCTACTCCCATGGACTCAAACTTATTAATAAAATCCGGTAAAAGTTTTGATCTCCAGTGTTCAGAAAAGCCATATGGAGAGGCTAAATAAAGTGTTTTACTTGACAATTTTTTAACTCTCTAGATTAATAAAATACCAATTTATATTAATAGTTTTAAACGTTTATTAAACATAAGAATATAAGTATCATCTTTATTTATTCTTAGCCTGATTAATTCTAAAGTTTCTTTGATCCCTTTCAGAGAAACGCTCATTAGCATCTTTTACTAATAAAAGTGATAGATCCTTAACATTGAAAATGAAATTCTTTTGATTCAAATACATCTTAGCCATCAGATCCTTAATCTCTAAATTAAATGTAGTGTTAGATAACAATATAATCGAAGTCCATCCAGTAATTACAGCTGAAAAAATAATTAATAATTTGAAAAGTTTATAGAAAAAATTAAGCAATTTTCAAACCATAAATACATGAATTAATAGTAACTAGAATAAAAGATAATGCCCATTAAATTAAATGATTTTTAAGCTGTTTGTTTTTTATCAAAATCAAACTCAACCCAATTTGATTCAAGCAATTGATTCCATGTCTTTAATGAGTCTTGTTTCGTGACCTTTCTTCTACTTTTAAATTTCATAGATTTAGCGTTTGGAACAACTCCCCACATATCAATAGTGTAATCTTCAGAGCTCTTTTCATTAGTTAGCTTTTTAACGTCAAAATGAATGGCCCATTTATTGTGAGGATCGATAAGCCAACCAATAGGGCCGTCTAAGTTTTCTACTTTTTCCATCAAAATATAAAGTCTTAATTTTGTTTTTAATTACAAAAACTGGCTTCGTCAAGCCTAAGAATCTAAAGTGAAGTTAAAGAAATAATAAAAATAACAATTTAAAAAGTTGAAAGAGAATTAATCATTTAAAAGAATAGATATAATAACTCTACAAACCACCAATTCTCATAAAGATGTCCTCTGAAGCTGGTAGCACGCAATGTCGGGGTTTGATAGAAGCAAAAGAAAGCCTCATAAAAGCCATGAGTTCGCTTGGAGCAATCGAGAATTCAGATCATTTACAAAAAACCTTACGTGCAGTCTATAACGAATTGGAACGACTGCATGAATCCAGGAGGATAAAAGAATCTAACAATCTTAATTAAGATAGACTAAAAAAATCCTATTTTACTATCTGATTTAAAGTTGAAAAGTTCTAGCTAGAACAAAGTATATTATTAGATAATGATTGTTTTAGATATAGTATTATTAACTTTTATTCCATATATATTAGTTTTAATTAATGTGGACAATCAACAATAAATCAAAGAACAAGTAAATATAAACATGGCTTTTATTAAAAGATCGAAAGTTTCTCTGGCTGATAACATAGAAAGAAAAATGTTTAAATGACTACAAAACATATTGATATAAGGAGATTAGAAGACCTTAATAAATTGAGATCGGCTCCTAAACTAACAAAAGAACAGTCAAAACTACTCTTGACAGAACTTATAAATATTATTAATAAATCAGAATGGTTAACTATAGGAGTCATGTCTCCTTCATTGAAAAAAGGAATAAATGCAATTAGAAAAATAGAACAAAAGTTTGAATACGATGAGATGAGATGCATCACCATACCTAGAAAGGATGGTCCAATATTTTTAAAGGCAAACCAAAAAACAGGTGAAATCCACGCTAGAATTGAATTTGGCTTGGGAGAAGGTATATTAATTAGTTGTCAAAATTTTGATAATTCATTAAATACAAAAACAATTGGTCCATTTCCATTGGATTTCTTTGATTAAAATAATAATTAATAACTCTGAATATAAGATGAATTTAACGAATGAATAAATAATAAATCTAAAAATGATCAAAAATACAGAAAGAATTCAAAAGGAATGCTATCCTAAGACTTATAAAATAGAACAAAATTGATTACTTGAAAAAGAGTCTAATTTAGTTATTAACAAAGAAAATCAAATGTATTATCAAAATAAACCTTTTAAAAAAGATTTAATATAAATGGATATAGAAAGAGGCAAGTTCTACCAATCTGGAGATGGTTCCTATTTTTACTCAGCAGATGATGCATCCAAGTGGGATCTTCTTGACAGAATTGGGCAACTAAATCTTCTTCATGTGTTAAAAAAAGAATGGGAGCCAGAAGAATCCAGCCAAAGTAAATTAAGAAAAGTTCTTCAAGAGTTAAAAATTGATGAGTTTGAGGATTTCATGGCAGACGTGCTTGGGATATGCGAATCTTTCGAGGAAATGGTTTATGAGTTTGAAGGTAATATAAATTTAAGTCCTGAATACTTAGAGAGAGTTTATCCAGAAGAAAAAGAAAGTTTAGAAAAATTAAAAAAGCAAATAAAAGAACATAAAGAATGGAAAGAAAAACATCAAGCTTCATATTCTTATCTTACTAGAAAGCTTTTAGAAAGGAATGAAACTGACAATAATGAATATAATTAAGATACTAATAATATATATACTTTACTGAATTATAGAACTAAAAAGAAAACAGATGTTTCTTATATAAAGATTAGATATCGCAACAATATATTGAGAACTCAAAAATATAAACTATTGCCTTTCTAACTGCTGATCTATCTAAATAGGTGATTGATTAGTAATGATTTTGTTTCTGCCATTAAAATTAAAGGAAAAGAAAGCGCAGGAGAAGAAACTATTATCGTTAGGTTGAATGAGGAAAGAGTGAATAAAAAATTAACTATGAAATATTAGAACGATAAGTATTAGAACATACTTTGTGCCTTGCTTAATTTTGGAACAAATGAAAAATCGAGTCCTCCTTAGTCGATCAAATGAAATCAAGAAAACAACAAAACTGCAGCCAACGGATAACGATTCATGCTCAAAATCACATTAAAGTGATTTTACCTACACAACATCCAAAAAATTCCATTATAGTCTTAACAAATATTTACATACAAAAAGTTATTGTCGCCATCATTTGTCGGTACTAAGCCTGTATCGCTAATAAGTCTGGCACCAACTCTCTTCCTCAACAAATCCATGATCTTATTGAATTTGTTCAGGCATAGATTAATCAAATGATCTCAAATCATTAAATTTACAGAAAACAAATGACTTCTACAAATCCAAAATCTACAAATTTAATAAATAGAGATGATGTCAATGAAATGATAGAGAATGCAATCAGAAGGCACAACAGAAGGTCTACAATAATATCAGCAATACTTGGATGGATACTGATCGGAGGTTATTCATTTGGACTATTTCATGTTGTTCAAAACATTTGATTTTTCTAAATGATTAATCTACTATTTTTGTAATTAATCTATTATTTTTAAGTTTTAAACCCACTTGAAGTTAAAACTAATAGATACTTCTATTGAACTTTTATGTGGTAAATGGATAAATATATTTAAAAATAATGATATTGGAGATTTGCTTACTAATTATAACTAAATTGGTAAAAGATATAAAGTATCATCAACTGAGGTTACTCCACTTATCTTGATAAGGAAGTTGATAATCTTCCTTGCTCATTGGAATCCAGCTCCAATCACAACATATTGATATTTGGTAACCAATAACATACAGGGCTAAGATTGCATTAATTATATTAATGTGTGTAATAGGTGTATCCATGATTTTAAAAAAATTTATACCATCTTAGCTAATTCAATTTCGTCATAAGAACTTCCAATAATTAAAGTGACCATTAACACAGCAATATATAGTAGAAAAATAAAAACTTTTAAATTTAAAAGTTAAAAGTTTTTCAATATCCTTATTTACTTATTATTAATTATAGGAACCGTAGGATGGTCAAAAGGATCATCATTTAAAATAGGTGCACAAACCTGTCGACAAGATTTTCCCTGCTCGTCTTCTATACAAACTTCTAAACATTCAAAATATCTATCTTGTGCTGTTTTCATATTGGTAAAATCACTAGTAACTAAAGATACTATTAAACAACTAAGATTGTTGATAAATTCACAAAACTTTTTTAGGTAAATGCACTTATTAGCGGTCTTTTAAATGAAATAGTATCTCTGAAGATTTTTTATTTGCGTCACAAGCTAATACACATTGTGTCAATTCCTTATTAGCAAGAAGTTCTAGAATCCTTGCCATATCAACTGAAGATAGTTCCCCATCGGAACTCCATTTCAGCGTAGTTTTTCGTTGAATGGGTTTGCTCATGTCCCTCCAATAAAACTGAGCTACAAATAGCATAGTTTTAAACTTTATATGATATTTTTAGAATATTTTTATTTTTTTAAAAGGGGTTTATGAGTATAAATTACTTAGAATTCGCAATGTAAAAATAAAGCGATGATTCGTTTCACTTTCCAAAACTTGTTAATGGATAGACAATCTTTAAATTGAAGGCATAAAACCATATGATTATTTTCTCTTCGTTTTACTAGACTATATAGCCAATAATTATTTCTTCAATTATTAGAATCAATTAGTTGATGAGAAGTTCAATCTATCAATATTAGATTTGTCTTCATTGTATTTTGGAGCCTTAATCTTTAAATCTTTTAAAAAGAATTTTGCAAACTGCTGGGTTTTCTTGTGTTGCATAGGTGTAGAAAATAGTTTAAATTATCAAGAAGTAACTTTAAACTCAAAGAATCAGAGTCAATTACAATATAGCCAAAAAACAAGGTTAATGTGTGTGGAAACCGAACAAAATCTTTTATTAAGCTTAGATTTAATTGTAAATTAAAATCCTATATTTTCCCATATTAGTAACTCAATAGATAAATAACCTAAGAAAAGAAACATTAAAAGAATTATATATCTTACAAATTAATTTAAATTATCCAGATATTCACTAATATAATAAACATCCACGTTAAAACATCTTTTAGCTATTAATAAAAATCTATGATACAAAAACAAGCGTTATATGAATTAAATTCAAAAGATTAATTAAATAACATTAGTTAGTCGATCTGGTCCAATTTTTTGTAACCTTTGATTTTTTTTCACCTTTCAATATAAAAAGCATTAGCAAAGGAGCAATTCCCATTAATGGAACCACTAGATTCATCGCATAGTTATGAGTTACTTCCATTAAAAAATAAAAACTATTTATTACTATAGTTAAAATTTATTCAGTGTTAATGCGTAAAAATTCTCATTCATTAAAATAAATCAAAAAATTTAAAGCCTAATAATTAATGAATGTAAAAACCAGCTTTGCCCTCATATCTTTATATTTTAGATAAAATAAAGAGAATAGATCATTTGTACAATAAAAATGAGCAATGTTTCTTTTAATATCGACTACCTATCTCCTACAGGATTGATTGGTTTTTGGGTCCTATTTATAGGATTAATTTTTACAGGTGTCATGTTCTATTTTGTCTTTTTTAGGCTTGATGAAAATGAAGACTCGTACAAGGATAAGAAAAGAAAAAAGCTAGAACAAGAAAATCAAAAACAAAGAATCTCCAGACTTTATCCAAAAGGGAAATACTTTTAATCCATATAAATAAAGTCAAAAAACTGACGTTTTGTCCAAATAAAAATAAATATTGTGCAATATCTAGTTGTCATTTATTGTTTTTGTTTAGATAGCGTTTTAATTGACAAAAAATCGAGATCGCATCTGAGATCGAAGAAATCAAGTTAAAGAGAATGAGCTTTTACAGCAAAAGGATCAGCTTTCTATTACATCTCGTTGTTCTTTAGAGGGTTTTGATTTATTGGGCGAATAAAAAGAGATAATAGAAAGATAAAGAAAATGGCTTCTAATTATTGCAAGCCTGTTTAATCAAACCTATGGCTTCAAATCAAGCAAAAACTGGTATTAGTCTTAGTGAACATTCACCTTTCGCAGCTTCCGGGAAGGAGGTTCCTGCAGCCTTGTCAATGATGGTCGACTCAATGACGAGCATGATAGAAAGAGCAAAAATTGATATAGAGAGTGTTGATCAAAGAGCTAGAGCCGACCTTGAGAATATTGATCAAAGAGCAAGAAAAGATGTTGCACTATTGGACCAAAGAGCAAGAGAGGATATTCAAAAAGTTGATCAAAAAGCCAGGAAAGATTTAGCTATTATTGATAAAAGAGCAAGAGAAGATCATGACCTCCTGAGAAAGGTCCGAAAAGCCAGGGAGTCTATCTCTTGATAGAGATGGTATTAAAGTAAAAAAGCAAGAATAATGACCTAATAACAATAAAGATGAATTCGTTTAAACTCGACAAATCATTTATTACTTAAATGCATGGTTTTAATTATTAGTACCGCATTGCCGTAAGGCCCAAGAAGCATCGACCTGGAAAAACCAGAGGGGGATTCAAAGTGAAGCTTCGTTTCCAGAACTAGCTGGTATACGTTACTTTCACGACAGCTTCCCCATATCGAAAGAGAGTCAGATCAGAGCACTTGAGAAGGCCATTACCAACAAAGCAGTACTGGTACAATCTAAACAAAAATATCATCAAGAGGTAGGCCAAATCGATCTTATAGTTTTTAACACACCTAATGCTTCTTTTTTCCTAGACAAAGCATCTTTATTATTCAAAAGATAAGTAACGTGACCAAGTTTCCTACCTTTTTTTTCTTCCTCTTTTTCATACCAGTGAACACTCAGGCCAGGTATGCTTCTTAAATTATCCAATCTCTGAGGAAGTGATAGTGGATAGTCACTTTGCAAACCAAGCAAATTTGCCATTAACGCGCCATTAGCAAGCATTTCAGGCATAGGCACATTAATTCCAGATGTGATACATATTTGTTGATCAAACTGACTGCTACTACAAGCATCAATAGAAAAATGACCTGAGTTATGAGTCCTAGGAGCTATTTCATTTACAAGTAAGCCTTCAGGTCCATAGAAAAATTCAATAGCAATAACTCCAACATAATCCAACTCAATCAGCAACGAAGATACAATATTTTTCACCATAAGCTCAACGTCATGATTAATGTCTGCTGGAGCAAGTACCCAATCGCATACCTGTTTAGATTGGTAAGTCTCTACGATTGGCAAACTACGAACAATTCCATTTGAATCCCTACTAGATACAATAGATAATTCTTTTTCAAAAGAGACCCATTTCTCTAACATCCATTGTCCCTTTGTTTGAACTTCAAGAAATTCTTGCAGTTGTTTTGGATTTTTAATAATTTTTGTCCCTTTACCGTCATATCCACCTTTGGCAGCCTTAGCCATTAATGGGAATCCCCAATGCTCAGGAAGGTCAATGATAGATGATTTTTCTAAAGGTATCGGCAACCAATCAGGACAGGGAATATCAAGACTGTTTAATAACTCTCTTTGAGTTATTTTATTAATCAAAGGTCTTATCGATTGAAGTGTTGGGACAAAAGAAACTCCATTATTTTGAAGAGAAAGTAAACTTTGTATATCTATCCACTCGTTTTCAAAGGTAATTAAATTAGTCTTTTCTGCGAGAAGTTTTGTACCTCTTGCATTCGTAGGGTCATCTAAAATAACTAGCTCCGTGTTTTTGGCAGCAGGATCGGTTTTGGCAGCCGTCTGAACAAAAACATCAATATTTCTTTTTTTTCCAGCCTCAACTAGAAGCTTTGCCAGCTGTCCTCCGCCCACTACTCCAATCATTAGTTCAAGACCTCATTTTTTGAGCTTTGTGCACTAGCAGGTAAGCAACAAGAATTTCCTACAAACAAATAGAAATACTCGATGGAGTGTGATTTTAATAAAAACAGCCTTTATTCACAACCTAAAGAATAAATAATATTCCACTATGTGATTATTCTGATCCTGGAATAAATACTGAACGTATATGAACGCTTATCATTGGTTTATGAAATGTATTCGTCAACCATATAATTAATTACATATCTTTCATTTTTGATGATTAAGCAAAATCAATCATCAAAAATCTTACTTCCTCAGCATTGTGCATAAAGACAACCATCATATAAAAGTCTCTTTAACCAACAATCCATACGAAATAATCATAGGAAATAATAGTCTTGAATGTATAGGTGATGAACTATGTAAAATTGGTTTTAAGCAAGGACTAAAAGTATTAGTCGTTTCCAATAAGGAAGTATCTGATCATTATGGTAATTGCATAATTAAAAGTCTGATTAAAAATAAATATAATCCAAAACTATTAGTATTAAAGGCAGGTGAAGAACAAAAAAATCAATCTTCCATAGATTTAATTCACGATGCGGCTTATGAAGGCAGATTAGAGAGGGGATCATTAATGATTGCTCTTGGAGGTGGCGTAATTGGAGACATGACTGGTTTTGCGGCTGCTACTTGGTTGAGAGGAATTCATGTAGTCCAAATCCCGACCACATTACTTTCCATGGTTGATGCCTCTATTGGTGGTAAAACGGGTATAAATCATTCGAAAGGTAAAAATCTTATTGGTGCTTTTCATCAACCTAAATTGGTGTTAATAGACCCCAAAACATTATTTACTCTTCCAACAAGAGAGTTCAGAGCAGGTATGGCTGAAATTATCAAGTATGGAGTGATATCGGACCTAGAACTTTTCGAACTTCTAGAGAGGCAAGATAATATTTCTGATCTCTTAAGAATAAAAGAGAAACTGCTAATAGAAGTTATTAAGCGTTCTGCTAAATCCAAAGCAGATATTGTTGTAAAAGATGAGAAGGAAAGTGGAGTTAGAGCATTTTTAAATTATGGACACACATTTGGCCATGTAATAGAAAATCTTTGTGGTTATGGGAAATGGCTCCATGGCGAAGCCGTAGCAATGGGTATGGTTGCAGTAGGTCAGTTAGCGGTTCAGAGGGGACTATGGAAAGAGATTGATGCAAAAAGACAGGCAAAATTAATAGAGAAAGCAGGTTTACCCACTAAGTGGCCAGTGCTTGAGATAGAACATGTTCTAAGCTCACTGAAAGGAGATAAGAAAGTCAAAAACGGTAAAGTGAGTTTCGTCATGCCGTTAAAAATTGGTGATGTAAAATTATTTAATAATATTTCTAATAAAGAAATACATGAATGCTTACAAAGGCTTAGCTAATTGGTTCTTCAAGAAAACGATTTCGAAAAATCAGATCATTACGATTATCCTTCTGAAAAGCTAACCACCTAAATTCCCCCAGACCCATTGGATCAACAAGTCTCAATAATGACTCTCTTCGATTTAATGCAGCAGATAGCTCATTACTAGTTGTATTTTGAAGAGAATAAAGAAATTTTGAAAGTCCTAAAGCCAATAGAGCTTGGCCCTGCCTCGTCTCACCTAAAAACTTCCATCCGTTAATCAGAGCATAATTAATTGTTGATTCAATACATATATGTGCTGTTAAATCACATAATCCAGCATCTTTTAAAATATTAGGATTTGCCTGTTGATTCTTGTATGAAATAAGAGTACCGTTTTTCCTCATTGGACTGTAATAGCGCTTTGATTCCATCGCATAGTCGACAACTAATAATGAGCCATTTATTAAAATCTTAGACATTTTTTTAAACCAACTCGACAAATCACAATGCCACTCTGTGACCCATCTCTTAGGGAGATCATTTGGTGGAAACTCAATTTTCAAAAGATTATTAGAATCTTCTAAAAATTTTATAATCTCTGACGTAGGCTTTAAATCAACAAACTCTAAAAAAGATTCATGATTGATCTTTTTTAAAGAGACTCCTTGCCTAAAAACCATGTCATCGCAAAAAATCAATCTCTCAACGGGGAATGCATCTAAAACTTCATTGGCAATGACTACACCTGTTACCGGTCTTAAGATAAGATCTTCGATATTAACCCAACGACAATTAATCCCCTTCAAATCATTAACTACTTTTTCTTGACGTTTTTGCATGCCTACATTTAATTCAACTAAAACAACTTCTAATTTACTAATTAAAGAAGGTGCAAGATCGGTAATAGCCAATATCAAATCTCTCGATAACGTTCCTTCTCCTGGTCCAATTTCAACAAGAGAGAACAATTCGGAATCAATTCTTGATTTTTCTAAATCGAGAAACCAATCAACAACTTGAATTGCTAATAAACGTGCAAAATCATTACTCAAAGAGGGTGAAGTACAAAAGTCTCCATTCTTTCCTATGTTCAATCTTCCAGTTGCATAAAATCCATTTTTAGGATCGTTTAAAACTAAATCCATATATTTGTAGAAACTAATTGAACCGCCACTATCAACGATATGATCAATTAACCATTTAGGACATCTCGCGGTCGGGTCAATCATGATGGAGAATACCTTCAGATAAAAATCAAGCACATGCTGAAGAAATCATTCAAAAGAGCCATAATTTTTTGTCTGGGACTCTTAATAATGTTTTCGATGGGAAATAGCACATTTGCTTACGATAATCCTGATCTATTACCAAAAGAACAAACACCCATAATCGATTTAGCAAAGGCCCTAAGTGAGAAACAAAGATTAGATTTGGAAAACTCATTAAATTCTTACGAGCAAGAAACTGGATGGAAAATAAGAGTATTATCGCAATATGAAAAAACTCCGGGCTTAGCAGTCAAAGACTATTGGAATCTTGATGAGACAAGCTTACTAATAATCGCTGACCCAAGAGGAGGTAATTTACTAAGTTTTAATGTTGGAGATGCATATTTTGCATTAATGCCCAGAATATTTTGGGTGGAATTACAAACAAGATTTGGAAACCAATTTTATGTACGAGATAATGGGGAGGATGGTGCGATCTTAGCTTCAATAAACGCTGTAGAAACCTGTTTAGACCGTGGTGGTTGCGAAGTGGTACCTGGCTTGCCTCAGGAACAATGGCAATGGACATTATTAACTTCTTTATTAGGAGGAATTATTGCAGGTTTCGCAGCCTCACCAAGAAAAGGGAATGAATCATTCTCAATTGGATGGCTATTACTCCTATCACCACTTTGGATAATGTTATTTGGAATTTTTGGCATTGCTCCTGTGGTAACAAGAACTAATGATATTTTGCCATTAATGAGAAATATTTTAGGATTTATAGGCTCTGCGATTGGTGCATATTTGATTGCAGAAAGAAAATTCAAAGATCCTGATTTAAATAAGCAAAATTAATTAATTTCTAATGCAAAAAAATCTATTAACTATCAATTTTATAGGTTTAATAAAATTTCTTTATAGGCAATTGAGGCATCATTCCGGAACCATCTGTGTGATGCATGAGTTAACTTGCCATTCGAGAACTCAACCCAAGAGAAATGGCACAAATTCTCACCTGCAGAATCAATACCTCTTCTAGGAACACAAGCTGCATTTATATATGACGTCCCCCATAGATCTTGAGCAAAAGTTTTTCTAGTTCGATTTCCCCCAATTCTTAATTGATGATGAGTATGTCCAAAAACAACTAATTCTGGAATCCTAAATTTACGAATTTGATCTATTGCGATGCCAAGATCTTTATCCCCCCAATCCATAGATGGCAATTTCCAATCTCTACCACAAAGGCTAGAAGACTCTGATCCAAGCCCAACAGGGCCAGAATGAGCAAGTATTAATAAAGGAAAATCTAATGGTGCAGACTTGGCTGCTGAAACAATCCTAAGAACAGATTCATCAAGGCTGACCTCCCCGAACACCGATTTAACTTCTGATGTCAGAAAAAATCCACCTCCGCCACTGCAAGGTCTTGCTCCAACCACAGAAAGTTCTTTTAGTTTCCATTTTGATAAATTCCAAGAACAATTCTTTTCACCTAACAAATCCAATTGGGCTTTTAAAATTTCGCCAGATCCGTCTTTCCCTCTATCGTGATTTCCAAGTATTACTGATGTGGGAATAGAGATTTTGCTTATTGCCCGAACAATCCTTAAATCACCATCTGATAAGTCGCCAACAAATAAAACACCATCTGGATTTAGTTCCAAAAGCAAATCAAGATCATCCTTACTCCATGACCCATGCAAATCCCCAGCAATAGCAATTCGGATATCTGACAGAATATTTAGGAAATTAACCTCTATACTGCCCCAACACGTTCATTTGGAAACTAATTACCACTGTTTCCTATTACAAGACTGATATATCAGTCTCAAATAAAAGCAAAAATCTCACTGATGAGATCAATTTTTTGCGTGAAAAAAGAAATGCAATAATTCTCGCTCATTACTATCAAGAGCCTGCGATACAAGATATTGCAGATTTTATTGGAGATTCACTTGAATTATCCAGAAAAGCCTCGAAGACAAATGCTGATGTGATCGTTTTTTGTGGGGTTCATTTCATGGCTGAGACAGCAAAGATCCTATGTCCAGAAAAAACTGTTCTTCTTCCTGATTTTGATGCCGGGTGCACACTTGCAGACGATTGCCAACCAGATGACTTTCAAGAATTCTTAGATAAGCATCCCGATCATTTTGCTATCAGTTACATAAATTGCAGCGCAGCGGTAAAGGCAAAAAGTGACTTAATTTGTACAAGCAGTAATGCTGTTGATCTAGTAAAACAATTACCCAAAGATTTACCAATTTTATTTTCACCAGACAGGAATCTTGGTAAATGGGTTGAACGTCAGAGTGGGCGAAAATTAACCTTATGGCCTGGAAGATGTATTGTTCATGAGACTTTTAACGAGGAATCTCTTTTAAAGTTAAAAATCAAGAACCCAACAGCTGAAGTACTTGCCCACCCAGAGTGTCAACAAAATCTATTAGATTTTGCTGATTTCATTGGCTCAACAAGCAAATTGCTGGATTACTCTCAAAGTAGTAACAAAGATAAATTCATAGTGCTTACTGAACCTGGAATAATTCACCAAATGAGATTAAAAGATCCTCTAAAGACATATATTGAAGTCCCTGGATTAGATGGATGTAGTTGTAATGAGTGTCCATATATGAGAATGAATACCTTAGAAAAGGTATACAAATGTTTAAAAGAAATGAGCCCAGAATTAAACATTGACGAAAATATTAGGGCTATGGCCTATAAACCAATGAAAAAGATGTTGGACATGAGTAATTAAATCAATCATATGGATTTATCCCTTTTTATTGTTGTATTAGGGGGAAGAAGTTTAAAAAGTAATATAGAAATACACGATGTGAGGTGGGTCTTAGGCAAATCAATAGAGGATACATTCCCTGAGCTTAGGAAACAATGGTTAGGTAAAAAAAGTGGACTTCATATTGATAGTTATAAGTGTATTAAATATGTTGATGGATATAAAATTGTCGTTTCAAGATCCAATAAAGATAGGTTAATTAATTCACAAATAGAAGATTTATCACTTTGGTTTGTTAATTTAGGAGGTTACAACCCCAAAAAGATGTATGAAGAACATGAATTCAATCTAATTGTTGCCAAAAAAGCTACTGAGGCAAAGAGAAAAGCAAAACAAAATTGGGAAATAAATTTAAAAAACAAACATAATGATGACTATTCAGGTATAAATTATCTTGAACAAGTTGACGATATGCATCCTATTAAAATAAAGAATTGGGAAATAAATCTCATACCAGATCCTGAAAAAAGATGTGAAAAACTTATTCCTGACTGGTATGGATATAGGAGAATTGATAAGTTTTAACTATTTTTTTAGGGCATAGCCTAAATTTGATTTTAAGGGATCATAAGAGTTCTTATTACTTTCAACTCTAAACTTTTTAAGTAATATATTTTCAGCCGCTACATATTGACTATCTTTAAAAGTTCCTAGATCAGAATTTGTTAATTTATTGTTATCACTCAATACAAGATCTACTCTAATGTCAGGTTCTATTCCATTTTTATTAATATCCTTACCACTGGGTGTTAAATATTTAGCGACAGTAACTGTTAGACCAGAGCCATCGGAAAGAGACCTTACAGACTGAACTAGTCCTTTACCAAAAGTCTTTTTCCCAACCAATAATCCTCTTTTATTATCTTTAATTGCTCCAGAGAGAATCTCGCTAGCACTCGCAGATCCTTCATCAATTAAAACTACAACTGGTCTTTTAGTTAAGGCTCTACTTTTTGCTTTCCTGATATCAGTAATACCATCTTTTGTCTTAGTACTCACAATAATTCCTGTATTGATCCATTGCCTAGCAATTTCAATGCTTGCCTCAAGCAAACCACCAGGATTACTTCTAAGGTCTAACACATAACCAAAAGGTTTTTGTTTCTCTAATTTGTTAATCGATAAACTCATTTCTTTTGGAGATTTTGCATTGAATTGTTTTAATCTTAGATAACCAATTTTCGCGCCTAAAGCTGAATTATTTATTCGACTATCAACCACATTAATTTCAATTCTATCACGTATTAATGAAACATTTAATAATTTATCTTCTCTAATTATACCTAATTCAACCTTGGTTCCTTTTTTACCTCGAATGAGTTTAACTGTACTATCAATACTAAGACCTTCGATTGACTTACCATCAATAGATACGATTATATCTTTGGGTTTGATCCCTGCAAGAAAGGCTGGTGTTCCTTCTATTGGTGATACAACAACAATTTGATTAGTAGCGTCATCTAGAGAAATTTGAATACCTACTCCCATCAATTCACCTGTTGTATCTATTCTCATTTCATTAAATTCTTTAGGATCTAAAAATCTTGTATAAGGATCATCTAATTTAGTCAACATATCTTTAATAGCTATATATGCATCGTTATTATCAAAATATTTGGTTGACAGAATTTCCTTTCTTAATTCAATCCAATCCTTTACCCTATATTTTCCTGAATAGTCCAAAAAGTCACGATATATAATTTGCCATACCTGGTCAATTATCTCTTTTGGATTGTTAGTAATTAAAGTAGAAGAATTAACTTGAAAGGGAAAAGATGGAGAAGGGAAAACAGCAATTAATAAACATATTTTTAAAAATCTCTTCAACATAATTATCAAATAATTTTTTTTCTAATAATAAAACAATTAAAATGTAAAATATGTTTTTAAGGGTCTACCCACTTACCATCTTCTTTAATTAAATCAACTAAGGCCTGAACACCTTCATCCTCAGGCACCCTCTTGATTTCATCTCTATTTCTGTAAAGAGCAATCGTTCCAACACCTTTACCAACATAACCATAGTCAGCATCTGCCATTTCTCCTGGTCCATTAACGATACAACCCATAACTGCTATATCTAGTCCTGTCAAATGAACAGTAGCTGCTCTAACTTTTGCCACAACTTCCTCTAAATTAAATAATGTTCTACCACAGCTAGGACAACTAATATATTCGACCATAGTTTTTCTCAGTCCAACTGCTTGTAAAATTGAATAAGCAACAGGTATTTCCTTTTCAGGTGCCTCAGTAAGAGAAACTCTTATTGTATCTCCAATCCCCTCTGATAATAATGTTCCAATACCAGCAGTACTTTTTATTCTTCCATAATCTCCATCACCAGCTTCAGTTACACCCAAATGCAAAGGATAATTAAATCCCTCTTTATCCATAGTGTCAGCCATCATTCTATAAGCAGCGAGCATGACAGGAGGTCGAGAGGCCTTCATTGAAACTACAATATTATGAAAGTCTAATGAATCACAAATTCGAATAAATTCCATAGCTGATTCAACCATCCCAAAAGGTGTATCTCCATATGCAAACAACATTCTCTCTGCTAATGATCCATGATTAACTCCGATTCTAAGTGCCTTATTTTGCTCTTTTAAAGTATTAACGATTGGTTCAAATTTCTGAATAATCTTCTCTTTAATTGCTTTTATTTCATCATCAGTAAATTCAGTTCTATTAGGATCAGGTCTTTCAAAAACAAATAATCCAGGGTTGATACGAACTTTGTCTACATGCTTAGCAACCTCTAAGGCTATTTTCATTCCATTGTGGTGAACATCCGCCACCAGAGGAACTGGTTGATAAGTATTAGCTAAAAGTTTCTTTATTTCACCAACAGCTTTTGCACTTGCAAGAGTGGGAACCGTTAATCTAACAATCTCACATCCTATTTCATGCAATCTTCTTATCGCAGCGGTAGAGCCCTCAATGTCCATAGTATCTTCATTGATCATGGACTGAACACGAACCGGATTATCTCCACCAATACCAATATCTCCAACCATTACAGGTCTAGTATCTCTACGAATAATTCTGGTGCTATAACGCTGTGAAACATTATTTTCCTTATTATCTTTTTCCAGGGTCGCAATCATGAGTGAACAATTGAGCCTCTTTAATAAACAAGAATGACATATTCGAGGGCTATTTTAAAGTATCAATTTTTTCTTTGATTTTTAAAAAATCCAATTTAGTTAAACTCATTGGAGTTCCTTCTTCTTTTGATTGATTTCTAAGTAAATAAGCTGGATGAAAAATAGGCATAACAAGTCTTCCGTCCCAATTAATCCATTTACCCCTGAGAATGCTTATTGGAGACTTATTTTTTAAAATTGCTTCTAATGCAGTAGCACCAACAAGAACTATAATTTCTGGATTTACAAGTTTGATTTGTTGATACAACCAGGGAAGATTTTCCTGAATTTCTGTCTTTGTTGGACGTCTATTTTTTGGAGGTCTACATTTGACCACGTTGCAAAAATAAACATCTTGGCTGATATCAATACCCACATTTTGAATCAATTGATCAAGTAATTTCCCAGATCTTCCAACAAATGGCTTTCCTAGCTCGTCTTCCTTTGCTCCTGGAGCTTCTCCAATAATCACTATCTGAGCTTCAGGATTTCCCCTGCTAACAACAATTTTATTAATAGAGTTGCTTGAATTAAATGAATTAGAATTTTCTCCAAATTCTTTTTCAGATCTGATTTCTTCTATCACATCAAAGATTCAATAGCAGACCCTTTGGAAAGATATGGTACCAAAATTAAGAAATGATTGCCTTCTGGATCAAGCATCCATTGCTCAGACCCAAAATTTGCCAATTTTGCGATCCCGATAGCACTACCACCTAGTCTCGATATCTCATCTGTCCAGCTTTTAACGATTTTTGATGGTTCTTCAGAAGGTTCACGTTGAAAACACAATGAGGTTGAGTTTCCTTTCCTTTCCCATTCGTGATTTTCATTAGGGTTATAAAAATGTATTTTGGATCGATTACTTAACGAAATAAAATAATGATTTGAATTAAAACCTTTGCTTGCCTTGTCAGAGTTGATTTTGGCATAAAATCCAGACAATTCTTTAGGGTTCTTAGACGCAATTACAAAGTTTATGTTCATCAAAGGCATGAAAGTATCTGATTAAGTAGTAAGTTTGTAGTTAGATCAATTCACTTTAAAAGTGAATCTAAGAAAAACATTTTGAAGTTATGCTTCGAAGATGACTGACAAATCACAGATATCTAGAAGAGCTCTCTCAATAAAACCTTCTCTGACTCTTGAGATTAGCGCAAAAGCCAAGGCTTTAAAAGCTGAAGGGAAAAACATTTGTAGCTTAAGCGCAGGGGAGCCTGATTTCGATACACCTGAATTTATTATCGATGCAACTCTAAAAGCATTAAAAGATGGAAAAACTCGTTATGGGCCAGCGGCTGGAGATCCTGAGTTAAGAGAGGCTATTGCGCAAAAACAATCAAATATTAATAAAGTTCCAACAAAATCAGAAAATGTTTTAGTAACTAATGGAGGCAAACAAGCAATTTACAATTTATTTCAAGTAGTTTTAAATCCTGGAGATGAAGTCCTAATACCTTCACCTTATTGGCTTAGCTATCCTGAAATAACCCTTTTGGCTGGTGCCAAGCCAATTAAAATCAAATCTTCAACTAAAGATAATTTCAAAATAGATATCAATTCTCTTGAAGAAAGCGTAACTGAAAAAACAAGGTTATTAATTATTAACTCTCCAAGTAATCCAACAGGCTGCGTTTTAACAGAGCAAGAAATGAATAATATTTCTGAGTTTTTAAGAAGACATCCAAGAATTTTTTTAATGAGTGATGAAATTTATGAATTTCTTATTTCTCCGCATCAAGTTCATCACAGTTTCGCAAAAATAGCACCGGATTTAAAAAATAGAATTTTCACAGTCAACGGTTTCGCCAAGGCTTGGGCAATGACTGGCTGGAGGATTGGATACCTAACAGGAAATACCGAGGTAATAAAAAAAGCTATCGCTTTACAAAGTCAAAGCACAAGCAATGTATGTAGTTTTGCTCAAAAAGGAGCTATTGCAGCACTTCAAGGATCAAAAGATTGTGTTCATGAAATGGCAGGAATTTATAACAAGAGGAGGTTAATGATCATAGAAAGACTAAAAAAAATAAAAAATATTTCTTTTGTCCCTCCTAATGGAGCTTTCTATGTTTTCCCCGAAATTAATTTGGAAGAGATTGATTCAATAAGTTTCTGCAAGTTGGCACTCGAAAAGGTTGGTCTAGCAATAGTTCCAGGGATTGCCTTTGGAAATGACAAATGCATAAGAATATCCTACGCAGCTTCAAATGAAATGATCAATGATGGAATTGATAGACTAGAAGATTTATTAAATCTTTTATAAAAAATCCATGAAATAATGCTTACAAAAATCACTATTGCTCTTTTATCAATATTTGATTTATCTACTATTGGCTCATTAAAAGCACTAGAGATCCTTCGTATTGGGGCAATACCAGATCAAAACCCAGAGCACCTGAATCGTTTATATAAGGTTTTATCCTCTGAATTAAGCGAGCAGCTCAATGTTCAAGTCCGTTATAAACCAGTTACTAATTATGCTGCAGCTGTAACAGCTTTTAGGACCGGTAATTTAGATTTAGTATGGTTCGGTGCTTTAACGGGTGTACAAGCAAGACTTCAAAGCAAAGGATCCAAGGTAATAGCACAAAGAGATATTGATGAGAAATTCCATAGTGTTTTTATTGCAAACAAGAAAAGTTCAATCCAAAAAATAAATAACATAAATGAGTTAAAAACACTCAAAGACAAGCGTTTTACTTTTGGCTCTGAAAGTTCAACATCAGGAAGATTGATGCCACAATATTTTTTAAACAAAGCAGGTGTTCAACTTAAAGATTTCAAAGGTGCAAACCCAGGCTTTAGTGGTAGCCACGATGCAACATTAATGCTTGTGCAAAGTGGTTCATATGAGGCAGGTGCTCTTAGCGAAGAAGTATGGGAGAGAAATCTTGAGAGAGGACGCGTGGACCCCTCAAAAGTCTTTGTGATTTGGAAGACTCCTTCTTATCACAATTATCATTGGCTTGCTCAAGGAAATCTAGATAAAAAGTTCAGAAAAGGTTTTACGAAAGAACTTACAAATGTATTTTTACGTTTCAATGAAAAGTCAAAAAGACAAAAACAAATTCTCGAATTATTTAGTGCAAAGAAATTTATAATATCAAAAAACGCTAATTATAATAAAATAGAAACTACAGGTAGAGAAATTGGAAAGATTAAGTGACTAAGTTACTAGAATTAAAGAATATAAGCCTTTATAGTCAAGAGAATATCAGATTAAAAGATATTAATTTATCAATAAATCAAGGTGAGAAGATAGCGCTTATTGGCAAAAGTGGCTCTGGCAAAAGTACATTAATCTCGATTGCGAATGGATCACTAATCCCAAACGAAGGGGATGTATTATGGAAAGGTTCTCACATTAACAATATCTCAAATATTGAGTCGTCAAAAATAGGAACTATATGGCAGGATTTATCTTTGATAGAAGAGCTAAATGTTGCTCAGAATATAAACTGCGGTGCATTAGGTAAACACAATTTCATATGGGCTTTAAAAAATCTCCTAGGAGTCTTAGATAAAGATTTATGCCAAGAATGCCTAGCAGCAGTCTCTCTCCCAAAAAAAACTATTTATTCCTATATAAATAAACTTTCTGGTGGGCAAAAAAAAAGAATAGCAATTGCACGTCTCTTAAGACAAGAACCAGAGATTGTTCTTGGAGACGAACCTTTCTCAAATTTAGACCCTCTATTATCAAAAAACATCTTGGATTTATTTATTAATCAAAAAAATTATCTTAGAATTAAAATCCCTGAGACTATACTTATAAGTCTTCACCAAGTAAATTTAATAAATAATTTCAATAGAGTTATTGGGTTAAAAAATGGAAAGATTGTAATAGATAGAGAAATTCATAATATTAATAAATCAGAGTTTGATTGGCTATTTTAATTCATAATGAAATTAATAAGACCAGTATCAACTTTATTAACATTAATCCCATCAATAGCCTACATTCCAATTCTAATAGAAATCATCAAAGGATTTCATATTGGGGGTCTAAATATCATATTTCTATTTATAAGCTCAGCAATAAAACCATCGTTCAATCAAGAAGTAGTTAAAAGCGCATGGGAAGGACTTCAAATAACAATTGCTACTGCTTTAACTAGCTGGGTTATAAGTATGCTTATTGGAATTCTTTTAGGTGTACTATCTACAGATTTACTTTGGAAAAGTATTCCTAAGTTTTCTTATTTAGGTAAATTCATAAAATACTCATTAGCAATTCCAAGATCAATACATGAAGTAGTTTGGGGCTTGCTATTTATACAAATTTTAGGTTTGAATATTTGGGTGGCAATTATATCTATAGTCATTCCCTATTCAGCCTTAACAGCAAGAGTGATTTCAGAGCAACTAGATAGTTTTGACATACAATCTCTAATAGAACTTAAGCAAACTGGATCTAATATTATTAGCTCATTTATAACTATTCTACTACCGAAGTTAATACCTATAATATATACATATGGAAGTTACAGATTTGAATGTGCAATTAGAGGTGTAACATTAATTGGAATATTTGGGTTAGGAGGTATAGGAACAGAACTATATTTAACTTTAAGATCCTTAGAGTTCAATGAAATGTGGACTTGTTTGTGGATGCTTTGGTTGGTAATGATTTTATTAGAGAAATTTATAAGATTTTTAAGAAGTTATTTATCTGAAAATAGTAGTTTGAAAAATTCTTTCTTAATTTCAATTTCAATATTTTCACTATCTCTATCGTTAGGTATTAGTTGGCTTTATAATCTAAATTTTGAAATATTTAATCCATTAAACTTTTCGTATTTAAATTTACCTTTATTCGTAGATATAAGAAATGGATTTAATACCTTACCTCTGTTTAAACTAATCATTACAACAATTTTAATAACTTTTTTTGCCTCTGGGATTGCAATAGGGACACCTCCACTTTTACTAGTATTATTCCCAGGTAAATTCCCTCTAAAAGTTCAAAATCTTATTTGGATCTTCTTTAGATTGATACCTCCTCCATTGACTACTATACTTATTCTTCTTTTTACTAATCCTAATATATCTGTAGCCGCATTATCACTAGGAATTACACATATGGGTGTCATGGGAAGATTACTTACAGATAACATACTAAATCAAGACAACAGTATTTATCGAGCAATTAAAAACAATGGTTCAAGCAAGCAATCAGCAACACTTTATGGAATATTAGCCCCCCAAAGTAATAGTTACTTAGCCTATGGAGCATACAGAACTGACGTAATCCTAAAGGAAACAGCAATTATAGGTTCAGTCGGAGGAGTAGGATTAGGGTGGCAATTACAGGAATCACTAAGCTCATTCGATTGGGCTCAAGTCATTATAATAACTGCTACTTTCTCTTTATTAACAATGTCAGGAGAATTTTTATTTAACACTTCTCAAAATTATTGGTTAAAGAATTCAACCAACAATTTCATTAGTTAGTAATTTTTTCAACATATATACATATGAATAAATATCAAAAAAAATTAATCATAATTGGAGATAGTGGGGTTTATGGATGGGGAGATCGAGAGGGAGGCGGATGGTCTGAAAGATTAAGACAAAACTGGTTAAATCGAGAGGATGCTCCTATCATTTACACCCTTGGAGTAAGAGGAGATGGATTAGAGAAAGTTGCTATAAGATTTAAGAGAGAGTGGGAAATAAGAGGAGAGTTAAGGAGAAAAGTTCCTGAAGGTATTTTGCTATCAATCGGATTAAATGATACCGCTAAAATTGGAAGAAAAGATGGCAGGCCTCAACTTTCCGAAGATGCTTTTAAATTTGGCTTAAAACAATTAGTAAACGAAATTAAGAATGAAGTACATATAATGGTTCTTGGATTAACACCTGTTAATGAAGACTCAATGCCTTTTGCAGAATGTCTTTGGTATTCAAATCAAGCTTGTTCTAAGTATGAAAATAAAATTGAAGAAACTTGCTTAGAATTAAATGTCCCATTTTTATCTATACATGAAAAAATGATCAATTTATTATCATTTAGAGAATTACTCTCATCAGATGGAATACATCTTAATACTAAGGGTCATAAATGGATTTACGAACAAATTAGTGAATGGCCAGCACTAAAGAATTGGGCTGATTTAAAATAAATATTTCAAACAAAATTCAAACATAAAAAGATAGAAATAATAGCGGCTATAGATGTCTGGATAGAATTAACTAATTCATTAGTCATCCAATCAATCTTATTTTGTACCACTGCTCCAATATAACTTTCCAAAAAAGTTGCTAAATAGCCAGATAAGAAGACTATAAAAGCAACAGATAGTCCAGAGATGATCGATAGATTAAGCATAAACACAGTCATGATAAAACTTCCTAATAAACCAGCCATCGAACCTTCAATGCTTATTGCACCCTCTGTTCCTGGTGATACTGGCTTTAAAGTAGTAATTAGAAAAGTTCTTTTACCAAATCTTTTGCCAATCTCACTTGAAAAAGTATCTGAAAGTTTTGCACTGAAACTAGAAGCAAAACCTACCATGAATAAATTTAAAAAATTTGGCCAAATACAACTTAATAAGGCGAGTGAGCAACCTGTTGCAGCAGACCCCCATACATTTTCAGGGCCACGTTGACCACCTCTAGCTTCAGCAATCCCTCGCGAAGCCTTATTTTTGTATCCAATTTTTGTAACTAAAGTTCCCAACAAAAGATATACACAAACTGATATCCAACCATTCCAACCAATAGATCCTAATAAAAGTGTTCCAAGTATTCCAGCATGAATCCAACCTTTCTTAGTTAAAAATGGAAGCCTATGTCCCAAAAATATCAACAAGAAGTTAATCAAAAAAGCATTAATCCAAATTCCGCTAACAAAAGAGAAGTTAGCCATCGTTACTTATCAGCATGCCTGTTACTAAACAATAGACGGTTTTATGATCAAAAATATTCAATCTTAAAGGGATGATTTGAGTCTTCTCCATGAAGACATTAGCTGACAGGCACTTACGGCAGCTGTTGATGTCCTCAAAATAGTTTCTCCCATAGAAACTCCAGAAAGACCAGAGTCAAAAGCTAATGCTTCTTCGTCTTTATTCCATCCTCCCTCTGGGCCAATTACAACCCAAACTTGATTGACTTTATGTGGTATCTCATTTAACCAATTCACACAATCTTGCAAGTTTTGAATGCGCGTTGTGGCAAATCCGATTTGAGATTCGGAAGGCAAGTCATTTATCCAATTGGAAAATGTCACTGCCTGCATTACTTCTGGACTCCAGAGTCTTTCAGATTGCTCAACGGCTTCATGAATGATTTTATGAAATCTAATAATTTTTTCGTTATTACATTCTTTAACTACTGATCGTTTTGAAATCAATGGTTGAATAATGTCAACTCCAATCTCACAACTCATTTGCAAAAAGTTTTCAAACCCCTTTTTAGGAATAACTACAGCAATGCCTATTAATGGTCTTTCTCTTGAAACGACTTGAAGTGGTTTATCAAAACCATTGGTAAGTTTTATAGTTTTTTTTTCAACAATTTTTGCGTTCCAAAGATGACCTTTTCCATCAACAACCTCTAATAGATCTTGCGATCTCATCCTCATAACCCTAGACAAATAATGTGATTCATTAGAGGTCAATATCAACTCTCCATTTGAATCGATTTCATCACTTAATCGATTTGGATTTATAAATAATCTTCTTTTCTCAGCCATAGAAAATTAATCTGTTGAAGGAAAAATTGCATCAGGATGTTCTTCTACTGGCCAATCTTGATTTACTCCTCCGATAATTAGTTCCTCTATTTTTACAACATCAACATCCATTTGTTTTAGTACATTTATCAAAATATCAATTGCGATGAGGTCAGAAGTACCTAAATCGACCCAACATCTAGCCCAACACTCATTAAATTCAAATTCTCCAAGATTATGCATTAATGATGGAAGTCTATTGACGGTTTCGTCATTTTCATAGCTCATCCAACTGACATCAGAACCCATTTCATGCGTTTGCAAATTTTCAGCATTAAATCCCCCAAGTCGGCCTAGTACATACCAAGAATCAAAAATCCCATCGACGTATTCTTTTTCTCCCTTACTTGGGATATCTGAATATCTAAGCCATATCCAACAATTGAAAGGATCAACTTCACGAAATCGAACTTCCATAAACAATAGATCTTGAAAAAGAAAAACTAAAAGATATCAAACATAATCTAATGTAAATTAATTAAATAAAATTGAAAAATCTTTATTTAGTCGATCAAAGCCTATTAAAAGAGAATGCTAAGTTTAAAAAATATTTGTTACCATCCATCAACAGCAGAGAAACCAATTCTTAGAGATTTGTGTTTAAAATCTAATACTGAAAAAATCACAGTAGTGAGAGGAGCCAGTGGAAGTGGGAAAACTACATTGTTAGAAATAATTAGCGGTCTGTCGGGATATCAAAAAGGAGAAATAAAATGGTTCAACAAAACTCTAAATGCACGTCAGCGCAGGCGATTATGTGGATTAGTTTTTCAATTTCCAGAAAGATATTTTCTTGGATTATCGGTAGCTCAAGAATTACGGCTTGGACGCAAAAGGTTGACGACTGAAGAACAAGTTTCAACTCTTACAAAAGTGGGGTTAATCAACTTAGACTTAAAGAATCCGCCAGAATCTCTAAGTGGAGGACAACAACGACGACTAGCTATTGCTGTTCAACTATTAAGGAGTCCAAAAGTACTTTTATTGGACGAACCAACAGCAGGTTTAGATTGGTCAGTGAGAAACGGAATCCTAGAATTACTCGCCAAGCTTAAAGAAAAGCAAACTATTCTAATAGTTACTCATGAACCAGAACTTTTTAAAAATTTGAATACCGAAAATTTTGAGTTGCACGATGGCCGACTTATCCCTCTATAAACAATTCAACTAATCAATGACAGATTTACTAGTAAGAGCAACTGCTGCCAAAGGAGGGATAAGGCTAGTCGCCGTATCAACAACTGAATCCACAAAAGAAGCAAAAGAAAGACATTCGCTTTCATATTTAACTTCTGCAATTGTAGGTAGGGCAATGAGTGCAAGCCTCTTGCTTGCAAGTTCAATGAAGGTAAATCATGGGAGGGTGACTTTGAGGGTAAGTTCAAATGGACCACTAAAAGGATTAACTATTGATGCGGGTCGAGACGGAAGTGTAAGAGGCTACGTTGGTAATCCAAGTCTTGAATTAGACCTAATTAAAAATAAAAACAATCACTATACATTTGATTTTAAAAAAGCCACAGGTATTGGCTATCTTCACGTTATTAGAGATGAAGGAAAAGGCGAACCACACAACAGCACGGTTGAATTAATTAATGGAGGTATAGGTGAGGACATCGCTTCCTATTTATTACACTCTGAGCAAACGCCCTCGGCTGTGTTTGTTGGAGAAAGAATTAATCAGGATGGAATAGTTTGTAGTGGAGGACTTTTAGCGCAAATACTACCCAAAGCAGAACGAGACTATTCATTGATAGCTTTACTTGAAGATCGATGTAAAGAGATTCACTCTTTTAGTGAGTTATTAAACAAAAAAGGTAACAACCTTATTTCTCTTATTGAAGAAATTTTTCCTGATCTTGATCAATCACCATCAGATATTATTAGTACATCTCAAGAAGTTCGTTTTAAATGTAGATGCTCAAGAGAAAGAAGTCTATCAGCATTAAAGATATTGGGAAAAAATGAGCTTAAGGAAATGATAAAAGAGGATGGAAAAGCAGAACTAACATGTCAATTTTGCAAAAATGTTTATCTTGTTAACGAGGACGAATTGGTATCTTTAATCGATTAAAGGATTAATCAAGGAAAATCACTCCTAACCAAAGCAAAAATACTGCGGGTATCGCCTCAAATTTGTCTGAAGACATTGATCCAGCGTTATCAATAAATGATTGAGCACCACCCAAAAGTAATGCACCAGACAGAAGTCCAATGCTAAGAAGAAGAATGCACCAAAGGATAGAGGAAAAGAAAGGCCTACCTCTACGAGACTGACTAATGAATAAGCCTATTGTTGAGAATGAAAGTACTAATTCAACACTTTCAGAAGGCACAATTAAAATTAGTAAAAAAGACAATATTCCAAGAGAAATCCTTATATTTAATTCTTGTCCAGAAGGCAACTCTAAGCTTGGTAAAAAATTAGATTTTGATGCCTCGTATTTAGGAAGATTTAAATTTTTCAACCTAGTGAGAAGAGAACCAGGTCCTATGTCACCAACCTTCTTTACCTCATTTTCTTTCTTTGATGCAGTTATTGCCTCGTTACTTGCATTACCAAGTTGTCTGGACTTAAGACTTACCATTAGCAACAAATCATAAGCAGCTTCTATTTTTGCTTTAGTGATTTGGTCATCTCCAGCCTCAATTAACTTTTTATCCCTTGCTTCTTGAATAGCATCAAAACTTGCACCCTGATTTATTCCAAGTATCAAATATGGATCTGGTGAGTTTGAGTTTGATTGTGAATTAGTACCAGGATCCATAGATTTTTCAAAAAAAGATTTATGATCTCTGTTTAATAATTAGATTTTAATCTACTTTAGAGGGAAACAGGATCAACACCGCTTACAACCGGAGCAACTGAGTTTAATTCCATTTCAGGATGATCTTCTTTTAACTGATTTAGATTCCATTCATTTTTAAAAAGCAATACTGGTCTAAGCCAAGCATCCTGAACCGTTTTGCAATTAAAAATCCTCCCAACCTTCTCTAATGCCGGCCATCCCCCTTTCACCCATCTGGCGACTTGAAAACTCATTGGTTCAAGTCTGGTTTCCACACCATATTCACTAGCAAGTCGATGTTGTACTACCTCAAGCTGAAGCTGACCAACTGCGGCCAAAATTGGATCTCTTTTGCTTTGATCTTTATCGTAAAGAATTTGGACTGCTCCCTCCTCTCTTAATTCATTAACACCTTTTCTAAAGTTCTTAAAAGCTGAAGGATTTGGATTTCTTAACCAGCTAAATATCTCGGGGCTAAAACATGGAATTCCCTCAAATTCAACTCTAGGTCCAATAAATAACGTATCTCCAATAGAAAACATCCCTGGATTATTCAAACCAATAACATCCCCAGGGTAAGCATCATCAACAACGGCCCTATCTTGACCAAAAATCTTTTGGGGCCTTGAGAGTCTGATTTGTTTACCAGTTCTAGCGTGTTGAACTGTCATATCTTTTTGAAACCTCCCACTACACACACGCACGAAGGCAACTCGATCTCTATGTTTTGGATCCATATTTGCTTGTAATTTAAATACAAATCCACTAAATGATTCTCTTGTAGGAACGATTGGTCCATCAAAGCTATTTCGAGCAATGGGTCCTTGAGACAGCTCAAGAAAGTTATCTAAAAATGGCCTAACCCCGAAGTTGGTCATTGCAGATCCAAAAAACACAGGAGTTAATTCGCCAGATAATATTAATTCTTGATTTAAATCACAACCAGCCTCATCCAGGATCTCAATCTCTTCAAGTGCTTTTATCAATAGTTCTTCTTCTACTAAGCTTTTAAGTTCAGGATCATTAATTTTTAAGCGTATTTCGCTAGATTGTTTCCCTCGTTCCGCTCTAGAAAACAAAACAACTTCTTTAGTTGCACGCTCAACAACGCCTCTAAAAAGCTCACCACTGCCTATTGGCCAATTGACTGCAAAGGTTGATAATCCTAGTTCAGACTCAATCTCATCTAACAATTCAAGCGGTTCTTGCCCTGGCCTATCCATCTTATTGATGAATGTAAAAATTGGAATCTGACGCATTCTGCAAACCTCAAAAAGCTTCCTTGTTTGAGGTTCAAGGCCTTTTGCCGCATCCTCTAGCATTACAGCATTATCAGCAGCAGCAAGCGTCCTATAAGTATCTTCCGAGAAGTCTTGATGACCAGGAGTATCTAATAAATTAATCGTCTTATCTTTATAAGCAAATTGTAAAACAGTTGATGTAATTGATATTCCTCTTTGTTTTTCAAGCTCCATCCAATCAGAAGTAACTTTTCTCTGTTCTCCCCTTGCTTTTACTGCTCCTGCTTGTTGTATGGCTCCTCCATAGAGTAAAAGTTTTTCTGTCAGAGTTGTTTTCCCTGCATCAGGGTGGGAAATAATTGCAAAGTTTCTTCTTTTGCCAACCTCCTTACTTAGCGAGACCGCTAATTCTTCTTCTAAATTTGGATCTAAATTAGTGTTGTCTTGGGGAGTTGATTTCATTATTGTTTTTATTTGTTCAATTGTTTAAGGATAGGATTTTAAATACATCCAATAATCTCAACATAAAGCTCATCAACTTGAAAAACCTCTAATTGAGATAACCCTGAATCAAATAGCTGATGAGATACTTCTTCAACTGTAAATGATGCCTTGAGAGATGCATAGAAATCATTTTTTAGAATTTCTGGAGAATTTGAAAGATGTTTTTCTTTTATCTCAAATGCTTTTTCTAAAGAAGCAGGCCTTATTAAATCACGATGAATATGAATACACTTTGTTTTACCAAGTTTTTTTAATGCACCCCAAAAACTATAAGGATCGTGAAAATGATGCAAGGCACTATTACTGACTAATACATTAGCTTTAGAAGGGAAATGTATTTCGCCTGAGGCTATTGAATTAATGTCAATCAATTCATAAGAGAGATTGTTTATAAGATTTTCGGAAAGTTTGTTTTCTGCTTCATTCAACATTTCCTTTGAGCCATCAATACCTACAACATTTACGAAGGGCCAATTCTTGGCGATTCTCTCTGCAATATTTCCTGGACCACATGCTATGTCAAAAATCAAATCACTTTTATTAAGTGTTCTTCCTGCTTTTTTTAAATATTTTTCAAGCGACTTAATAACCATTGAATCACTCCTAGAGAAATCCGCATCCGCATAAGCCCTTACCTGAGAAGGGATTTGCATAAGTTCTGGTTCCGGTGTTCTCTTCATTACTAAAAGAAAAAGTTTGTTTTTTCTTTGGAGCCCTGTAGATGGTGTTAAAAAAACTTGCTAACGCTATACATGGCGTTACCGTAGTACTTACCAAAGGGATACAAAGATTTTGACAATTGCAACAAGCCAGCCCGAAACTAATAATTCAGCATCGGGTAAAAAAAATGTTACAACTCATTTTCCGATAACTGCACCTGCAGCTAATCCAGTCTTTTACAGAACTTATAGCAGGAAACTTCCAACAGGTCGTGAAAGCTGGGAGCAAGTAAATACAAGGAACCTAGATGGTCTAAAGAAGCTTGGTGGATTAAATGAAGCAGAAATAAATTTAATGCAAAGAATGCAACAGGAGAAAAAAGCTCTTCCCTCAGGTCGATGGCTTTGGATAGGCGGAACGAAATGGATTGAGAAAGAAAAGAATTTTTCTGGAGCCTACAATTGCACCTCAACAAATCTTGTTGATTGGCAAGCCTTTGGACTCATGATGGACTTAGCCATGATGGGTTGCGGAACAGGTGCAATAATTGAACCTCACTTAATTGATCAACTACCAGAGGTTACAAATAAAATTAATATTGAAAATGTTTCAGATATTGGATCAACCCCTTCTGAAAAAAGAAATGAAAAGACTACATTCTCTATTCAAGATAATAATGTACTAATAAAAGTTGGTGATAGTAGACGAGGATGGGTTGATAGCTATCAAAAAATTCTTGAACTAAGCAGTGACAATAGTTTCAATTCTAAAGTTATTAATGTATCAATTGATTTAAAAGATGTAAGACCAGCGGGTGAATCACTCAAAGGTTTCGGAGGCATGGCGAACCCTGTCAAACTCAAAGATTTATACCCTCGCGTAGCAAATCTTTTAAACAAAGCAATAGGAAGAAAACTAACTTCAATTGAATGTTGTCTACTCATCGACGAAGCAGCTGTCACAATCGTTGCTGGTAATATCAGAAGAAGTGCAGGTATGCGTCAATTTTCTTCGAAAGATATAGAAGCAGCTGGTGCTAAAGAAAATTTATGGAAGCAAGACTCTGATGGTAATTGGAGTATTGACCCAGAGAAGGATGCTTTAAGGATGGCAAACCATACTCGTGTTTATCACACCAAACCTGAATTAGAGGTTCTTATCGATGCCGTTATTAAACAATTTCATTCAGGTGAAGGAGCTATTCAATTTGCACCAGAAGCAATTGCTCGATCAAATGCTGACATACTTTCAACAGTAGAACTCAGAAATGAATTTATAGATATCTATTGTGACCAAGGAAAAGAAGAAGCCTCCAAATGGATTCAATCAAATTATGGTCCCTTTGATGAAAAAGAACTATTTCATAGACTTAGTAGATATGGTCTTAATCCTTGCGGAGAAATTCTAGGTTCAGATTTTCACTGTAATCTTGCAGAAATCCATCTTAATCAAATTGATCCATTAGATATAAATCAGCAAGAAGATGCTTTCAAAGCAGCAGCTTTGTCAGTTGCCTGTCTCCTTAATCATCGATTCGAAGTAGAGCGATATAGAAAAAGTCGTGAATGGGATCCCATTGTTGGGGTAAGTTTTACAGGACTTTTTGACTTTTTTGTTCATGCTTTCGGGACTCCATGGTTAAGATGGTGGGAAGCCGGACGACCTGAGACAAAAGAAGGAAAGGATTTCAAACTCAAAGAAGCTACTTTTTTGAGTCGATGGAGAAAGATCGTCAACGATACAGTATTTGATTATTGTGATAGACATAATATTCGCCGTCCAAGTCGTTGTACAACAGTTCAACCTGCGGGTACAAAAAGTCTTCTAACAGGGGCTTCACCAGGTTGGCATCCTCCAAAAGCTCAACGTTTTATTAGAAGAATTACTTTCAGGAAGAATGATCCAGTTGCATTAGCTTGCATGGATTATGGATACACAATCGTTCCTTCTCAATCAGATAAAGATGAAAATGGAAAATTACTAGACAATCCATTTGATTCAAAATGTACTGAGTGGCTAGTTGAAATACCAACCGAGGTAAGTTGGGCAAACATACCTGGTGCGGATGAGATAGATATCAATAACTTCTCAGCTCTTGCACAATTTGATTTTTATATGCAAGTTCAAACAAACTACACAGACCACAACACCTCTGCCACAATTGAATTCAGAGAAAATGAGATAGAGGGTTTAGCAAAAGCACTTCATAGCTCCATCAATGAAAATAAAGGTTATATTTCAGCGGCATTGCTGGCAAGGTTTGATGCAAATGCAACCTTCCCCAGACTTCCTTTTGAGCCTATTGACGAAGAATGTTACACAAAACTGCAAGCGGAAGTCATAAAAAGACGAGATGATTGTGATTTCTTTGATGCTCTTAGTCGATATGATCAAGGGGAACTTACGGAAGCCGGGCCAGCAGGTTGCGATTCTGATAAATGCTTACTTCCACTTGCTAAACCATCTTAAGATCATTCATTCAATCTTGAATGGGTGTATTTTGTATCAACCCAAAAAATACTTACTTAACAAATAAAACACGTTTGATTTTCAAAGAAGTTTTAAAGATATTGTCCAAATGAGAAAAATTAGCTAACTATTAAATAGGTCTTGTGTTCCTTAGATTTAAATGACTACGACAAATAAACCACTAGAGATAAGTGGCGCAAGTACTAATGATGCACTTATCGATCAACTAAGAGCTTGTAAAAATTCTGATGAAATTCTTAAATTCGAGAAATGGTTCAATTCCAATATTGAATCAGACAAACTTTATAAAAGAATTTGTGAACTACTAAAAAACAGGAGCATCTCAAGAGCCTTAGGATCAAAATGGCTGCTAACAATTATTGAAGATAGAGAAAAAACTATAGATAATTTGTCGGATAAATGATTTTTTATTTAGCTTTACTAATCCAAACTCAATTGTATTTTCCTTTCATTTTAGAAAGGAAAAGGTCCTGTTGCCCCACTTGAAGCAGTAAAGCCGGAAAGAGCCCAAATCCCAAAGGAAAATAGTGCGCATCCAATAAAAAACATCAGATGAGCTACATAACGATATTTTTCTTTTTGACTAATTCCTCCCTCCATAGGAAGGTCCCCTAGGAAACGAGATTGTGGGCTCTTGTTGCTTGCCATGAATGTGATTTACCAATGCCTAAAATTATTGCACAAATAACCTCATTGACATTTATGTACAAAGAGAATCTATAGGTTCTGAAATTTTTAAAGGTTTAAAAGGATCGTCTTTGAAACTGAGTTCAAAACCAATAGTTATGAAATTGTTGTTTGAGAATTTTTTAAGATATCAGAAGTTAACAAGGTGAAAACCTAAGTGGAAAGTTGGTCGTGTGGTTTATAGCTCTAGTCTTAAAACTAGATTTATTCCTACAAAACTAACAATATATCCACTATTAGCACTTACTATAATTAGCTTTTAATTAATTTAGGATCGCACAATATTTATTAATTATTAATACTCCTAAGTTGATTTTCTATGTTTTGCTTTAACAAAGTGATCAACCGCGGTCATGATAACTAGGAACGCAAAAAAGGCTGACCAAAGTCAGCCCTTCTCGTTCCGATAGCAATCGGCTGTCAACCATCTCTAATATTAACTGTTTTAAGAGAAAACTCTTGGGTATGGAGTTTGTCCATTCATTAATGATGTGTCTATTGGTTTACAGATATTCATTAATGCGTTCAGGCCAAATCCAGGACCTGTCGGACCATCAATGAATTCCTGAAATTCTTCTAGCGTAATGTTCTCCTTAGTTTCCCAAATACAGTAAATAGGGCCATCAGAAGTCACAGCATTAGCAGAGTGGTTGTAAAAACCTTTTTCTTTATTTGCCGCTACAGCCTCATCCCATCCACCGCCAGGTGCCATTGCTGCATAAGCAGCTTCCCACCACTTAGATGAAGTACCAGCTCTAAATTCGTGATGAACAATATAAAAACTAGAGGCCATAAATGATATACAAGAACCAAAAGTATTACATTTTATTGGAACCTTTTATGTATTAAAAGACCATTGATGAACTTCTGACAATAATTAAAATTTGAGCCTATGGGATAGTAACGAGAGTATAGATCAAACAAAATCTCACCAAGTCCGAATCATGATTTCTTATTTGATTTGGCTGGAGTAGAACTATTCATTACATACACTGGCGAAGTCTATTGACAAGAATTGTTGAAAAGCCAATGAACAATCCAGCGGGTATAGCCAAGCTTGCAATAATTGTTCCTTCGTTAATTCCGTACATATTTAGACGATTACTGATGAAGCAACATCCAATGAAACTGATGCGAGGATTAGCGTAGGTATGCAGAAAAGAGCTAGAAGCTTAGCTGCTGAGGAATTATTGATTGAAGTCATGGTAGATAGAGGAAGATAAATTTTCGGAGAGACAGGGTTTAAACAACCTGGTCTTCGAAGATTAAAAACATAAAAAAGATTTTTCCTTACTGATGTTCGGTTTAGGTAGTGCTAACCATATTGGGTGGTTAAGGAAAGTTTTATTGATGACATTCTAAGAAACCGTACTTGAATTTCATTTCAGTTGTTCTAGTTGGCTTGTTAACTTAAGGGGACGTTCGCTCCATCTTTGTGGGGTGCATTACATGGAAGTAGGGAACGGGATTTCCAGTAATTAAAAAGGTAATGAACAACCTAGCACTGACTAAAAAAAGAGTCTTAAAAGCAGAAAGACTTCACAGAGCTCAAATCGCAACATTTAAGAAAGGAGTATTTACTTCTTACAAACGTTCAGTTTTTGAAGATAGACAAAAACAAGCTCGTGAAAAAGTTGCAGCAATGGATTCTTAATTCAAAATTGAATTTACTGCTATTTTCTATTGAAAGTATTTGGGCTGACTTAGGTCAGCCCTTTTTATGTCCCATATCGAATAACTAGTAAGTTTTACTTGAGTAAAAGCCGAGGTGTTGAAATCACAAGGAATCAAGTAGAACATAATTATCCGAATAGGAGATTTATGAAGCTAAGAACTCCATTTTCTATCATCAAGAATGCGTTGAGTGATATACGAGTAATGCATGATTTCAATTATGAAGTTCCCGCTGAGTCAAGGGAAGAGTTTTGGAAAGAAGAATGTGAAATCCACCCAACTTCGTCAACATGCAAAGTTTATGACGACTAATAAAACAAAGATTTAATGGATCCGTTAGATCCTGCCCTTCAAAGTACAGCCGTATCGGGAGTTAAGCCTTTATTAACTCTGACAATTTTTGCTGGAGTAGGATCTTTTTTCCTTGGAGCACTTGTGACTGCTATTAAAAGAGGAATGAAAGAAGACGGTTGGTTCAAATTCAACCACCAAGAAGAGGAACAAGACTAAGCAATTGATTTTTTCATAATTTACTTGAAAAAATCCTAAGCCAATGATGTAAAATTTGAAGTGGAGAGTTGGTCGAGTGGTTTATGGCTCTAGTCTTGAAAACTAGCATGGGGGCAACTCCATCGGGGGTTCGAATCCCCCACTCTCCGTTCTATTGTGGAGAGGCTAGGGGTCTTTAATTATATTTTTAGTCTCGTTATTTATCATCTATAATCTGGAAGTTGACCGAAAGTTGACTTGAAAAAGAAAATTTTAGTTAAAGATAGAAGCTTCCCTACGAAAGATTACAAATAATTTCTGGCAATCCTCGGTATTCACTGTTCAAAACACAGCTGAAATCCATTAGTAGGAGTTAAATCTTGCTAGTCTTGACAACTAACATGGAGGAAACTCCATCGGGGGTTCGAATCAGCCACTCTCTATACTTTGATTGACAGTTTTGATGTATTTAATTAAATATCTATCCCAACTATTTGATAAATAAGCCAAAATATTAGGAAAATTAATCAAAGAATCTTAAAAATGATTTATTTTTACGCCTAATAAGATAAGTAACTCAAATATTTAATACCTACAAGAATGCCAAAATTCTCATGATCCTTTTATTTTTTCGTTAAGGTACTTCCGAAAAAAGGTTTTTTTTTGATTTTTAAGATATTGATTTGATATCAATCGAATCCACCTCGTAAATCCTTAAGATTAATAAGGTTGATTTCCTTAAAAACCTAAGAAAACCATAACTTACAAAATTAAATCAAAATGAAAGAAGAGCGTTACTTAAAAGACAGAGAAGCAATTGTAAGAGCTGACATTTGGAAAGAGATTACCTCTTCATGCAAAGGGCTTAGAACTGATCTTGGGTATACAAATATCCAAATAGTTGAATTTCTAAAAGAAATAACCAAAACATTTGAAAGAGACCAACTCTAAATCTTTCAGGTCGAGACTAAGTTTTGTCTTAAACTTTACTTTTCTATTGGTTTTAAAGCTTCATCAATACTTTTGATTGCATTTGGAACACTATATGAAGCAGAATTCCAACGCCAAAACGCTCCTCGAAAGAGTGCAGTAGTGTCACTCAAACTTTTTAGAAAATAATTTGGATTTCTCTTATGAGCTTTATCTGCTATTAAAGATGCTTTCAAAGGATTCCAAGAGGCAAGGTTAACGATACTTCTGTAAGCACTTGGCCAGGGATTATTCGGCAACAAAATTTCTAGATTTCTCAGATAAATATCTGCTTCAGAAGGTCTATTCCATAATATGTTCAGAAGTGATAGAGACCATAAAGATTCAACATTTTCAGGGTCTGAGCTTATTTTGGATAACGCCTTTTCACTAACTATACTTTGATATTTAAAATGCCCATCAATCATATGTTCTATTTCTATTTCATCAAAAATCAATTTAATACCTAATGGACCTTGCTCCATTCCATTTGCTAGTTCAATAAATCTATTATGAAATTCATTTTGCTTAGGTGAACTTGAATTACGCTTCCATAAAGAATAACTTCCTTTTTTTTCTCTAGGAAATTCTCTAATTTTTATGAAAAGAGAACTATCTCTAATAGCTTTATCTAGGACTATTGAATTACTTGAAACTGAGCCTTGATCTCCCTCAGCCAAAATAATCCAATTAGAATATTTAAGAACAGGTTCTATATGCAAAAGAGATTGGCCAAGTTGTCTACCTAGAATCTTTCCATCTTGCATTCTCCCAAAATAACTTACATTATGCTGGTTAATATCAGGAGTGCTCGGAACAACAATAACTGTTTCTTTTTCATCAAAAGTCTGATTTAATTTGACGATCGATATAATATCTTTAACAGGATAATATTTACTTGATATATTTTCTAAAGTGTTAAACTTGTTAATAGAGTTGGAAAATAAAAAGCTTATAGGAGGAATTAATAATAAACCATAATATTTGAATTTAAAATAAGTATCTAGCCAATCACTCCACTTTGAGAATCCAAGGGCTAAAAGTAAAATAATCAATGGGATCGTACATGCAATATATCTCTCATCCTTATTAGGAACAAAAGTTGTAAAAGTCCAGCATGCTATTAAATTAAAATAAATCCATGTCCATTTATAATTATTTTTATTAAAGATATCTATAAATCTTGCTGAAGATCTAAAAGTTCTTATATAGGTTAAAAAGGCAAATAATATTCCTGAAGAGCCACAAAAAAATATGATACTTCCAAAATGATTATCTAAATATGGGAAGTACCAGAAAATACTTTTAAAATCAAAGATAGAGGGATCACCTTCAATCGCAGCCGATTCAAAAACAGCTCTATAAGTCCCACTTAATATCATTATCCAATTGTGATAAAACCAAGGTAAAACTGCCAAAAGATTGATCAAAAATAAGCACAGAAATTGTAAACTAAATTTTTTATCTCTATTAAAAGAAAGAATAAAAATAAATAATAAAGAAGGTATTATAACTAATAAAGAACTCTGCTTAATCAACAAAGAAAAGGAGCATGCAAAAGTTGCTATTATCAATTGAATCCATTTACCTCCAATTGATTTATCACTCCACTTTCCTAGATGAAACAAATAAAATGTAATAGCAGAGATTAAAGGTAACTCCAATACATAATTAGTTCTTAGATCAAATAAGAAAGGAGAACATGCACTAATAAGAACACAAAAAATCGAATATTTTCTTCCTCTCAAATAAAGTCCCCATGAAGCAATATTAAAGATAAAAAATCCATTCCAAAAACTTAAGGACCAGGCAGCTTTATGAGGGGAATCACCAGCAAAGGCAATTACGGCTCCATTAATTATTGAGGCAAAAGGAGGAATCTTTGGAGATTTATCTAATAAAGAACGAAAGTCTGATACTCCATCTCCTCCCATAAAAGAAAGTGCTCGAGCATGGTCAAGGGCACTATTGAGATAATCAGCCTGGTCCCATGAGGGAGTGTTGCTATAAAAATTCCACCAAATCCGATCAGCGAAGGTGGATATAATCCATATAAATAAAACTGAAATCCAGAAAATATATTTAGAGTAATTAATATTTTTATTAATAAGCATACTATTTACTAACAATCTAAAGTCTCAGTCGTTTTTTTATTAGTGACACTGTTTACTCCATCTGCAATAATACATAGCTTGTTTTTAACATCATTCGCGATTAATACATCAGTAAAATCGGCGCCGTCAATAATAACGTTTTCAAATTTAGCATTATAAGCAAATGCACCTTCTAATATGCTATTTGAAAGGTTTGCACCGTTAAGGATGGCAGCATCCATTGTTACATCTCTCATATTTGCATTGCTTAAATTAGCGTTTTCAAGCTTTGCATCAAAAAAACTAGCTCCTTGAAGATCACTACCTGAAAAATCAGCCCCTTGGAGATCACTTAAATAGAAAGTCGCACCTTTCAAATCAGTATTAGAGAAATCAGCGCCTATCAAGGTTTGCTTTCCATAGTCCAAGGCTGAATAAGCTGGCAGAGAAGAAAAGAAAAACAGAATCGAGCTTACAAAAAAAAGAAGCCTTTTAAACATAACTTCCTAATAGCTACCAATAATTATATTTTAATTCAAAATGGGCTAACAGTTAAATATTGGATTTAATATATATTAGAAATAAAAGACTAGTACTATAATCGCTCTTAAATCATAAAAAAACAAACTTATTTATTTACTTGCAAATTATTAAGATCAATATATTAATCTTAATAATTACATAAAATGATTTAAAAATCATCTAATAAAAAATATTAAATGTTGATGATTTATTAGAGAAATTAAAAAAGAAATAAATCAATCAAATTCTCCAACGACCTAAGAACCAACCCTATGATTTATTATATATTTTATACATCAAAAAATAAATCTCTAAATCTACCAATTCAAAATATACAAGTTCCTAGAAATGATTAACAAGCCATATGAAGTCATAATTATCGGTTCTGGTGCAACCGGAGGGATGGCTGCCTTAACGATGGCCAAGGCTGGCGTAAGAGTATTGGTAATCGAAAGAGGTCCAGAACTAGAAATCAATCAGGCAAACGGAAACGAACCTTGCAATATGAGTCGGAGAATTATAGGGGTGACAACTGGAAATTATCAAAGCCAACCTCAACATCCAGGTTTCTGGAAATCAAACCCATTACTTTATGCAAACAAAAAAGCAAATCCTTACACCCATCCACCAAAAGCACCATTCATTTGGACGCAAGGCAATCAAGTTGGTGGAAGGAGCCTTACTTGGGGAGGAATAACCTTAAGATTAGCCGACGAGGATTTTGAAGCCTCAAAAGATAAAGAATACAATATTGAATGGCCTATTAGCTATAAAGATCTTGAGTCACATTATTCAGAAATAGAGAATTTTCTAAAAATATATGGCAACAAAGATGATCTCAATCAACTACCTAATGGTGAATTTATTGGCAAACTTCCATTCACCGAAAGTGAAGCAAGATTCGCCTCTAACATAAAAGAAAAATTAAATCTTCCATTTATACATTCCAGAGGCTTTGGAGCCAATAAAGACAAAACGAAATGGCCAACATATAGCAGCTTAGGCAGCACATTAAAAGAAGCCGCTAGGTTAGGTAAAGTAGAAATACTTCCAAATCATATTGTAGATAAATTAGTATTGAATAAAAACCGAAAATCTGCGAAAAGTGTTATTGTAGTAAATCAAAAAAGTGGAAAGAGAAGTGAATTAGAAAGTAAATTAATAATATTATGTTCATCAACAATCCAAACAATTAGAATTCTATTAAGTTCCGAAGAAAGTAATAATTCAAATGGTCTAATTGATCCCTCCCATTCATTAGGAAATAACTTAATGGATCATATATCAACCTGTAGGTTTTTCACTGTCCCAATCGATAAGAATAAGGCTGATTATTCAGATAAAAATAATAATAATCTTTTAACTGGAGCAGGTAGCTTTTTTATCCCCATCGGTAGAGATCGATCAACTAATAAGAACTTTGTTGGAGGATATGGAATCTGGGGAGGAATCGATAGATTTGAACCACCAGATATTTTAAAAAAATATAAAAATACAAAAACTGGATTCCTTATTGGTCATGGTGAAGTACTTCCAAATTATAAAAACACCGTTTCACTATCAAAGAGCAAAGATCTTTATGATATTCCAATACCACACATATCAATAATTTGGCGTAAAAATGAGAAACGAATGGTCACAGAAATGAACAGAATGATTGAACTTATTATCAATTCTGGAAATGGCAATATTATTCCTGCAAATGAAATCTTAAATATTCCATTTACCAAACAAATTCTCAGAAAATCTGTTGCGATTAAAAACGATGCTCCACCACCTGGCTATTACATACATGAGGTAGGAGGAGCACCAATGGGAAATGATAAGAGTAAGAGCGTTGTAGATAATTGGAATCGTTTATGGGAGTGCTCTAATGTATTGGTAGTTGATGGAGCTTGTTGGCCAACATCATCTTGGCAAAGCCCAACCTTAACAATGATGGCAATAACTAAAAGGGCTTGCGAGAAGGCAATTTTTGACTTGAAAGGTTGAAAATATCATTTAAGTATTTCTCAGCAACTGCTCTATCATTAGAACCATTTTGAAAAAGAAAATTTGCAATTGCTGAGCTAATAAGTTTGGATTGATCCCACTTCTCGTTTCCACTAATAAAATCCTTCATTCCCACGTAAAGAGCTTCAGGGACCTCAGCTTCAAGGCTTATAGACAAAAGGTTCAAATCACTTTCACAACTTCTAACCTCATCATTTTTTATGT
>QCHI01000006.1 GCA_003279655.1 Prochlorococcus sp. AG-402-A21 | reverse complement strand
AGATTTATCTACGAGGTAAATAATGATGTATTGTTTAATATGGCAAAGAAAGGTATGGAAATATATGCTGATGATGGAAGACTCTCATTCCAGGTAAAAGATGTGTTTAACAAATACATTACTCTCATAGCAAAATGTGATGGATTACTCCAGGAATGTAAAGGTATAAATATCCCAGAAAGTTCCTTTGATGATAAAGAGTTAAACGATAAAGATAAGTTTTTCTTAGACTTTTGCTGTGAGAATAAAGTCGACTTTGTGGGGATCAGCTTTGTTGATAATGCTGACTATTTAAATAACATTCAAAAATATATTGGAGACAGGTATCCTAAGGCAATAGCCAAGATTGAGAATGCTAAAGCTATTAAAAATTTATCAGAAATCCTAAAAGTTTCATTTGCAATAATGATAGATAGGGGTGATTTATCGGTAGAAACAAACACAAGTAATATTGGTATTCTTCAAAAAGATATTCTATTTGAAGCAAATAAGCTTGGCATTCCAGTGATTATAGCCACCGAGATGTTACATACTATGCAAGAATCAATTACCCCAACAAAAGCAGAGTGTAATGATATTACTAATTCTGTATTAGATGGTGCATCTTGTTTAATGCTTTCAGGTGAGACAGCTGTGGGGAAATATCCATATGAATCTATAAAGGCTATGAGTTCAATAATAGATCTAACAATGAAATATATTATAGATAAGAATAAGAATCCTTTGGAATATATTGATGATAAAAAACTTAGTCAGGCAGATTTGATGGCGAGAAGCGTTAGCTTAATTGCTTCCTCAAAGATATCAAAAGGATTAGTATGTATTAGCAAAACAGGAGAAGGGGTAAGATTCCTTGCAAGATATATAAATAAAGATTTCTATTGCATAACTGATTCTTATAATATAATAAGAGATTTAAATATCTTTAGAAATGTTAAACCAATTTTATCAGATGTAGTCTTTAATAAAAATGATAGGTTTCATATTTACTCTATTGCGCAACAACTTATTGATAGTGGATGGGATCCTGATCTACTTTATACATTTATATATGTAAGTGAAGGTGGCGCAGGCCTTCGGTTAAATACTATTCAAATAAATTATTTAAAATCACTAGCCGGATTGAGAGGATGATCATGTCGATAAAAGCTCCTCATATAATTAGCTAAACTAAACTTGATAATAAAATCAAAGCTATTCTAGGAAAAAATTGTAAAATATATTCCTTGGAGATGCTGATAATTGTTTACTGGATATAATTTCTTTTATTTAGCATCCAGTACTAAATAATGTAAGAAGTGATATATATTTACTTATAATCTTATCTTAAAGTTTATAACCAAATTTTTGATAGTCTTCTTTATAAAATTCTTTGATCATTTTTTTCGTTTTTGCATTTACCAAATCATCATTGTATGGTTTAGATTTATTGGCATATGGAAATTTTAAACACGAATTTTCATTCTGAAACTGTAATTTAAGCCCTATTTCTTTAAATGCTATTTCTATTGCGTTTTCTAATCCATCTTCCACTTTAAATATTCTATTAACCTTGTCTGAGATGAAATAATGTTGTGGCTTGATATAGTTTGCCATATAATATTCATCAGATGAATATCTTTCAAATGAGTCGATAGCAAAGTCCTCAAAAGTCATTTTCAAAAATCGCTCAGAACCCGAGCATTTGTCACTTCTTGCCCATTGATATTGGGAAAACATTCTTTTAAGTGGTTCTCTTACTATGGCGAAAGCATATAAGTAATCCAAGAAGAATAATTGCTCTAAAATATTCATGTCATAATGATTTGGTGGAGATTTTAAATAAGGTCTTACAAACATATATTCGGGACCTGCTCCAAAAGAACGTAACCCAAGAGAGGAAAAGAATCCCTCTAACATTGTTCCTCCAGTTTTTGGAATATGAACATGAAAAAATGTTACCTTCTTGTTATTGTTTTTGTCGTTCAATTGATAAATTGGCATCTATCTCTTTAAATAAATCCTATAATTGATTTTACAATAACAATGAGCCGTTATAATTTATTATCTTTTTATATATTTTGTCTCACATATTGATTAAAAGATTCGTGAAAATCGGAATAAATCAAAGTTTAATCTTTTTCATACTGCATCTGGTCTGATGTCTATGCTTTCTGGCACAGGAAACCATCTGCACTGAAGACAATCTGTCTTTCTATAACTTCTTTTGGTCTTAAAAATAGTCAGTCTTTCAGGTGTCTTCCCAACCAAATCACTCACCTTAAGAGACATTAATTTCCAATTTATCCAATCTTCAGGAAGGTCTTTTGGCATAGCATCTGGTATAGCAGTGGTTTAGCAGTAGTTCATATGGCCTAAAAAAGGATCTTACCCAAATCGATGGATACTAAAAAAAGTGTTTTCAAAAGGTATTTCCTATTGGTCTCCTCTTCAAATCTGGGTTCTTGCACTATTCAAATAGGAACAATTGAATATTAAAACCACCTCAAACCAGGTGCTTTTAATTCCTAGAACAGTGTTATTAATACTTTTATTTTTCTAGTTTACCCGCCGATTCTTTGGAAGTGAAAGGCATTTAAGTCGTAATTCAAAAAGCAGACCAATCGTAATTATTACAAAACCGCAAAAGAGTCGACGCTATAAGCTCCAAAAATAAAAGATAATTTCAATCTTGAGTTAGCATAAATGAAATTAGTAGTTATGAGATGATGAACCTTTTTTTCGGAGTTCAAAGTACATTTGATCTTTCCAAAGTAGATTTCTCCTCAGGGCTAGGTATAAATTCACCTGATCTTGCTGGTATAACATTTTTAATGGTTGCTTTTGCAGGAGTCTTAGCTTTGAGACTTGGAACAACTCTTCGAGACTCGTAACTTTCAAAAAGTACAAGTTAAACAATAAATTTGATAATTTTCAAAGACTAAGAAATTGAATTTCATAAAACATTAATCATAATTGATTATTCTAATTTCGATTTCTTCTAAAGAAGTTGACAATCAAAATGAAGACAATAATAAGTAAGACTAAAAGATCGTTAATATCTGGCAAAATCAAAAGCTGATAATCAATTATATTTTAAACAATAATTATAATTTATGTTGGTTTTCATATCATTTATCTCCAAATGCATTAGTTAGCTTATAAATCAGAAATCCATCCTCGATATGCTTTGTCTACCAAAATAAATAATGATTAACTATATTGCAAAGAGTTGGTCATTTTTAATATCCCTTAAGGAGTTAAAATGACTTAAACATTTGATTCTATTCTTATGAATTTAGAAGCATCTAATGAAAATTTATATAATAATGCTGATAGTTTTGCAATGGCATTTGATGCTGCCTGGAAGGATTGTGATCTAGGAATCAATAAAGATATAGAAATAAATGAAAAAATTGAAATTGCTTTTGAGAAGATTAAAAACCATCCTTTTCTAATTTCCAATCCAATCCAATCAAAAAATATTGCTCTCTTCAGAATTAAATTATTAGGACTAGCCTAAGTTTCATATAATCATAAGGAATCAAAACCATTCTTCAATAAGTATTTTTAAAATAATCTAAATACCATTCAGAGAACAATTTAATACCTTTCTCTATGGATGTTGTAGGTTTGTATTCTACCCATGAATTAAGCAAGTCCATTCTTGCAGCAGTTGAAACAACATCTCCTGGCTGTATGGGTTGAAAATTCTTTATAGCTTTCTTTCCTAAATTATTCTCTAATAACTCTATAAAATATATGAGATGAATTGGATGTGAATTGCCTAAATTAAAAATCCTAAAAGGTGCAGATGAAGTTGAAGGGTTAGGAAGAAGCGGATTAAAGTCATCATCGCTACTTGCACTCTTAAAGCAACAACGAATTATACCCTCCACTACATCATCAATATATGTAAAATCTCTCTGCATTTCTCCATGGTTAAATACCTTAATTGGCTCATTTTTTAAAATTGATCTTGCAAAAATCATTGGAGCCATATCTGGCCTTCCCCATGGGCCATAAACTGTAAAGAATCGAAGTCCAGTTGTTGGTAAATCATATAAATGGCTATAAGTATGAGCCATCAATTCATTAGATTTTTTGGTCGCCGCATACAAACTAACTGGATGATTCACTGCTTGTTCTTCATGGAAAGGGAGATTTTTATTACCACCATAAACAGAACTGCTAGAAGCATAAATCAAATGTTGAATCTTATTTTGTCTACATCCTTCAAGTACATTTGCAAAACCTACTAAGTTACTTTGTATATATGCAGAAGGATTTCTTATTGAATAACGAACACCTGCTTGTGCTGCAAGATGAACAAGAATTCTTGGATTGTATCTATTAATTATGTCCAACAATACTTTATTATCTTCTATCGAAACCTCATGAAAAAACCATTCTCCATTTTCAGAGGAAGCTTTATCAATCTCAATTAACCTAGATCTTTTTAAGGAAGTAGAATAATAATCATTTAAGTTATCAATACCAATAACCTTAAAATCCAACTTAAGAAGAGATTTTACTAAAGCTGCACCAATAAAACCTGCAGCACCCGTTACAAGGATTGTTTCATTATTTACCTTTGAATACATGGGTTTTTACGATTTATAAAAAATAAACAATTTACTAGCATCATAGCATCGTATTGATTAACGTTTTAAATAAAAAATAGTTAATTAATTATTTACTTTTCTAAGGTTGATTTCTTTTTAAAATATTTTCTTGTAATTACTAATCCTTAATTAAACATCATTTTAGGTTTCCAACTCAATTCTTTTTGTACAAGATCAACTGAAGGTTCCCCTCACAAAATATCATCCTATAATTCTTTTGAAGACTTCAAATTTACTTTTTTAATGGATAAAATCCTTGTTAAATTGGCTATTTTAATAATAGATTATTCTTTAGAATTAGAAAAGTTTATAGGTATTATTTTTTGAAAATATCTGATATCTGAACAATTTATTTTTGCAACCTGTAAAAAGTAATAAAATTGATGAATTATATTTTACGTAAATCTTTATTGATTAACTGAAATAAACACACATATTAAATAGGATAATTAAATTAGTAATCTCTAAGAGTTTATCCTCTATAGCCAGGAGTTCAATTTGAAAAAAGAAAAATTAAAGAAGTACCTCCTTGTTTCATTATTCACAGGTGCTTTCATTTTACTAGTCTTCTTAATTCAGACTTATGGAATTGAACCATTAAGAAGTGCCGTTAAAGAAATGGGCATTTGGGCACCTCTGGGAATTCTTATACTTCGTGGAATCAGTGTAATCCTTCCCGCATTACCTAGTTCTGTTTACTCACTTTTAGCTGGATCATTACTTGGTTTTAAAACGGGCTATTTAACTATATTTATATCTGACTTAATTTTTTGTCAATTAGCATTTTTCATAGCAAGAAACTTCGGGCGTGACCCAGTTAGGAAATTAGTTGGGCTAAAAGCAATGAAAAGAATTGAGGGTTTTAATCAAAATCAACTAGAAGGAAATTTCTTTCTAATGACTGGACTTCTTATGACTGGACTTTTTGATTTTTTAAGCTATGCACTAGGGATAGGAGGGACACGTTGGAGACTATTCACCCCTGCTTTAATAATCAGTTTATTGATAAGTGATTCAATCATTGTTGCTGTTGGAGCAGGGGTAAGTCAGGGTGCTGGACTAATGCTTGGAGGAGCTTTACTTGGAATGTTTGCACTAGCAACCATCGCTGGATTTAATAAAAATAAAGTCTCCTCAACTCAAGAGAAAAACTAATGTATTGGATTGGTAACGAGTATTAAGAAATCAAATAAAATAGGTAACTTAAAATAAAAAATTTATATTTAGTCTCATTATATTGATAAACTTATTGAAAACTAAATATTGATATGTCATCCATTCCATTTAAAGCACTAAAAATAGGCGCAGAGGCTATTAATAAAAATCCAGTTAGATTTAACAAAAGCAGAATATCTGGAAGTAAAAAAACAATATATAATTTACATATAAGAGGGGCTTCGATGCCAGGTGAAAAAGAGAAGTTCACAGCTACATCTAAAAGTAAACCTGAACAATTCGAAAACTTATTAGATAACACAGTTATGAGCAGTTATAGAAGAGATAAGATTGAAAGTTATAACTATAAAATACTGAATAAAGAAAGCTATTCCATAAATATGCTTCAAATCAAAGAATTTGCTCCCAATGATGATGATGTATTACTTGTAGCAATAAATGAATTATATAAAAACATCTTTGGGAACTTAAAATTAATGCAATCGGAGCGACCAATTGATATTGAAAGAAGACTAAGGAATGGTGATATAACAATCAGAGAATTCACAAGAAAAATTTGCAAATCAACTATTTATAGAAAATTCTACTTTGATAATATTAGCCAATATAAATCTATCAAGTTAAGGTACAAGCATATTCTTGGAAGACCTATCATAAGTCAATTCGAAGTAGGTCAAAGTTCTAATATTATTAACAACCTAGGTTTCGAAGCTCATATTGATTTTCTAATAGATTCTGATGAATATAATAACGTTTTTGGTGAAGATATAGTTCCGTACATGAGGTCGTGGAATTCTCCAATTGGTTTTAAAACAAAAAGTTTTCTAGATACTTTATCCATAACAAAAGCTTTTGCTACAAGTGACATTTGTGAAATTATTTAATTGTCTAAAAATAAATTAATATCAATGCAAGTAAAGTAGATGAATATTGATGAATTTTTCTTAAAAAGTGTTGGGGAATGGAACTCAATGAGAAGCGGACATTCATTAGCATTTCAAGAGTTTGAAGAAATAAGAAGTAAAATAAAAATAGTTCCTTCTAAAAGCAACGATTCTAGAGTTATTAAATTTTTAAAAGATAACTTAATAACTGCTAATGCAATAAATAAAACATTCCTAATTAGTTGGGAAGCAAAAAGTGAATGGAATGAGGGAAATCAAGAAGAAAAATCGTCTGGGGAAAGTATACTTGTTCCGATAGAGACGTCTAAAACAAAAGGAAAGATAATAAGGAGCGTTGGATATACTGAAGCAATACAAGTAGTATCATTATATAAAATTCTTGATGATGGGACACTAATTATTTATTCAGAATATAGACATATTTGTACTGAAGAAAGAATATGGTTTATCTCTAACAATTTAAGAAGTAGATCTTCTGTAACAAGAGCAATAGATTCATTAGCTATACTGCAAACCTCTTATGCATCGGAAATTCGTTCTATAAAAAAATAAATTATATTCTAAAAGATGAGAAAGAAAACAATACTAGAATTTGCAAAGATAATTTCAGGCGTATTTAGTAATAAGGAACAAGCTTTAGATAACCCAAAAAAGTTTGCACATATGCAAATACATATTCGGCCATTGTTTTTAAAAACTTATAAATGTTTTGCCTTTTATTCAGAACAGAGATATCAACACGATATATGGAATCCATATAGACAGTCTATAAATAAATTATCCCAAGAGAAAGAAATTTTTATTTTAAGTAATCATGAGATTGAAGAAAAAGAAAGGTTCACAGGTGGTGCTTTAGATATATCTCTTCTAGATAACATATCTAAATATAAGTTATCTAAAAAGTCTGGATGTTCTATGATTTTTAGAGAAACAGATCCAGGAAATTTTTCAGGGACTATAGAATCAGGTTGTAAATGCTATATACAATATGGGAAAGATAAAACTTATGTAAAAAGTAAAGTGAATGTTAATAAGAATAGTCTTATGTCTGAAGATTCTGGATATGAAATAGAAACTGATAAAAAACTTTGGGGATCTGAATTTGGGCCGTTAATATTTAAAAAATTAGATAATTTTGATTATTTTATTGATAGAAATTGGTGCTAAAGATTTTTTATCCTATTTACCAAAGTGACATTCAAGAAAAACTAATTTCTTTGCCTTTAACCTCACAAATCTATGACTATCATTCAAAAATAATTTAGCGAAATCCTTTTTAATATGAAGTTGTTTTTTCTGTAATACTAGCAAAGCTGTATATCTATTTTTCCAATAAGGTGTATACCTCTCATCTGAAAATTGATTTATATTATTATAGAATTTAGTTTCATTCAAACGACCCAATATTTGTATTGCCGAAGATTTAAATTTCATATAATTAGGCCACTTGTCGGACAGAAGAAAATCTACTTTATTTAAAATAAATTCATCATATAATTGCTTATCTAATAACAATTTATATACAGACATAAAGAAGTATATTGCACCATAATCTAATTTTGCTCTATCCCAATTATTATTTAGATAATACAAAACCCTATCTAAAGGGAATTTCAACAATTCTTTGATTGACTGATAACATCTATTAAAGTCTGTGTGAAAAAGTTGCTCAATACAAAAGCTCAAGTCATTATTAAAATTATTCACTTCTAAAGTATCTATTTTACTTGGATCATCAACAATGACTGAATCTATACAATTAAAGAGATTTATATGATTCCATAATTCTACTTCATTTATCCAAAGAGAGTCTATTGCCTGTAATTTAAATGAGGGCGAAATTGGCGCCTTAATTAAAGCCGGTAAAACAGATAAATGACCAGCATTTATAATATCCTGGACTGCACAATGTCTATCATTTTGATTAGATAGTCTCAAGTAATCCTTCAAATCACTAAGTTTGTCTTCTTCACCAGCAAGTTTTACTAATGCAGCTAAAGATGCTCCTTTTACTCCATTGGATGATTGCTTATCTCTTGATAATGATCTAATCTTATCTATTTCTTTTCTAACACCTAAATTAGTTAAAGTTTGTATTACTATTCTTTTATTATTAAATTGCTTATACAATATTGAACAAATCTTATTAATAATATCAACATCATTACAGTTAAGTTTACCTAACGACCAGATAGCTGTCTCGATAAGATAATCATCATTATTATCATTTTGAAGAAAGTCTGCAATAATTGGTATGGCTTTTTGACAATTGAAAATAGCAAGTACCTCTATAGCTTTTCTTTGTGCTATCTTGTATTCAAGTTTTTCACACTCATATTTAATAAAGTCAAGAAGTGCCATTTCTGTTTCTTCACAAGGGAAATTTGCTATGTGGAATACAGCTTTATAATAATCTGCTAAAAGCTTGACCTCAGAAATTGGTTTTCTAAGAATATTGATAGCCTCTATCTTTTTGATTTTCGGTAGATTATTAAATGGATTGGATTGCACTTTGAATATAAGGATCTGTATTTAGTAGATAAGCTTGAGAGCATTATATTGAGCATAAATTTTATGCTCAATATAAAAGAATATTATTTATGAAAATACATGTAATAATATTTGAGCATGTAATTTAATCTAGATTATATAATAAGCTTTGAAGTGGATAATAAAAAAGTGGATAATTATTGGGAAAGTGAACTAACAAGTAAAGAAAAAAGTGAAAAAGCAAAGGGGGGTAAACACAAATTAAGGAGTAAGAAAAAATCAAGTCAAAACGAAATCAAGTCTTTAATCCAAGGCCTTAGTGATGAAAATGGTTTAGTGAGAAGAAGTCATGCAGAAGCACTAGCCCAAGTTGGTACAGAAGCTTTACCTGAGTTAATTAAAGCTCTTCTAAATAGTAAAAACGTAATACAGAGAAGAGCGGCAGCAAAGACTTTAAAGTTAGTTGAAGATCCAAAAGCTTTACCTCATTTAATAAAAGCCCTTACTAATGATTCAGATTATGTAGTGCAATTCTCAGCAGCTGGTGCAATTGCGATTTTTGGAGAGGCTGCTGTTAATCATCTAATCATTTTCTTAGAGAATCAAGAAAATACAGAAATGCAATATGGTCTTGCAGCCTGGTGTTTAGAATTTATTGGAGCTAAAGCCCCTAATGCAATAAAAAAAGCGGCTAAATCAAAAAACAACAATGTTAAATCAGCTGCAATTTCAGCACTTGAAGAACATATCAGACAGTCAGAAGATCAAGAAGCAATTCAATTAGTAGAAAGTGCTATTCATGATACTGCTGAAAATGTTCAGATCGAAGCTATTAAATTAGTTGGTAAATTGTATAGAATAGAATCTTTAATTCCTATCTTAATATTGAAATTAAAAAACAAAAGTCCAGATATTCGAAAAGCTTCTGTATTTTCGTTGATGCAACTTAATATTAACGAAGCTATAAATCCACTCAAAGATCTTCTTAAGATTGAGCAGGATAAAAATGTTAGGACAATCATTAAATTAGCTATTAAAAAAATTAATAACTAAAAGATTTAAAAAATAATCTAGAATATTAAAGAATTTTGTTTCTTAAAATATCTTCTTTTATCATTGGATCAATAGATTTATCATTTAACAATTTTTCAAATAAATCATCAACAGCCTGATCTTTCATTTCCAAAAGAGCACTAATAGAAGCTTTTGCTCTTAATAAGTCTTTATCTCTACTAGTTTTCATCAAAATATTTCTACCAGTTACCCCTAATTGCCTTAAAAGAGAAATAACAGTCAATATTATTACAGGAGCGTCTTCTTTCAGTGCTAAATTAACGACTAACATCTCGTCCTGATCTAATTCTTCTAAATTAAAATTAACTACAACTTTGATCATCGTTTTAAGGCAGCTAACTTTAATATTTGTATTATTAGTAGCTATATACAATGGAACAATTAACTTTAAAGTTTTTTCTCCAAATCGTCCCAAAGCTAATATTGATTTTCTTCTTATAAATAAATCTTTTTCCTTGAGATTAGCCAAAAGATTATCCATAAATTTAGTTTCAAATTCTTTTCTTAAAATCAAAAATGCTCGAGAATTAATGTTTGGATTTGGATGCAAGAAATCTTGATAAAGTTCTATATATTTATTTAAATCTATAGAATCAATCATTATTGAAAGGCCATAAAAAAATTAATTAAATTAATTTTTTTATGCAAGTGCGTTTATCAAATAATCCAATAATCCTTTGAATTCCGTTTCGGCTTGCTGACTCATAACATCACTAATTTTAATTTCATCTCGAATAAAAATAAATGCTTCTATATATGCAGCTGTTGGTAATAACTGGATACGAATAATTTCCCTCATGCCTGATATTCCCCATTCATCTAAAGGACCAGTGCCACCAGTTACTAAGCAATAATTAATAAGACGCAAGTAATGATGAATATCTCTAACGCACTTATCTTTATTCGTCTGCTCATATGAACCATTTTGATACACAGCATCAACAGCAAGATTAGTAAATTTATCAAGACAAGAAGCAAGTTTTTCTGCAGCCTCTAGGCGAGCTTTTGCTCTATCGAAAGAACCTTTAACAGACTCAAAATCGCTCATGCTAGGAAATCTTCCTGCTGCATCAGCTGCGCTAACAACGGTTGTAACTGCAGATTTCATAGTGACTTAATAAGAGTTAGTTTGAAGTGCTTTAGAAGAGGAATTAAATTTAAAGTTGAATATTCAACTCAAAGCCTCTATTACGAGGTCAAAATAGGAGGCTGCCTCCGCAGCGATATCTTGACATTGTGCACCTGAGCCAGAATTAATTCCTTTAAACATTTTTCTTCCTGTATTTGTCTCAGTCATAATTGCTACTGTGGCAATTTTCATTATTTCAACTGCCCGAATAGCATTAGAAGTTGGGACTCCAAGAGCTAAATAAGTTTCTTTTAAACCATTAAGACATCTATCTTCAAGAACAGAAGGGTCACCTGCAAGAAGTGCGTAGCTTACATATCTCAAAATAATTTCTCCGTCCCTTAAACAAGCTGCCATTCGACGCGTTGGATAACAATGTCCCCCAGGCTGAGTAAGTCCTGTATTCTCACAAACCATTCCTGCCACTGCATCTGCAGCTATGCAAGAAACATTTTGAGTTATTGCAAGGGTTGCATCAATCCTTTTATTTGCATCTGCTACATACTTTCTTAAATCTGCAAGATCCTCACTTCCAATTGCTGCACCTTTGGCGTCAGCAGTTACAACTGTTCTAGAGAACGCATCAAGCATTTTTGACTACCTAGGCTCTATTAAGTAAAAAAGTTAAATAAGTAATGACTTATTACTCATTTAACCTAAGACTTACAGTCAAATTTCACCGAAAGAGGTCTAAGAACGCAATGCTTCTTAACTGTAAACAAGAATTTTTACTAAAATCTTTCATAGAGTTATCTCAAAAAGCTTATAAGCAAAGGGGATATTACTAATTTGAGCTATTGTTGAAAAAAAAAAAAAAATGCAAAGTCCTACAGAAGAAGAGCTAGAAGAATCAATTAAAGAACTAACTGCGTACAAAAATCGTTTAGAAAAAGAGGTGATAACTATTTCAAATAAACTAAAAATGCCTCAAAAAAAAATCAACTCAATTATTAACTCGCATACAGAGCTTAAGCAAATCAAAATAATACTTTCCAAGCTAAACAAACAAAAAGAAAATTTTGCTTCTAACTTAATATAATAAATTTATCTGATTAAATAATATAAGATGGTCTCTATTAATATGAAAAAACTAAATTTAATTCAAAGTATTTGTAGTCTATAAAATGAAAAAATCTAACAATATATTTTTAAATGGATTAAACCAAGCTCAGTCTCAAGCAGTTGATCATTTTCATGGTCCATTATTAGTTATAGCAGGAGCAGGAAGCGGAAAAACTAGAGCTCTTACTCATCGCATTGCACATTTAATTATTGAATATAATGTTGATCCAAGCTCTATTCTTGCAGTAACTTTTACCAATAAAGCTGCAAGAGAAATGAAAGATAGACTTGAATTACTTTTAGCAAAAAGATTAGCAAATGTTAGTCATGGAAAGCCCTGGTCTGCCTTGCAAGTAGCAGAACAAAGACAAATTCGTAATCGTATATATCGTGAAATCAGCCGTGAATTATGGATAGGAACCTTTCACGCTTTATTTGCAAGATTATTACGCTTTGATATTGACAAGTTCAAAGATCCTGAAGGATTAACATGGACTAGACAATTTTCAATATATGACGAAACAGATGCGCAAAGTCTCATAAAAGAAATAGTTACACAAGACCTACAATTAGACCCTAAAAGATTTGAGCCCAAAAAAGTTCGCTGGGCAATCAGTAATGCCAAAAATCAATGCTTACTTCCTGATGACTTGTCAAAGAGTCAAGAGGGTCAGAGAGGCAAATTAGTTGCTGAAACTTATAGACTGTATCGGAAGGCTTTAGCTGCTAATAATGCATTAGATTTTGATGATCTTCTATTAATACCTGTTCAATTACTACAACAAAATGAAAACATTAGAACTTATTGGCACAAACGTTTTAAGCATGTTTTAGTCGATGAATATCAAGATACAAATTGGACACAATACGAATTAATTAAACAATTGGTTACCAATGGCAAAGATCCATCTTCTTTTAAAGATTGGAATAATCGATCAGTTTTTGTTGTTGGCGATGCAGATCAAAGTATTTACAGCTTTAGAGCTGCGGACTTTAGGATACTAATGGGATTCCAAGAGGACTTTGGGAAGAAAAGCCAAGACAATGCAAAGAATTCAACTCTCGTGAAACTTGAAGAAAATTATCGCTCTACCTCTACCATCCTCGAAGCAGCAAATTCACTAATTTCTAACAATAAAGAACGAATAGATAAAGTTCTTAGAGCAACTAGAGGACAAGGTGACTCTATTAAATTAACAAGGTGTGACGATGAGATAGCAGAGGCAGAGGCAGTTATTCATAGGCTAAGAATTTTAGATGCCTCGAATCCAGAATTAAATTGGGGAGATATGGCTATTCTTTATAGAACTAATGCTCAATCAAGAGCAATTGAGGACTCATTGGTCCGCTGGAGTATTCCATATATTGTTGTTGGAGGATTGCGTTTTTATGACAGAAGAGAAATTAAAGATCTACTAGCTTATTTAAAACTTTTAATTAACCCTTCTGACAGTGTCAGTCTTCTAAGAGTTTTAAACGTTCCTAAAAGAGGAATTGGTAAAACAACAGTTCAAAGATTGAGTGATGCTGCTAGCCAATTAAAAATTCCTCTCTGGGAAGTTGTAAATGACCCCGAAGCTGTCAGATCTCTCGCTGGAAGATCTGCTAAAGGTCTTTTGATTTTTAGTGAGCTTATCAATGAATTACAAAGTCATCTTCTTTCTTCAAGCCCTGCTGAGTTAGTTCAATTAGTATTAGAAAAAAGTGGATACTTAAATGAATTAATTGCAACAGGAACAGATGAGGCAGAAGAAAGAAGGCGCAATCTTCAAGAATTAGTTAATGCGGCTCTGCAATATCAAGAAGAAAGTGAAGATGCCAATTTAGAAGATTTTTTATCAACTGCTGCTTTATCAAGCGATGCAGACAATAAAGATACTGCGTCAAATCGAGTCACATTAATGACTCTTCACAGCAGCAAAGGTTTAGAATTTCCTGTTGTTTGTCTTGTGGGAATGGAGCAAGGCTTATTCCCAAGCTATAGATCACTTGATGATCCATCTTCACTTGAGGAAGAGAGGCGACTTTGTTACGTAGGACTTACTAGAGCGAAAGAAAAACTATTTCTCTTTCATGCATCTGAGAGAAGAATGTGGGGAGGGATGAGAGAACCTTCTATCGCATCTATATTCCTCTCCGAAATTCCAGAAGAACTTGTTAAAGGCGATATCCCATTATCTGGTGGGGCTACATTAAGAAGAGACAGAAATCTAGATAGAATGACTAGGGTTGATCGCCAAAGTAATAAAAAACCTGTTCCTAGTGAAGCTGAAAATGCAGTAAGAAAAACATATTCTGGTCCTTCCCCAGGGAAGAGATGGTCAGTTAACGATAGAGTTGAACATTCTTCATTTGGAGAAGGGAAAATCACACATGTTTTTGGTTCAGGAGAAAAAATCTCTCTCGCTATAAAATTCTTAGGAATGGGACCTAAAATATTAGACCCAAGACTAGCTCCATTAAAATTGATAGATGAGTAAAATTTAATCTAAAAATATTAATTACCTCAAATCATATTTCTCATGGAATTATTTGATAAATCTACAATTGAAAAAGAAATAAAAGAATTACCCATTGGAATTCTAACTATTATTTTAGATGCAGCTGGCAAAGCCAATATAACTTCTATTGCGATAGTTGGAGGAGTTGTAAGAGACTTAATAACAAAATATAAAAATCCAGATTATGAAATTATCTTCAATGATTTAGATTTAATAATTGAAGGTGAGACTTCAACCTTCGTAAAAGAATTGCAAAAAGTTCTTGGAGCAGAAAGCGTAAAAGTTATACGTAATAACTTAACTTACAAGACATCAGAAGTAATAATTAATGGCATAAAAGTTGATATTGCATCTGCTCGAGAAGAAACTTATCCTATACCCGGGGAAAATCCAATAGTCAAATTATCAACAATCAAAAAAGATCTAATAAGAAGAGACTTTAATATAAATGCAATGGCAATTGAACTAAAAGATAATAGACTAATAGACTTATTTTCAGGATTAGATGCAATTGAAAAGATGAAAATGGACTTTTTGCATGAATCAAGTATTTTAGAAGATCCAACTAGAATTATTAGAGCTTCTCGCTATTCTGCTAAATTAGATTTTCAACTATCAAATCAAGCCTTAAAACAAATAAAAGAGACAATAAATCTTTGGCCTTGGAGTTGGCATATTGGAGATAATACTGATTTAGCCCCTTCAGCATTATCAATAAGATTAAAAATGGAACTAGAATTGCTTTTAGAAAGTAAATACTGGAAGAATGCATTAAAAAATCTACAAGCCTGCGGAGGTCTAAAGATAGTAGATTCTAAATTACAGAATAAACAGCAACTAATTGAAAAAATTTCCATTGCAAAGAAGTCAAATATTGAACCCCTAACAGCATTAGTTTATGAATCTAAAAGCCCTATATATCTATCTAAAAGATTACACTTAAATCAACAGCAAAAAGAACTAATAGAAGGAGCTTGTCGATTAGATAAATATCTGAAAAAAATAACGACTAATGATTTATATAGAAATTGGTCCCCATCAAAGTGGACAACTAACCTAGAGAATCTAAACGTTAATGAGTTGTCTGTCACACTTGAAATATGTAAAGATAACCCACTAAAAGAATATTTAAAATCTTGGTTATTTAACTGGAAGAATATAGAGTCTCCAATAAAAGGTGATGATTTAATAGCTAAAGGTTGGTCACCTGGTCCAGAAATAGGAATAGAAATAAAACGACAAAGAATGAAATTAATTGATAAAAAGCTTATTTGATTAATAACTGAAAAAGTATTTTCAAGAAATAGAACCGATTTTAATCCAAGGTCCTTTCTGTATAAGTTTTTCTGAATAAATGGATGAACAACTAACAACCAAAGGTCCACATGTTTGCGGATCGACTAAAACTTTTAACATGATATTGTAAAAAGATTTATTGGAAATATAATTATTAGAGATTAGCTCAAATCTTAAGTTTTCATCTCCATCAATATTTTTTAAAAAAATTTCATTGGAAGGGGCTAAACTACTTTCAAAACCTTTATCTAAAAGTTCTTTTACCCCATCATATACTGGTATATTATCTAACTCAAGAATAATTTTTAAGGGTTCTAAATTCTTTTTTAATTGATCATTATTTGTAGATTCTAACATTTCAGACAAATGTCCTAATAATCCAAAACCTGTTATGTCAGTACATGCATTAACAACTTTCGAGTGTAGATTTATATTTGTTAATTGATTAAGATGGTTAACAATATCATGCTGGCTTCTATTCATTTCTTTTAGAACAGAATCAATTAAATAAGGTTTAATTTGGCCATTCATGAATGCAGCAAAAATAATTCCCGTTCCCAAAGGTCGACTTATCAGAATTTCATCTCCCTTTTTCATTCCTCCCTTAGACCAAAAATATTTTTTATTATCAATAATTCCATTTACTGTTAATGAGCTTTCGATATCTAGAGAGAAAGGCTCTTCAGATATTTTTCTTGATTCTAATGTATGACCACCTATAAGTTTTGCCCCCTGAATAATTAAGGCAGAATTGATACCTTCCAATACTTGAAATAACAATTCTTGCTGTAAATGGTTTTGTAAGGATGGTAATTTGACAACAGATTGTGCAGAGATAACGGATCCTCCACATGCCCAAATATCAGAACAAGAGTGAAAAGCTAAAAGCCTCCCATTCAACCATGGATCACTAACTAAAGATGGGAATCCATCGACACTTTGTATCAAAATCTTACTAGATTTTAATATTCCTATATCAATAGAATCATCTGTAGAAGTTTCTATTATATCTAATTTATTTAATGTTGATCTTAATGGAGTAAAAGCTAATTTTGCTGCACATCCTCTACACTTAATCATCTCTTGCTTAGAGAACATTTCTGAATCTATTCTGTTAATAAGATAAAATTTGGAGATAAATTTTTTATCAATTGATTCTTTCAATCTTGATAGAAAATTAAAAGGACCAATTATAACTCCCCCCCAAGACATAAAAGCTTTAGATTCTTTGTTTGCATAGTTAATATCTAAAAGTTGTATTGCTTTTCTTTGAGGTTTCCATTCATCAAGTTTTAAACCTTTACTGATTCCCTCTAAATTTTTCGCAAGTGGTTTTGCTGAACGAACTGCCCATACTCCAGAGCAAGGGCGAGAATGATGCTTAATAACTCCACAATCTCCTACAGCAAATAACTCAGGATAATTAAGAACTTGGAGAGTTTTTTTTGTTAATACCCTCCCATTCTTATCTAAAGGTAAACCACTATCTTTTATCCAATCATATGATTTATTACCAGTGCATATTAATTGTGGATATGAAGCATGTGGATTCTTTTGTATGATCTCAATATTTAAATCCTTTAAATTTCTTAATAGGTTCTTATTTATCTTTCTTCCCGATTTAACTTTTAACAAAATAGATCTTTTTGGCCATCTTTTTCTTAAAGAAAAAGCTATTTCTATTCCAGCAAATCCACCACCAATAATTACAAATGGTTTTACTAAAGAATCATCCTTGTGAATATCTTGAGCAACAATAAAATTATATGATTTGAGAAAAGGTTTAATAGGTACAGCTAAATCTTTATCCCGTCTAATTAAAGATCTAGAATTTAATTTAGTTTTTGTTCCTATATTTAGAGATAATAAAGAATATTCAATTTCAGCACGTCCTGCTAAAAGTAATTTTTTTTTCTTAAGGTCAATCCCCTCAATTTCTGCCATTACGAATGAAATGCCTGCTTTTGAAGCAAGCGTCCTCAAATCAATTAGTATTTCATCAATCTTGTATTTACCTGCCAGGACCCCTGGAAACATCCCAGAATAAATGGTTGTACTTTCTTTATTGACTAAAGTAATCATTCCAGCAGGCTTCAGTTTTGGATTCATTGCCCATCTGAGCAACACAAGGGCATGAGTATGACCACCACCAGCAAGAACAAGATGATCAGTGAACATGATTTTTTGAATATTTCTGGAACACAATCAGATGCCTATGATTTCAAAAAAGCAAGATTAGGAATTATTGGAGGAAGCGGACTATATAGGATTGAAAATCTTAAAAATATAGTCGAATTAAGCTTAGACACTCCCTATGGAAAAACTTCTAATAAGTTACTAATAGGCAATCTATTTGGGATAGAGATTGTTTTTCTAGCTCGCCACGGAGAGAAACATACTTTAAACCCAAGCGAAATCCCATACAAAGCAAATATTTGGGCTATGCGCTCTCTAAACGTGAGGTGGTTAATCTCGGCATCAGCTGTGGGATCGCTAAAAGAAGATATCAAACCTTGCGACATTGTTATTCCGGATCAATTTATTGATCGAACTCATCAAAGACCATTGACCTTTTTTAATAATGGAGTTGTAGCTCACATAAGCATGGCAAATCCTTTTTGCGAAATTCTTTCTCAGATACTTTCACAAGAAATAGAAAAACTGTTAACCAAAGAAAAAAAAATCCATATTGGAGGGACATATCTTGCGATGGAAGGACCAGCATTTTCAACAAGAGCAGAATCAAATTTATATAGAGATTGGGGATGCTCAATAATAGGCATGACAAACCATACGGAAGCTAGATTGGCAAAAGAAGCTGAAATCGCTTACTCAAGCCTATCCATGGTTACTGATTATGATTGCTGGAATCAAAATTGCGAAAATGTATCTGTCGAGATGGTTCTTGAGAATCTCCAGGAAAATGCAAGTTTTGCAAAATCAATAATCTCTGCTGCCGCTAAAAGAATCTCATCATTAAGGCCCTCAAGCTCTTTTCATAATGCATTAAAAAATGCGCTAGTCACTCCAAAAGAGCATGTACCAAATAAAACTAAAGAAAAGATCAAATTATTTACAGATAAATATTGGCTTAAAAAAACCAACTGACATAAAATGTCAGTTGGTTTTTTTTAAGCCAATTCAAATAAATAGTATTTTTCTAGTTAAAACTAACCAGCGTTACCAATACCAGTGTATGAACCGTAAAAGAAAATACCAAGAACAAAAATAACAGCAGTTCCACCTGCAGTAGCTACTAACCATAAAGGAAGTGCTCCCTCTGTCCAGCGTCTTTCCCAGGAGACTGCAGGCATACCATTTGGTAGACGATCTCCTGCTCGTCCATCAGGTCCTTTTAATTTGCTCATGATAAAGAGATTTAGTTAAAGAAGTAACTGGAAAAAAGAATTCCCATTACAAAAACAAGTAAGAGTCCAAGATAAAGACTTGTTCGGTTTAATTCAACCGGAACTTTATTTGGATTTGGATTGACTTGCATGGATAATAAAGCAATCAGATGAAATTTGGTTATTTCAGACGAGTGTCAAGTTCAGCCTTGGAATCAAAGCGCTGAACAACAACAGGAGCTTTGCTTTCTCCAGCCTGAAAATACGTATCTGGTCTAGGAGTTCCAAAAGCGTCGTAGGCAAGCCCAGAAGACACAAATAAAAATCCTGCCACGAAGATCGCAGGAAGTGCCACAGCATGGATAATCCAATAGCGGACACTAGTAATGATCTCAAAAAACGGGCGTTCCCCGGTAGAGCCGGCAGCCATAGCCTCACTTAATCAGCTCAGTGATCTTATCAAGCCAAACCAAAAGAAACGATCTCTGTTGCAAGGTGGTTACACAGAGTCATGGAAATCATCAAAAATTAATGATTTCAACCCTGCCATCGCAATAAATTCCCCCTTTCTCCAAATACAAATCCCTTAAGGCTGTCACTATTAAAATTTTCCACAAATTGAATTCTGATGAAATTTGTTGGAACAGATTCACCAACAGGATCTTTTTCCCAAGTTTTTCCATCATCATTGCTCACTAATAAAGTTCCATTTCCTCCAGCTGCCCAAATGGACTTAGATGGACCCCACACAAGATCTTGATAGTTGTACCCATTGACAATAGGGATTATGGGCTTTGACCAGGAGTCGATATCATCATGGTCTGCACTAAATCTGATTTCAGCTCCTCTAGAAAGCATCCATAAATCACCATTTGGCTGTTCTCCAACACTCTGAACCCTCTTACTACTTGCTCTTTGATGAGGGCTCCAACTATCTTCTCCTGGGCTTAAAACTGAAAAAAAGTTACCAAGGCTACTAACACTTATATAACCACCGTTTTTTGTTCGTCTTAACTCTCTTATGCCTCCAGAGCCAGAAGTATCAACAACTAATGCTTCCCAATTTGTACCAGCATCAGTTGTTTTATAAATTGCTCCAGCAGTAGTTGCTAACTCGGCAGAGTCAATATCAATTGTTGTTATCAAATATGGATCTCCTGGCAACTTATTGCCTAAATCAAGGCGAGTCCAATTTTTTCCTCCATCAGTTGTATGAAGAATCAATCCTGGTTGCCCTGCAATCCAACCTTCTTGACCTTTAAAATCAACGCTTATCAAACGAAAGTTTCCTTCGCTTGGGATATCTAGATTTCTTTCTTTCCATGTAATTCCGCCATCATTTGTCTCCAGAATCAACCTATTAGTTCCAACCAAAAACCCATTACTGTCATCGACGAAGTCAACATCTAATGGATTTGCCTCTGTATCCAGGTCAACTAAAGACCAAGGACTTGATAAACCAATGGAGGCATTGCTGACAGTACAACCACTTAGAGCTACTCCAACAATCAAGACTAGGGTCAAATTAATGACATTTGAAAACAGACGTTTCATTTCAAAGAATAAAGAGAGAGAAAACAGGCAGCAGCTAAAGCCAGGCTTCCAAAAATAAGAACATTTTTCTGGCCTGAAGGAAGTTTATTAAATCCAAAGCCATAAGTAAGGTTTTCTTCAAATCCACTAGGCTTTGATTTAGGTCCAATATCCTTGTATCCACCAAATCCTACTCGACAGACTGGACATCTAAACTTCTCTCTATCGATGTCTAGGAATGCCGTTCCTGGTTTAATATTTAGCTTTTTTATACCCTCATCAGGATCATAAATAAAGCCACAGCTTATACATTCAAATCGATTGGCTTTTGGATCAAATTCCTCGGTTGAGTTTTTTGGTTCAAATGAATTAACTTGATTTTGTTTGTCATCAGAATTCAAATCCTCTAGAGGATTTGATTTTGTTTTGGTGTCTTCACTCACAGTTTTCACTTTCACATATAACAACTCTATGGCACTAATCTAGAAAATGACTGTCAGAATGATATTGAAATCAGTAATTCATTCATGTTTTCCCTTCAGGGTTATGAGTATTTTTTAGGATTTCTTATTATTTCTGGAGCAGTACCCATTCTTGCTCTTACAACAAATAAGTTAATAGCTCCTAAAAGCAAAGCAGGAGAAAGACAGCTTACATACGAATCTGGCATGGAGCCCATTGGAGGAGCATGGATCCAATTTAATATTCGATACTATATGTTTGCACTTGTTTTCGTTATATTCGATGTCGAGACAGTGTTCCTTTACCCATGGGCAGTTGCATTTCACAAGCTTGGGTTATTAGCTTTCATAGAAGCACTCGTTTTTATCACAATATTGGTTGTGGCGTTAGCATATGCCTGGAGAAAAGGTGCCCTTGAATGGAGTTGAATCCCTTGAATAAATCCCCCTCTTCTGAAGCCGTAAGAAATCTTAGGGAAGCTTCCTGTGGACCAGTTGGGACTCCAACAGTAACAAGTGATTTAAGCGAAAACATAATACTCACAAGCCTTGAAGATCTTCACAACTGGGCAAGATTAAGCAGTCTCTGGCCTCTTCTTTATGGCACTGCTTGTTGTTTTATTGAATTTGCTGCTCTAATTGGATCTAGATTTGATTTTGACAGATTTGGCTTGGTACCAAGAAGTTCTCCTAGGCAAGCAGATCTACTAATCGTTGCAGGCACGGTCACTATGAAAATGGCTCCTGCTCTTGTAAGGCTTTATGAGCAAATGCCAGATCCAAAGTATGTAATTGCTATGGGAGCTTGCACTATTACCGGTGGCATGTTCAGCGCAGACTCAACCACGGCGGTAAGAGGTGTTGATAAATTAATACCAGTTGACCTTTACCTTCCTGGATGTCCTCCAAGACCTGAAGCAATATTTGATGCTGTCATTAAATTAAGAAAAAAGGTTGCCAACGAATCAATCTCTGAAAGATCAAAAATTACCCAAACTCATCGTTATTTAACTATCCCTCATAAAATGAAGCGAACCGAGTCAAAAGTAAATGGACAATATCTAAATGCAAAAACTCAATTAATTGCTTTAAATCCTTCACTATCTGAAGAGTTTGATCAATCTTTAAAAGATGTTCAAAAAATATCCGAAGAACTTTCAAGTAATTAATCACTTTCTTATAAAACATGACAAATGAATCGGAAATTGTAGTTGAAGAGCAAGTCTCAGGTCCAATAAGTGATTGGCTCTCCAAGAATGGATTTGAAAACATTCCTCTAAAAGATGATCACTTAGGAGTTGAAATTTTAAAAATCTCGCCAAACAATCTTTTATCAATAGTTGAAGCATTAAAAAATGATGGATTTAATTATCTTCAGTGCCAAGGTGGATACGATGAAGGTCCTGGTTTAAACATAGTTTGTTTTTATAATTTAATAGAAATGAGTGAATTTAAAGCAGATATTTCTCCTCGCGAAGTAAGATTAAAAGTATTCCTAGATAGAAATGGGGACTTAACTGTTCCTAGTTTATATAGTCTTTTCAGAGGAGCCGATTGGCAAGAAAGAGAAACATTCGATATGTATGGTATTAATTTCAAAGGTCACCCTCATCCTAAAAGACTTTTAATGCCTGAAGATTGGAAAGGATGGCCTCTTAGAAAAGACTATGTTCAGCCAGACTTTTATGAAATGCAAGATGCATACTAATTTATTTACCTTTTTTGTATCTTCTGTAAAATCTCATTATTGCTAAAGCGAGACTTCTTGGGTCATGCCTCAAAGTTGGAGTAGCTTTTGCCCCCTGAAGAGAGGCTAAATAAACATTATATCCAGAGGATACAAGGTCGATTTTATTACATTTAACTGGCTCAGCCCCTTTTGATTTGTAGTAATCAACCAATGGGGAAGGTTCTAATTCATCTTGAGCAAGTATTGAATTAAATATTTTCCTGGTAATTCCTCTAGATGCCAATTGCGCTTCAATAGCCCTTACATGACCAGTGACATCAAGTCCATCGGTTTCTCCTGGTTGAGTCATCAAATTACATATATATAATTTTGGAGCTTTGCTCCTTTCAATAGCTTCGACTATTTCAGGGACAAGTAGGTTTGGCAGAATTGAAGTATATAAACTTCCAGGTCCTATCAAAATAATTTCAGCATTTCTAATAGCTTCTATAGCTCTTGGCAAAGCTGGTGGTCGCGATGGGTCACAACCTATTCTTACTATTGGTAGGGGTGCTTTCCCGATAGCTGATTCTCCATCTATTCGGTCACCATTTTCGAGTTCCGCCCACAATCGAACATCTACATTAGTTGCTGGTACAACTTGACCCTGAACAGCAAGGACGCGACTAGAAGCAGTAATTGCGGTCTCTAAGCTTCCAGTTATCGCAGTCAAGGCTGATAAGAAAAGATTTCCAAAGCTATGTCCCTCAAGTCCACTACCTGAAGGAAAGCGATATTGAAAAAGGCCTTTGATCAGTGGCTCTTCCGTTGCCAAAGCTGCTAAACAATTTCTTATGTCTCCTGGAGGCTGAACTCCCAGTTCTCTCCTAAGAACTCCACTGCTGCCTCCATCATCAGCAACAGTGACTATTGCTGTGATTCGGCTGCTATATCTTTTTAAGCCTTTTAATAACGAAGATAAACCTGTTCCTCCTCCTACAGCGACAATATTTGGACCTCTATTTAATTTTTGCTTAGCTCTTAATGCATCAACCAAAAAAGTATCTTTTTTTGAACCTAAAGCCTGCCTGATAGATTCAAAACTTCTCCCTTGTCCCCAAATCAAAAGAGACAGACCTATCAAAAAAACTATTGGGCCAGAAATGTTTCTAGGTAAAAAAGTAGTTATAAATCCTAAAAACCAAAAAAGTATTTCAACGACCCAATAAATTGGGCGCAGATCAGCCCAAATTGAGGCTCCAATCAAAGCAATTAACAAGCCAAATCCAGATGTCATCATCCACCTTTTGACTACTAGTCCTGGCAAAAGCCATCTAATAGCTCTTTTGAAGCGAGAATAAAGATGAAAAGACAAACTAGCGAAAAAGCTTTTACGCAAGTTAGATCTTCTTGATTTTCTTTTCCTGCTTTTGTTCAATGGATTCGAGTTTGAGAAAATTTCAACAAAGAGACCTAAATAATTAATTCACATAAACTCTAATTAAACTTCCCATTTCTCATATCTCATACAAAATGAGATAGATAAGCAAACATTAGGAGAGAGTGTGCCAAAGAACACTCAAGTAATGTTAATGAAAGATCTCAGTGTCGAACTGGGATCAAACAAAGTTCTCGATGAAGTCAATCTAGCCATGATGGCTGGAGAGAGACTGGCAATTGTTGGTCCATCAGGCTCAGGCAAGTCAACAATACTTCGCTTATTAGCAGGATTGCTCTTACCTTCTGAAGGAAGTCTTCAAATATCAGGTATTGAGCAAAATTATTTAAGACTTGATCAAAATAGTCCTCCCGATGTGAGATTAGTTTTTCAAAACCCAGCATTATTAGCATCATTAACTGTTAGGGAAAATGTAGGTTTTTTACTTGATAAGCAAAAAATTTTTCCCGAAGAAGTAATTAATAAAAAAGTCATACATTGTTTACAGAGAGTCGGTTTGTACGATGTCGCAGAGAAATTTCCAAATCAACTGAGTGGTGGAATGCAAAAAAGAGTCAGTTTTGCTCGTGCCTTAATTAGTAACTCCAATAAAGAAACAGACTCAATTCCAATTCTTCTATATGATGAACCAACTGCTGGATTAGATCCTATAGCTTGTACTCGAATTGAAGATCTAATTATTAAAACAACTGATACTGCAGCAGGCTGTTCAATTGTAGTAAGTCACGTTTCAAGTACAATTGAACGAACAGCTAATCGAGTTATCTTGCTTTACGATGGGAAGTTTCAATGGGATGGATCTATAGATCAATTTAAACAAAGCGAAAATTCCTATGTAAAACAATTTCGCACAGGTAATCTTCAAGGACCAATGCAACCTAAGGACTTATAAATTTATGCGTAGAAGTTTAAGAGATGCTTTGGTTGGTTTTTCACTATTAGGTGGATTAATTGTCTTTTCAGGTGCAATGCTTTGGTTAAGAGATGTTCGTTTAGGTTCTAAAGCCTGGGAAATCTCTGCAAACTTCAAAGATGCAAGTGGTCTTGCCAAAATGTCTCCTGTTACTTATAGAGGAATCATTGTTGGCTCTATTCAAAAGATAAATTTCACCCCAAATAGCGTTGAGACAAAAATCAAATTAAATGATAATAGTCTAACTTTAATAAAGCCTGTAATTGCCAAAATAGTTACAAGTTCTATGCTTGGAGGAGACGCTCAACTATCTCTAGTCTCATTAGATAAATCATTAAATAAAAACGAACTATCTACACTCAATACAGATTGCCCTAATAAAAGAATCTTATGTAATGGAGATAAGATTAAAGGTGTAGAGATGGTAAACATATCAAGTCTGACAGAGGGTTTAAATGGAATGATTAATGAAGCCGATAGCCAAGCAATAGTTAATAAAGTATCGGAATCTATTCAACAATTTGATCGAACGCAAGCCAATCTTGATGAACTTGTCTTATTATCTAAATCTGAACTTATAAGAGCAAAACCTATAATTTCTGAATTAATAAAAGCTGCTTTTCATCTAAACAATATTCTTGAAAGTCTAGATAATCCTGACACTCTAAAAGATATTCAGGAACTTGCCTCAACTTCAAGTTCTCTAACAAAGAAAATTGACCAAATGAGTTCAGAAATGGGAACTATTTTGGAAGATAAAGAACTTTTAGATGCTCTGAAAAGAGTAACTATAGGTTTAAGCAAATTATTTGATGACATATATCCTTAAGAAACAAGTTTCAGGTCACGCTATTAATTGCATCCATTGCAATTGAAGCAATAGCTTGATCACTTGCCTTGGGTAATTGAACATATTTACCTCCAGATGCTTCAGCTAAATCTTTTCCCATACCACTTGCAATAAACTTTCTTTCTGTATCAATAACAAGCAATTTAATACCAAGCGCTCTATATCGCGAAGCAACGTCAAGAACCTCTTGCTTCAAATCAGGAGGTTCTTCTCCCTCAAGAACTGGTTGACCTAAAGAAGTGCTTAATGGAACATTTCCTCTGCCATCAGTAATCGCGACTACGACCACCTGGCCTAGATCTCCAGTAGCTAAAGCATTTGCACCTACTCTTGCCGCTTGAGTCAAACCATGAGCAAGTGGAGATCCACCACCGCATGGCATGGCCTCAAGTCTTCTTTTTGCAGCAGTGATTGATCTTGTCGGCGGAAGCAAGACTTCTGCTTGATCTCCTCTGAAAGGAATGAGAGAAACCTCATCTCTATTTTCATAAGCTTCGGTTAGCAATCGAATAACTGCTCCTTTTGCACTTTGCATTCTATTTAGAGCCATAGAACCACTTGCATCTACCAAGAAAATTACCAATGCACCTGCCTTACGTTGCAGTAATTTTGCACGCAAATCTCCCTCTTCAACAATAACTTTCCTATTGGGTTCTCTTTCTCTTCTAGCTTTTTGATAAGGAGCAGCAGCTCTCAAAGTTGCATCTACTGCAATTCTCCTTACTGGACCTCTTGGAAGAATTGGTTTTACATACCTACCACGGTTGTCACTTAAAACAGCTGATCGACTTCCACTATTACCACTCTTGGATTTAGCAGATGAAAACAACAATAAATCAGGATCAACAGCACATGCTTCTGGATCAAGCATAAATTCCTCAGGGATTGGAGGAGATGACTCTTGATCTTGATCTTCTTCTTGCTCTTCTTCTTGCTCTTCTTCTTGATCATTATTGTCTTCAGAATCTTCAGGAGGCGGCGGTGGTGGCTGCTGATCTTCAGGCGCCGGGGGCTCCATTTCCTCTTCTGAAGGCATTTGCATAGCCCTTGGAGCGATTACAAGTCTTACTGCTGCTTTTAAATCTTCTGCGTCCACAGAATCTCTACCACATAAAGCCGCATGTGCCTTTGCAACTCTTACTGCATAAAGCTCTGATCTATGACCTTCTACACCTCCTCGAATAGCTTCTTCCACTAAGTATTTAATTTGATCCCCACTGATTTGAACATCTGGAAGCCATTGTCTTGCCAAAAGTAATTGCGTTGATAGAGATTCTGTATCTTCCAACCATTTCTTAGAGAACGTTTCGCTGCATTGGCCATGAGCAATAGCAGACTGAGTGATCTCAACTCTTTGTTCATTTGTAATTAATTGATCCGCAGACAACACAATTGCAAATCTATCCAACAAATGATCCCTCAATGCCCCCTCCTCAGGGTTATAAGTAGCAATCAATAGAGGTCGGCATGGGTGACTTAAGCTCAATCCTTCTCGTTCGACTCGATTTTCACCTGCCCCTACTGAAGCCAAAAGAAGATTGACAATGCCATCATCCAACAAATTCAATTCATCAATATATAAAACTCCTCTATGAGCTTCAGCTAGCAACCCTGGTTGAAATACTGGAGAACCACTTGATAATGAAGCAGCAACATCAACAGCACCTACAAGCCTATCCTCTGTTACTCCTAAGGGGACCTGAATAAAAGGTGCAGAAACAACTTTCTTAGGGATATTTTCTAAGTCATTAGTATTTTCTAGACTTCCTATATTTTTTGTAAACAGCTTCTTAGTTAAATCATCCCACTCGCCTGAAAAAGAAGGATCTAAATTTCTACCTACTGGATAAACACTTGAATCATCATCATTTTTGGCTAATTTTTCTAAATCAATTATTTCAATCGGAGGAAGGAGGGCATGTAGCCCTCTAGCTAAAACAGATTTACCAGTACCACGACCACCAGCAATGATTACCCCTCCCAATCCTGGATCAACTGCGGCGAGCATTAAAGCAAGCTTTAAAGTGCCATGGCCTGTAATTGCAGCCAAAGGGAAAGAACGATTAGCTCTATCCATGACAGCAGTGTCTTTTAAAGCCGAAGACATATTGTTGTTATTCAATCCACTGGAAACCATAGGGTTGGATAAATCAAGCAAATTTTTAAAAGTCTTTTAATATTCGCATGACTTATGCCAAACAAAAAACAGAATTGAAACTCGTCATCTCAATAGGCGCAAATATCCCTGGCATTCTTGGAGATCCCATAAGAACAATCGCTGCCATGAGGCCGCAAATAGAAAAAAGCATAATTGAGTGGAATGTTGCTTTAAATCGTCCAAAAATCGACACTCAAAATATTGATAAGTCTTTATCTTTTCAATGGGCCCCACTATTTGAGACTGATCCTTTAGGGGGGCCAATCGATCAACCAAAATTTATTAATACTGTACTTGTTGTAGAAGGAGAGGATTTTGCCTCAGTAACCCCAAATAAAAAAGCAGCTATCTGTTTGATGGAAAAATTTTTAGAATTAGAAAGAATTGCAGGTAGGAAAAGAGAAAAGGCAGAAATTTTTTGGGGCCCAAGATCTTTAGACATTGACTTCATTTCTTGGGGAAGACTGCACATAAATACAAAGACTCTTATTTTGCCTCATCCAAGATTAAGTGAAAGAAACTTTGTTTTAATTCCCCTTGCAGAGGTTTTATCAAAATCTCAAGGGAAACCCAAACGTATCAATTCTCAAAAGATTTGGCCTGAATAAAACTCGTAACAAAAATCACCTGCCTTTTCTAAAAAAATCAGTCATCCTATATGAATATAAAAAAATGTATGATTATTCCGGGACCTGAACCCTCAGAAATTATTGAGACAAAAGCTTGTCTTGATGCAAAGAAAATTCGTTTTGAAATTAATAAATTTCTTTTACCGAATTTAATGGAGGGTGAATTTGGGGTCATTCGGCATCCAGGTGCTGCCTTAGCAGTACCAATAACAAATTCCGGAGAAGTTGTTATTCTTCGTCAATACAGATTTGCTTGCTCGACAAGAATTCTTGAGTTTCCTGCAGGAACCTTAGAAGCAGGTGAAAGTCCTCTGGAATCAATCAAAAGAGAAGTTCAAGAAGAAAGTGGTTACTCAGCAAAAAAATGGGACAATCTTGGAGAAATGCTTCCTTGTCCAGGATATTCAGACGAAAAAATTCATCTTTTTCTTGCAAGAGATTTAACTAAACTTGAGCAAAAGCCTGAGGGCGATGCAGATGAAGATATTGAAGTATTAAAAATTACTCCCGAAAAGTTAAATGAAATTATTGCAAGTGGAGAAGAACCACTAGATGGGAAAACCATTACTGCGTGGTTTAGAGCATGTCAAATCTTGAATAAAAAATGACAAAGTTTCGATCAATATTTTGGCATAGAAGAGATTTACGAATTGAAGATAATAAAGGTCTATTTCAAGCATCTAAAAGTTCAAAAAACCTTATAGGAGTATATATTTTAGATCCCAATCTTTTAGATATTAATAGAACTACATCTGAGGCAAAAAATTGGTTTTTGGGCGAAAGTCTATTAGAACTCCAAAAGAATTGGAAAAAGAGAGGAAGTCGTTTATTAATTTTGAATGGAGATCCTATTAAATTAATTTCTAAATTAGCAGACTTAATTAAAGCTGAATGTATTTACTGGAACGAAAATATTGAGCCCTATGAAATCAATAGAGATAAACTAATTACAGAACTACTTTTAAAAGAGAAAAGAAAAGTATATACATTTCTAGATCAATTACTTGTCAATCCAGTTAATATCAAAACAAACAATAATGAACCTTACAAGGTATATGGACCTTTTTACCGTAAATGGATCAATATAATCAATACGACCAACATAGCAAATAATAATTCAATACAAATCTCAAGAACACCTGAAAATTTTCGAGGTCTAAACAAGAGAGAATTATCATTAATTAAAAACTCAGATTTAAACTATTGCATTACAAAAGAGAGTACAGATATTTATGATTTACTTTCTTCAAATAGATTTAAGAATAACAATCTTTGTCCTTGCAAACCAGGAGAGTCTGAGTCAATAAAGCAATTAAACTTTTTCATAAATTCAGGAGTGATAAATTCATATAATCAAGCAAGAGATATTCCATCTTTAGAATCAACTTCTAATCTAAGTGCTGCTTTAAGCTTAGGGACAATAAGTTGCAGGACAGTATGGAACGGAGCTCAAAAATCAAAAAATATGGCAACTAACGAAAATCAAATAAATTCTATTTATACATGGATAAAGGAACTTGCTTGGAGAGAATTCTATCAAAATGCTCTCATTAATTTCCCAGAGCTTGAGAAAGGTCCATATAGGAAGAAATGGTTAGATTTTTCATGGCAAAATAGACCTGATTGGCTGGATGCTTGGGAGAATGGATTGACCGGTATCCCAATAGTCGATGCTGCAATGAGACAACTTAAGTATTCTGGATGGATGCATAATCGATGCAGAATGATTGTTGCTTCTTTTCTAGTAAAAGACCTTTTAATTGATTGGCGATTGGGAGAACTTTTCTTCATGAGAAGCTTAGTTGATGGTGACTTAGCATCAAACAATGGAGGTTGGCAATGGAGTGCTAGCAGTGGAATGGATCCAAAACCTATGAGAATATTTAATCCTTTTAGACAAGCTTCTAAATTCGACGAAGATGGTAATTATATCCGGAAATGGATTCCGGAGTTATCACACATTACGACGGCTAATTTACTTTCAGGTGAAATAATTTCAGCGGAGGTAAATGGCTATCCAAAACCTATAATAAATCATAAAAATCAAACATCAATATTCAAAGAATTATATTCAAATATTAAATAGATTATCTTTTAAATATTTCCTTTATTGTATCAATAACATATGATTGCTCAATAGATTTCAACTCGGGAAAAATAGGTAAGCTAATAACCTGACTGCATATTTTTTCAGTAACAGGAAGAGAACCTTCTTTATAACCTAATGTTTTATATGCAGGTTGAAGATGTATGGGTATTGGATAATAAATTATTGTATTTACTCCATGCCCTTGAAGTTCAGATTTAAATAGATCTCTACTTAGACTATCAAGAACATCATCGGAAGTAAATTTTAAATTTTTAACAAAAGAATTGTCCATTATCCTTATTGAAAATTGATTCCAAGAATGACTAGAATTATCAATCAAAGTATTAGATGGTAATTTAATTGACTCTATAGTTGATAACTTATTTATATAATTAATTGCTATTGCTTTTCTTTGCTCGATCCACTTATTTAATCGAGATAACTTAACATTTAAGATTGCAGCTTGTAATGAATCAAGTCTACTATTATATCCAATATTTGTATGTAAATATCTCTTTGGCATCCCATGAATAGCTAATTCCCTAATTGTTTTTGCCAGATCAAAATCATTAGTAGTTATGGCTCCTCCATCTCCTGCTGCACCTAAGTTTTTAGTAGGAAAAAAGCTAAAACAACCTACATCCCCATAACTTCCTACGGGTTTACCTCGCCAATGTGCACCAGCTGCTTGAGCACAATCTTCTACAACCTTTAGATTATTTCCTTCAGCAATTGCCATTATTTTATCCATATCTAATGGATGACCAAACAAATGAACAGGCAAAATGGCTTTTGCTCTGGGAGTTATTACTTTTTCTACTAAATCCAGATCCATAAGATAATTTTCAGGGTCAATATCTACAAAAACCGGCCTAGCTCCAACACTCGTAATCGCTTCTGCAGTAGCAAAAAAACTAAAAGATGAGGTGATCACCTCATCACCTTGTCCAATATTTAGTGATCTTAAAGCAAGAATTAATGCATCAGTTCCACTATTACAACTAACTGAGTAAGAAGTTTCTGTGGCTAAGGCAAAAGCTGTTTCGAAGGAAGTTACCTCTTCTCCTCCAATATATTTTCCGCTTCTCAAAACCTTTATTAAAGCTTCTTCAATCTCTTCTCCAATTTCAGAAATTTGAGATTCAAGACTAAAAGGAGGTATTTGCATAATTATTTAAATTAAGTTGCAATGATGAACAATCAAAAAAACTCATTAATTCATCCAAACCACTCAGGCTCCATACCAGGATGCCATTTGATGTTGCAACCAATAGAAGGTTTTTGATTAGCTGAAATATCTTCTTCTTTTAATAATGATCTAAGTGCTTGACGAATATCATCACCAGAAACAGGAATTTCATTGCCAGGACGACTTTCGTCCATTTGTCCCCTGTATCTCAATGTTGAGCCTCCATCTGGAGAAGGCCAAAAAATATAAAAATCAGGCGTACATGCGGCTTTAAGCGCCTTTGCTAATTTTTGATCAGAATCAAATATATATGGAAACTTCCATCCCAGTTGATTGGCTTGAGAGGCTAGGAATTCTGGCGCGTCTTGCGGGTGTGTTTTCACGCTATTGCTAGAAACAGCCAAAAATTGAACATGATCACCAAAAGAATTGAATAAATTTGTGATTCCACTTTCTACATGTTTAACAAATGGACAATGAGCGCATATGACCATCAAAAACAATGGTCTTTTTGTTAATTCAAAACTACTGATATGAGTAAGACCTTTTAAAGGATCATCCGGAGAGAGGTTCACACCTGAAACCACAGCCAACTCAAAAGCAGGTAATTGAGTTCCTAATGGAAGCATTGTTGAGGCTGTTCGAACCATGATTCTTATACTTTTTGGGTAAATGGATTACAGAACTTTTAACTATATATTCATTTCACTATGAGTCTTAGCCCTAAATAAGGGACAATTATTAATACTAACCTAATGAGTCCGAAAGATGCTTCTCGATCTTAGTGGCAAAAAAATCCTTGTTACAGGAATAGCAAACAACAGATCAATTGCCTGGGGCATTGCACAACAGTTAAAAGCCGCTGGGGCTGAACTAGGAATTACATACTTGCCCGATGAGAAAGGTAGATTTGAAGCAAAAGTAAAAGAACTAACTTCTCCTTTAAATCCAAGCCTGTTCTTACCACTTAATGTTCAAAACTCTTCTCAAATTGAAGAAGTTTTTGAAGCCATTAAAAATCAATGGGGGCAGCTTGATGGATTAGTTCACTGTTTAGCCTTTGCAGGGAAAGAAGAGTTAGTAGGTAATTACAGTGCAACTTCTTCAGAGGGATTCTCAAGAGCCCTAGAAATTAGTGCCTACTCACTCGCCCCACTATGCAAATATGCAAAACCTCTTTTCAGTAAAGGTGCCGGCGTAGTGACATTGACTTATTTAGGAGCAGAAAGAGCGATTCCTAATTACAACGTAATGGGAGTTGCCAAAGCAGCTCTGGAGGCATCCGTTAGATATCTATCGGAAGAACTTGGTCCTGAAAATCAGGTTCGAGTAAATGCTATTAGTGCTGGACCAATAAGAACTCTCGCGAGTTCAGCTATTGGAGGAATTCTGGACATGATTCATAACGTCGAAGAAAAAGCTCCCCTTAGGAGAACCGTTACTCAAATCGAGGTAGGTAATACAGCTGCTTTCTTGCTTAGCGATCTTTCGAGTGGTATATCAGGACAAACTGTTTATGTTGATGCAGGTTATTGCATAAATGGAATGTAATTTCAAGCCAACTCAAATTGCCAATCAAATATGAAAAAAACTAGAGAAGGAGAGATTAGCCGGAAAACTAAGGAAACTGATGTTTTTGTGAAAATTGATCTTGATGGTTCTGGGAAATGCAATACAAATACCGGTATTGGATTTCTAGACCATATGATCCAACAATTATCTAGTCATGGATTATTTGATATTGAAGTAAGAGCTAATGGAGATACTCACATAGACGATCATCACAGCAATGAAGATGTTGGGATTGCCATTGGACAAGCTTTGTCAAAAGCATTAGGTGATCGAGTTGGAATAAAACGCTTTGGTCATTTTTTAGCTCCGCTCGATGAAGCTCTTATTCAGGTTGTGGTTGATTGTTCCGGTCGGCCACATTTAAGTTTTAATTTAGATATTCCTTCTCAAAAAGTGGGCAATTATGATACCGAGTTGGTTAAAGAGTTTTTTGGTGCTGTTGTTAGTAATTGTGGGTTAACTCTCCACATCAGACAACTGGCGGGAAATAATACTCACCACATAATTGAGGCTACTTTCAAATCTTTTGCAAGAGCTCTTCGAATGGCTACTGAAATTGACCCTAGAAGATCAAGTCAAATACCAAGCAGTAAAGGAGTTCTTGAACAGGCTGGTCAATAAAAACTTCATATTAAAATAAATCATTTTGACCTTGAGCTCGCAAAAGTAAGAAGTTTAAGCGAAAATCAAGTTTCAATCTAAGAAAAATAGTGTCAGTTAGTTATTTAAAAAAAGAAACATCTCCACAGCAAACAAACTTCAAGCAAGAAGATTGGTCAAGTGCATATTGCAATGTTGAAAAAGAATTAGATCATACTGAACTCAAACTAGTAAAAGGATCTATTCCTGAACAAATTTCTGGTACCTTTTATCGAAACGGGCCAGGAAGATTAGAAAGAGGAGGGAAATGGGTCCATCATCCATTTGATGGAGATGGCATGATTGCTGCCTTCAAATTTGAAAATGGGAAAATAAACCTAACAAATCGCTTTGTCCGCACAAAGGAATGGGCAGAAGAAGAAAAATCCCAAAAATTTCTATATAGAGGTGTTTTTGGAACTCAAAAAGAAGGCGGGATACTAGCTAATGCTTTTGATGTAAGGCTAAAAAATATTGCCAATACTCACGTAATAAAACTTGGAGATGATCTACTAGCTTTATGGGAAGCATCCAGTCCATATTCACTTAATCCAAGAACCCTTGAGACTAATGGTTTATCTGATTTAAAAGGAGTTTTAAAAAAAGGTGAGGCATTTAGTGCTCATCCACGATTTGACCCTGGCCATCATAAAAGTCAAAGAATGGTCACTTTTGGGGTATCTACAGGTCCTAAAAGCACAATTAGATTGATGGAATTTTCCACAGAGGGAGAAAATATAGGTTCTCTTTTAAGTGATAGAAAAGATTCTTTTAATGGATTTGCGTTCTTGCATGATTTTGCCATAACTCCAAACTGGGCAATCTTTCTGCAAAATGCTATTAGTTTTAATCCTCTCCCGTTCTTACTTGGACAAAAAGGAGCCGCACAATGCTTGTCTTCCAAACCCGATGGGACTCCAAAATTTTTATTAATTCCAAGGGACGCTGGCAAATTTGCTGGTCAACCTCCAAAATCAGTTGATGCTCCCAAGGGTTTTGTTTTTCATCATCTAAATGCATGGGAAGATAATGAAAAAATCAATATTGAAAGTATTTTTTATGATGATTTTCCTAGTATTGGACCCAAGGATAATTTTAGAGAAATTGATTTTGATCTTTTACCTGAAGGAATTTTGAAACGAAGTGAGATCAATCCAATAGAAAATACATTTACCTGTTCAACCATAAGCAATCAATGTTGTGAATTTGCAATGGTCAATCCTCATTTCGAAGGATTACAGGCCCGCTTCGCTTGGATGGCAACTGCAGAAGAAAAAGAAGGAAATGGACCACTACAAGCTATAAAAAAAATTGATTTTTCCAACGATAAAGAGATCAGCTGGAGTGCTGCTCCAAGAGGTTTTGTAAGTGAGCCAATTTTTATTCCATCCCAAGAATCAAAATCTGTAGAAGACAATGGATGGGTAGTTGCATTGGTTTGGAATGGTATTAGATCGGGAACTGATTTAATAATCCTTGATTCTAAAGATCTGAGTGAAACAGCAATTCTCGAAGTTCCTATTTCAATCCCCCATGGATTACACGGAAGCTGGGTTGAAAATTAAAAACTAAATGTTTTGCAAGAAAACAAAAACTACTTTTTTATTGAAACCAATAGTTTTTTCAATTCTGGTATGAGCAATTTGAATGCATTCCCCCTGTGACCAATATGCTTCTTTTTTTCGTGATCCATTTCCGCATAAGTCTCACCTAATCCAGAAACTTCAAAAATCGGATCATAACCAAACCCATTTTTCCCTTTCGGGGAAAAAGTTATTAGACCTTCGCAAAAACCTGACACTTCTATCAACACTTTTGCCCCACTAGCTATACATAATGCACATTCAAATTTAGCTTTTCTATTTGGAAAAGGTTTTAGCTCTGTTAATAGTTTGTCAATCCTTTCCTTATCTGAATTTGCATACCTAGAAGAATAAATACCTGGCGCCCCTCCAAGAGCCTCTACACTTAACCCAGAATCGTCAGCAAGAGACAACTTACCGGTTTCTTGACTGACAGCAATGGCCTTGATTCTTGCATTTTCCATAAATGTATTTCCTGTTTCCTCAATCTCAAATCCAACAGGTTGAGTCAATAAATCAAATGGAAAATCGTCCAAAAGTTTTTTAAATTCTCCTATTTTACCTTGATTGCCACTAGCAATTACTAGAGGGAGATTATCCAAAACTATTATCTATAAGTTGCTTTGCATAATACAAAGTTGAAGTAACTTCTGCACTTGATGGAGCTTCACAATAAATTCTTAAAAGAGGCTCTGTTCCAGAGAAGCGAAACATCAGCCAATGACTTTTATCAAGTACAAGTTTTATTCCATCAGTTGAAATAACCTCTAAAACTGATTTATGGCCTATTGAAGATGGTGTTTTCTGTCTCAAAAAATTTTCCAAGTTCCTTCTCATATCAATATCTTTGAGAGTTATATCAATACGTTCAAAATGACTCTCGCCAAAACGAGCATGAAGAGAATCTATTTTCTCTCCTAAACATTTCCTATCAGCAACTATTGACTCCATCAAAAGCAAAGCGGTAAATAAAGCATCGCGTTCTGGCAAATGATGTCCAAATCCAACTCCCCCTGACTCCTCTCCTCCAATGAGAACTTCTCTTGAAAGCATTTCTTCAGCAATATATTTAAACCCAACTGGCTTCTCGAGCACATCTCTCCCCAAGTCCTCCGCAACCAATCGCATCAAGTCCGAACCACTTACAGTTTTAACAACACAACCTGCCATATTTTTGAATCTTGCTAGATGATCTATCAGAACAGGCATTAACAACTGTGTATTGCAATATCTACCTTTTTCATCTATTGCCGCAATTCGATCTCCATCTCCATCAAAAACTATGCCCATGGACAACTTACCTTCTTGGAACGAATCCTTAATTTCTTCTATTAATTGAGATAGGTAAGCCTTCATAGGTTCTGGAGGATTCCCGCCAAAGAAAGGATCTCTTTTTGTTCTTAATTCATAAATAAGCTCATCGCCATAAGAGCCAAATAATTCAGTTATGCAGCCCGCAGCAGATCCATGCATTGGATCAACAAAGATTTTCACACCTAATTTTCTCAAGCCATTAGAAATCAAAGGTATGTCAAATTTGTGACTAATCCCCAATAGATGTTGTTTTCGAAAATCAACTCTCTCTGTTACGTCTTCAATTGGAATTGATATTCCTCCAGCCTCTAATCTTTTTTGAACGGAATCGGTGAAAGAGCTATCAACTGAGCCTCCAAAAGGACCTTTGATTTTCAAACCCAACCATTCACTTGGGTTATGGCTTGCTGTGATTACTAGTGCACCAAGTGCCTTTTCTTCAACTATTCCCCAGCTACAAGAGGGGGTTGGCAGCGCAGAAGATGCCAACAAAGGTACTAAACCCACTCCTCTAACTGCAGATGCAACTGCTTCAGCCATCTCCTCTGCAAGAAAACGACGGTCAAAGCCAATAATTATTTTATTATTTTTTTTCTCCTTCACATACGCAAGCTCTTGGGCTGCTGCTGCAGCTACTTTAAGTAATCTTTCCAATGTGAAATCAACGCCTAATATCCCTCTCCATCCATCTGTTCCAAAAGAAATTTTCTCCTTTGTAAGATTCAACTTTTTCTTTTTCATCTTTATGTTGGAGAAACTTTGTTCTTAAAGAAATGCAGATTATTCTCTAAGTATGAAATGTAATAAATCCAAACCAATTAACGATCACCTTTTAAGGAGTTGGATTCGATGCAGAAGAAAGGCTTGGCTTGAAATCTATGGTGATAAACAAAAAAAATTGTGGACAGCGCATAGCACACTTCAATTAAATCATCAAATCGACTGCTTTCATAATCTTGCACAAAAATGTTATGGGGTAGGAATTCAAGCTTGTGAAGAAGGGAAAAATATCGTTTATGGAATCAGACTTAAAGTTCCTTTAATAAAACATAGAATTATCAAAGGAAATTTACCGATTCTAAAAAAGACATCAGGAGAGAGTATCTGGGGTGATTTTTCTTACCAACCTGTGTTAGCCAGGCAAGGTAAAAAAATTACAAGGGAGCACAGACTAATTCTTTCTATGGCAGGTTTATTGATAAATAATCTACAAAAATATCAAGTCCAAAAAGGTTTAATACTACACAAAGAAAATAAGATTATAAAAGTCGAAAAGATAAAATTAACCGATAATATGAATTCGGAGTTAATAGATTCATTATTAAATCTTGATAGAGATATTCAATCAAAAACTCCTCCACCCATAACTTCTAATCGAAAAAAATGCACAATATGTTCTTGGAAAAAAGAGTGTGATGCAGTAGCAATTAAAGGGGGACATTTGAGCGAAGTTAGTGGAATAGGAGCGAAAAGAGAACTTTTACTAAACAAGATTGGTATAAACAATATAGAGGAATTAGCAAAAATTAAGCATTATAAATTAAAGGAAAAGCTTGACAAATTTGGCACACAGCATAGTGATATTTCCAAACAACTTATTTTACAAGCACAATGTCAATCAACAAATAAGTATATTAAGCTAAATCCAGAAAAAGGACTAAATAACCTAAAAAATTCAAAAGGTTTTTTGGTTTATGATATTGAATCTGACCCAGATATTAAACATGATTTTTTACACGGTTTTATTCGAATACCAAACCATTTATATAAGGATATAAATTTAAAAAACATAAAATATTCACCATTACTTAATCTAGAAAAACACACAGAAAATTTCCTATGGAAAAGAATAAAGAAAAAGTTAAATCATCATAAAGGTCTCCCAATACTCCATTTCGGTGATACAGAGCCTATCTCTTTACTTAAGCTAGGATTACAGCAAGGAGCTAGGCCTCATGAAATTGATGCGCTAAAAAAAAGATTTATTGACATACATCTATTAATTAAAGAATACTATTGCCTTCCCGTAAGGAATTATGGACTTAAGTCAATCGCAGAATACATAGGATTCGAATGGGAACAATCCAATACTGATGGAGCTAGAGCTCTATTATGGTGGAGACAATGGAAAGAATCACGTAGATTAAATAACATTTACTCTAAAAATTTAAATTCAATCTTTAAATATAATCGTGATGATTGTATTGCTACTTTAATGATCGCAAAGTGGCTAATAGACCAAGAGTGAAAATGTCATACGAGATTAAAAAGGCTGAGTAAATGATATTGGCTTTTTTATAGTTATAGATTCGTCTTTTTCAGAGAAACAAATGTCCTTATTAATAAAATTATTTTTTATTAATGCAAGTCCACAAAGAAAATTATCATTAATTTTAATTGAAGATGTAATAAATCCTACTTTTTTTTTCAATTCGTTATCTTGAATAGTATTAAACAATTTCTTACCAATATCGAAATTGTCTGCTTCACCATAAGCCTCCCAATAACGAAGTTGATATTTTAAAGATTTAGATCTAAAAAATCTTGCAATTCCTTCTTGCCCTAAGTAACAACCTTTATCAAGCTTTACAATATCTCCTAAACCTAATTCGTAGGGATTTGCCTCTCCATTTATCTCTCTATTAAAGGAAGGTATTCCTTGTCTTATTTTCCATATCTCTAACTCTTCTTTAGTTGCTTTAGCATACTCAGAAGTCTCCTTTTCAATTAAGTTACTATTACATATCCAAATAGGATTTAACTCTTTCCATGATTCATAGTTATTTATTTTTTGTATTCTTCTTATTGGTTGTAGAACTTCTAACTTCACTTGATCAGCTGGAAATATCACTGATTCAAATCCATCAATTATAGAATTAATTTCACCAGCGATTATAACTAACTCAGCCATATTACTTGAAATTCGAGTTTCCAATAAAGCTTTTAAACTTCCTTTAGTTGATAACCAACAGCTCAAGAAGACTCCTTCTAGTTGTTGCTGAGCTAAAATATCTGCAGTCGTTTGACCATGTAAAAAAGCAGCAGTCCCATCACCTTTTAGAAGCAACGAAGGGAATGTTTCATCCCAAATCAATGATTTAGTTTCTGTCATTACAAGCTTTTAGCTCTTTCAACAATCTCTTTTAAAAAGAAAAGACTCTTCAAATCTAAATCAGCTTTAGTCATGGCATCTACTCCTCCTTCTTCTCTATCGACTATTGCCAATACTTGGTTAACTAAAAACCCTTGATTTCTAAGTTGTTCTACAGCTTTTAAAGAAGAGCCACCAGTAGTAACAACATCCTCTAGAACAGTAATCACAGAACCCTTTGGGGGCAAAGGCCCTTCTAACCATGCCCCAGTTCCGTGACCTTTAGCTTCTTTCCTTACTATTAAGCCGCTTAAATCAATACCTGATTGAGCTGCCAGCATTACAACGCCACTAACAAGAGGATCAGCGCCCAAAGTTAAGCCAGCTACACCACTATCACTTTCATTGATTTGTTTCAGGAATAGTGAACTTATCGACAAGAGGCCTGGACCTGAGAGAGAAACAGGCTTGCAGTTGACATAATGAGAACTTTTTTTCCCGGAAGCCAAAGAAAAATCACCAAACCTATAAGCTTTTTGAGCTAATAAAGTTAAAAGATTTTCTTTTATTCCATCTAAAGAAGAATTCAATGGGTTCATATCTTTATATGCAAGTTTAATTATTAAACATCTTGGTGTGATTAGATATATATTTACTTTAGGCAAACTAATTAACTATTATCAAAAAAAGTTTTAGTTCCGCTTTTTTGGGGGTGTAGCAATCTGGTGAATGCAGCGAACTCATAATTCGCCTTAGGCGAGTTCGATCCTCGCCACCCCCATAGAAAAATTATTAATGAGTTTATTACTTCTTTGTATTTTGCTTGTAATACCAGCATTTTTCAATGCAGGTCAATTTGCTATTTTGCGACTTCGTTCAACTAAGGTTCAAAGGTTGGTTGAAGATGGACTCCCTGGGTCCAATTCCATAATTCGTCTACAGAAAAGGCTTAGAAGAACCCTTTTAATAGCAGAGTTGGGAATAACTATTTCATTAATTTCAATTGGTTGGATCTGCAAAAATTTCGCAATTAAATGGTGGGGAAATAATGATTCATTTAACTATTTTTTAGATCTAGGACTTTTCTTTGCTGTAGTACTTTTAGCAACTCTGATATCTGGTCTGCTTCCAAAAGCACTTGTTCTAAATCAACCAGTGACTTCTGCTCTGAAATTATCCCCTCTAATTGAAGCAGCAATAAAATGGATGTCACCATTTCTTACTGTGCTAGAAGGAATTGCATTATTAATTCTTAGATCATTTGGACTCAATACTCAATCAGAAAGTCTTACAACAGCTGCCTTCTCCGCAGGAGAATTAGAAAAATTAATTGAAACTGGTGGAGTAACAGGATTAAAACCTGACGAAAGAAACATACTTGAAGGTGTTTTTGCACTAAGAGATACACAAGTCAGAGAAGTAATGGTTCCAAGGTCAGGGATGGTTACTCTTCCAAGGGAGGTTTCCTTCACCCAAATGATGGAAGAAGTTCACAAAACACGTCATGCAAGATATTTAGTAATTGATGATTCACTTGATAATGTTCTTGGGGTTTTGGATTTAAGGCAACTTGCTGATCCAATAGCTAAAGGGAAAATGCAAGCCAACACAACTTTAGAGCCTTATATAGATCCAGTTGTTCGTGTTTTAGAAACTTCTACTTTGGCCGAATTATTACCCCTCATAAAGAATGGGAACCCACTCCTATTGGTTGTTGATGAATATGGAGGAACTGAAGGATTAATAACATCAGCAGACTTAACAGGTGAAATTGTTGGCGATGAGATTCAATTTGATAATAAAGAATCTGAGCTAAGACCTATTGATGACTTAAAAAAAACCTGGATTACTTCTGGCGACATAGAAGTAATAGAACTAAATAGAGAACTTAAACTAGATCTACCAGAAGCTGATGATCATTACACTCTTGCTGGATTTGTATTAGAAAAACTCCAAGAAATCCCTAACACAGGTGAAACTTTGGTTCATAATGAAATCGTTTTTGAAATCATCTCCATGGAAGGTCCAAGAATAAATAAAGTAAAAATAACACTTCCTAAATAATTTATAAAAAAGTCAATTTTTTAATAATAAAAAAATATGAAAACTATCTCCAAGGCTAACAAAAATATTATTCCGGTAAAAGTTGGTGTAATAGGAATTGGGAATATGGGGTGGCACCACGCAAGAGTACTAAGTCTTCTAAAAGATGCTGAACTAGTAGGAGTTGCAGATTTAGACGAAGAACGAGGAAAATTAGCAATGGAGCAATTTAACTGCAATTGGTATAGAAATTACAAGGATTTATTACATCAAGTAGAAGCTGTATGTATTGCCGTGCCTACATTATTTCACCAAGAAGTAGGCCTTGAATGTCTAAATTCCGGAAAACATGTGTTAATTGAAAAACCCATAGCAGCAAATAAAGAAGAAGCCTCATCTTTGATTAATGCCTCAAACAATGCGAAGAAACTATTACAAGTTGGTCATATAGAAAGATTTAATCCGGCTTTTAGAGAATTAACAAAAGTAGTTGCTAATGAAGAAGTTGTAGTTCTTGAAGCCAGAAGGCATAGCCCTCATCCCGAAAGAGCTAATGATGTTTCAGTCGTATTGGACTTAATGATTCACGATATTGATCTAGTTATTGAACTTGCAAATTCAAAAGTGATAAGGCTTGCTGCAGTTGGAGGATGCAGTGGAGATGGACCCATGGATTACGTTAATGCGACACTGGGTTTTCAAAACGGGGTGGTAGCAAGTCTGACTGCAAGCAAAATGAGTCACAAAAAAATAAGAAGCTTGAGTGCTCATTGCAAACAAAGTCTTATAGAAACAGATTTCCTAAATCACAATATTCACATCCATAGAAAAGCTCATGAATGGTATTCAGCTGATCACGGAGAGCTCCTTTATAGGAACGATGGTTTTATTGAAGAAGTAAGTACAACATCAATCGAGCCTCTCTATGCAGAACTGGAGCATTTTTTACAATGCGTTAGAGGCAAGGAAAAACCCGCTGTTGGAGGACTTCAAGCATCTAGAGCACTGCATCTAGCAGATTTAATTGAAAAGGCAGTTTCAATGCCAAGTGAAGACATTTTACTAAGCAAAGGGATATAGATAAGCATTATTAAATCACTAATAAAAATAGAAAAATTTTGCCCGAGGTTGGACTTCGAGCAAAAAATTTTATTTTGTTAAGAACCTCTAATGAATCGCCTAAATTTTTAAAAATCTAGAAGAAAAATTCGCTATTAACGAAAGCCCACTGCCGCTTGCCATACAAAAACAAGCAGAAAAAAGAAAAGAGGTATAAGTGGAAGTACATCCACTGTTGGTGCAAAAGCCTGGTAAGCAACCGGAAGTTCAGCAAGCAAGTCGAGATTAATCAGTGCCATCCCTAAGAAATAATGGACGTATTAAGCACGCACGCTACCACGTATGACGCGCTTTAGAGTCACTCTGCCACGGAGCGAAATCCTCTGAAAAACAACCTTCAATAATTGCTTGCCTCATAGCAGCAGTAAAACGGATCAAATGTGTAAGATTATGCAGGCTCAAAAGTGTAAGACCAAGTAATTCTTTGTTGCGAATTAAATGATGAATATATGCTCTTGTATATCCACCAGTACAAGCTTCACAAGTACAAGATGGATCCAATGGGCTGTAATCGTCTTTAAAACGAGAATTTCTTAAATTCCATATTTCACCATTAACCAATGCGCTCCCATGTCTTCCCAATCGAGTAGGGATTACACAATCGAACAGATCTACTCCATTTGCTACTGCTACCGCCATTTCTCTTAATGTTCCAATCCCCATTAAGTATCTAGGTCGATCTTGAGGTAATAGAGGACAAGTTTCTCGTACAATTTTGTGCATTTGATTTATGGGTTCACCCACACTGACTCCTCCAATAGCAATCCCAGGCAAATCGAATCCTGCGACAATTTTTGCACTCAATTCCCTCAAATGAGGAAAGCACCCCCCTTGAACTATTCCAAAAACTGCTTGATCATTTTTATTGTGAGCATTTAGACATCTCTCTAACCAATGATGAGTCCTTCTACAAGCCTCCTCAACGTCTGATTCGCTCGCTGGGTAAGGGGGGCATTGATCAAAAGCCATTGCGACATCAGACCCTAAAGCCATTTGAATTTCAGTAGCTTTTTCAGGAGTCAAAAAAATACGTTTACCATCTCTTGGACTTTGAAATGAAACTCCTTCATCATCAATTTTATTTAACTTTGCCAAACTAAATACTTGAAAGCCTCCTGAGTCCGTAAGTATTGGCTTATTCCAACTCATAAATTTATGTAATCCACCTGCATCTTGAACAATCTTTTCTCCAGGCTGTATATGAAGATGAAAAGTATTAGCAAGAATCATTTCTGCTCCTGTTTTCTTAAGCTGCTCAGATGTAACCCCCTTGACTGTTCCTAAAGTCCCTACTGGCATAAACCTAGGAGTATTTATAACTCCATGTGGGGTTTTAAAAGAACCGACACGAGCTAATGTCGAATTGCATCTATTTTTTATTTGAAAATCAAAGAGGGGCTTTTTCAATTATTTCTAAATACTCCATAACTTAAACTTGTTATAACTAATTTAAAAGACAAGAAAAAGTTGAGGTTGTAATTCTGATTTTTAAAAACTGGCTAAATGACCTTGCAGGTGCATGGGTTTTTTACACAATTTTGCCTCAATGGCCAATAGTTAAACCTAGATTCAAAAGAATTGCTCGTTTTGCACCTGCAATAGGAGTTTTAATTGGCTTTTTACAATCTTTTTCTTGGCTTTTTTTAAAATATTTCAATTGGCCAAATATTTCTGCCTGCTTGATATCTATAGCAATGAGCATCTTAGTAACCGGTGGACTTCATATTGATGGGTTAATGGATACGGCCGATGGGATTGGGGCAGGTCCATCAAAGCGAATTGATGCAATGAAAGACAGCAGAGTGGGAGCAATAGGTGTGCAAAGTTTAGTATTCATATTGATTCTTCAAATAGCCGCAATAATGAAACTCAGTTTTTACGCTCCTTTTGCCTTCCCATTAGCTGCATTTTGGGGGAGAATTTCTCAAATTTTTGCAATTGAAAACTATGAATACATTTTCAAAAAAGAATCTTGCTCCATTCATCATCAACACTGGAAAGGAATATCAAAAGAAATAAGACCATCATTAATAATAATTTCTATGGGAATAATCCTTTTTCTCTTTTTAACTAACTTAAATATATCTAACACATTATTATTAATATATTGCTTTTCATCAGGTTTAATAACTTCGATGTTAGTCCCAAAATTAATAAATCAATATCTGGGAGGACATAGTGGTGATAGCTATGGAGCAAGTTTAGTAATAACAGAAACAACTAATTTATTACTATTAAGTATCATTTTGGTTCCAAATTAAGAACAAAAGCATTACCTGAGTCAGGTAAAGAATTTTTAAATTTGCTCGGATTAACAACCAACTTGAGATCTCCACCTAATTGTCTAGCCAAATCCCTAGCAAGAGCAAGACCTATTCCACTTCCAGACATTTTCGAACCACTTTTGCCCCTGAAACCTTTCTCAAAAATCTTTTCTCTTTCTTCTTCGTTTATAGGGATACCCTCATCCCAAATACATATACCATCCTCAATTAATTCTATCCCAATAGATGATTGAGGAGGGCTGTAACGAAATGCGTTTTCCAGTAGATTTGCGACAATTTCAGCAATAACACCCTCTGAAATAGATCTTGATTCCATCCATGATGGCCATTCTGAAGGACTAAACCATTTTCTGCCTTGCAAATTAGCTCTAGCTTTAGCTCTTTCAATCAATGGCTCTAGTAAGCTTTTTACACTGATATTTGTCTCAGTTGGCAAAAGTGGAGGTAAGAGCAATCTGTTTGATCCATCATCAGCTTGAGGTAGTTTGACCTGACTAAGTTGATCTAGCGCCAAAAGATATTTATTAACTTGTGCTTGTTCTGAAATTAGGCCTTTTACAAGGTTTTCATGTTCACTTTCAGGGCCTATTTTTTTCAAAAGAAGTTTTGCATATGTTCCAAGAGCAGCTAATGGATTCCTTAATTGATGAACCATTAATGATATCTGCTCCTTTTGATCATCTAATTGATCTAACAACCTTTTCCTATCAAGTTCAGAGGCAAGAGAATTCGCCAGTAGAGTTGACATTGATTGCAATCTTTGATCAAGGGATTCAGGCCATTCTTCATCAGAAGCAAGTCGCTCCGCACGAATAACGCCAAGTAATATCGACCCCTCTTGTAACGGGTACCATCGTCTGTTTGACGAGGGAGTACGAAGAGCAATATCAGTTTCTACTGGCTGTAATATTTTTTCTGACTTAGGCCACTGTCCTACGACTTCCAAAGTAGGAGACCCACTATCTCCAGATCGAGCTACATAAACAACAACATGCTCCAATTCTTGATCAGCTTGAAAGCTCATCAACTGTTGTTGAACAAAATTCAAAAACCTTTCTGAATACTGCTTTGAGCTCATTATGCAATCTTAGAAAAGGGGAAATAAGTATTCAAAAACTTGAAAAATTTGAAAAAAGTATTAAGATGTGAATAAAGATTTTAGATCCCTAACAGGAGGTTATCTCAAATTTAATTAAAAAGTGAGCACTTTAAGTGACTTTGATTCTGCGGAAGAGATTGATGGGTAACCTCCGTAGTCCATTTTTAATTATTTGAGATTAATTTTCCATTTCAATGTCAAATCTATTTTTCTAAAAAACTCTAGCTTCAGCCAGAGCTAATTCAAAAGAAAAGTCCCTAACACTCTCACCCCAATAAAGGTAGTTTTTTCATGTCTAAGAAGCGTAAAAGAATTAGCAGACGCAGACTTGCCGGTCAGCGAGTTATGTCCCATGTCCCAATCTTTCATTTAGGAACAGGCCAACACAAACCTGTAACTGCGGCAAGACGATTTATTGCAGAAGAAGGTTTATTCGCACCAGCAATATTAAATGTGCGTCGCAACGAACATACTACTGATCGCTTCTTCTGGGGAGAGAAAGGATTGTTTAGCGCTCAGTATGCTGAGGAGAATCACTTTCTTTTCCCTTCGCTAAGAGTGATTGTTGAATTTCTTGGTGAGGACAAGATTTTTGCTGGTTTAGAACTTACAGCAGATGATTGGGAAGAAATCGAAGAGTATGAATACGCTTTTGTTTAACTTAGAAATTTTTTTTTAATTTTTTTCTACAATGTTCAATCAGATCATTAGTTATTTCGTGGCCTCCATCAAAAAAATATAACTCTGATTGAACTCCATTTTTCAATAAAATATCAAAGCTTTCCTGAGAAGCTGCTTTAGGCACTACTTCGTCAAAATTTCCATGGCAAAGAAAAATAGGTGGCATATCTTTTAAAGGTTTCCAATTTGGATGGGGATAAGAACTAAGTGCAAAAACTCCCTCAAATTTATTTCTTATTGCAAGTTCTAACGCCATGGCACCACCTTGAGAAAAACCCAGTAGGAATGTTTTATTTAAAGGTATGTTTTTAAAGCAAAGATTATTTAAACGCTTTTCAAGATCTAATACTGCATTTGGAACCTTTTCCCATTCATGAGGATACAAAGGATACCATTGCCTTCCTGATCCACTTGGATGAGGCTGAGGAGCCGAAAAAGAAACTATTTCAAAACGCGCCTTCAACCCTTCAGTTAATAATTTTCCAACAGGTATTAGATCATTTGCATCAGCTCCCCAACCATGAAGTAAAACTAATCTATTTGTTGCGGATTCAGAATTTAATAAGATTAGTTCATTCATCTTGAATGCAATATGCCTCTTTGATGCGTAGGTTATCGAGAAGAACCGATTTTAAACAATAAAGATGTCACCCATAGCTCTGCTAAGTGTCTCAGACAAAACTGGCTTAATCCCTCTCGCTAAAGAATTAGTGAATGAATTGGGCTTCAAAATCATTTCAAGCGGAGGGACTGCAAAGTTAATTGAAAGAGAAAATCTGCCTGTCACACGAGTAGCAGATTACACAGGATTTCCAGAAATTCTTGAAGGAAGAGTGAAAACTCTAAACCCCAAAATTCATGGAGGGATATTGGCTAGAAGAGATAAAGAAAATCATCTGGAGGATTTGAAAGCACAAAACATCAGTCCAATTGATTTAGTCGTTGTTAACTTATATCCATTTGAACAAACAATTTCAAAAGAAAATGTTTCTTGGGAGGAGGCAATAGAAAATATTGATATTGGCGGTCCAACAATGATCCGAGCAGCCGCAAAAAACCATCAAGATGTTCTTGTAATCACAAATCCAAGTCAATATTCAAACTTAATTGATGCATATAAATCAAATTCAATAACTAATGAATTAAGACAAAATTATTCTCAACAAGCTTTTGAGCATACAGCCATTTATGACCTAACGATAAGTAAATGGATTGCCAACAAAATACCCGCAAGAAAAGGTCCTTGGCTGCAAAGCTTACCATTAATACAAGAACTTAGGTATGGAGAAAATCCGCATCAAAATGCCTCATGGTTCGGAGAACCAGAGAAAGGTTGGGGTGGCGCTAATCAATTACAAGGAAAAGAATTGAGTACTAATAATCTTCTTGATCTGGAGGCTGCATTATCTACTCTTCGTGAATTTGGATATGAAAATACTATTAAAAATGATTCATTTCAAAAAACAGCTGTAGTGATTAAACACACAAATCCTTGTGGAGTCGCAATAGGAGATTCACCATACTCGGCTCTAAAAAGGGCCTTAGATGGAGATAGAGTAAGCGCTTTTGGTGGAATTATTGCTATCAATTGTCCTGTTGATGAAGCTGCGGCAAAAGAACTTGAAAATATATTTATCGAATGTATTGTTGCTCCATCTTTTGATAAAAATGCCAAAGAAATACTTTCAAAAAAGAAAAATCTAAGACTATTAGAGTTAAAAGCTGATTCTATTAAAAAAGCAGATAAGCATCATATAAGAAGCATTCTTGGTGGTTTATTAATTCAAGATTTAGATGAGCCAAGTATTGATCAAACAGAATGGAAAAATGTTACAAAACTAATCCCATCCCAAGAAGAAATAAATGACTTATCTTTTGCTTGGAAAATCGTAAAACATATACGATCAAATGCAATAGCTGTAGCATCTAATCTGCAGAGTCTAGGAATTGGAGCTGGTCAAATGAATAGGATCGGCTCAGCAAAACTTGCATTAGAGGCTGCTGGAAGTAAATCAAAAGGGGCTGTGTTGGCTAGCGATGGCTTTTTCCCATTCGACGACACTGTAAAGATGGCAGCTGATTATGGTATTAGCTCAATTATTCAACCAGGTGGAAGTATTAGAGACAAAGATTCAATTAATGCATGCAATGAATTAGGAATAAAAATGGTTCTAACTGGTAAAAGACACTTCTTACACTAAAATTATTTATCATCAACTTTTAATTATTAATATTCAAATTTGGCCTTAAAAAAATTAATCTTAAATTATGTACCTTTTGGATAATAAGTTATTTTATTTGATTTTCTAAAGAGTGAAAGCCTTCCAGGACCAGCGCATAAAAAATAAAATGATATCGCAGCATAAATTGCTGACAATTCAAATATGTAATTGTGATTTTCTACTACCGCGAAAGGAAATCCTTCTAGGCCAGTATCTATAAAGTGGAAATATAACGCAAATACCATCGTTGATAACAAACCCAAGGAGGATAATCTTGCCAAAACCCCAGTCGCTAAACCAATTGGACATACTATTTGAGTAACGGCGGCCATGTAAGTCCAAATAACAGGATCACCAGGAAGAAAGCTGAAGTATTTACCCACAACAAATTCAGCGAATCCCCCTGGATCATTTAATTTCTCCAAGCCGTGATGAACCATCAACAAACTAAAACTAACTCTAAGAACTAATATTGAAAGTTCTCCAAAAATATTTACTTCCCCTTCGGGACTCTGTACAACGACTTCAACCTTTTGTGAGTCAGAATCTTTAATATTAGAACTTGTAGTTTGAGCCATCTTCAAGAAATATTGATAATCTATCCTACGAGAAATTGTGTAAAAATTGTGATTTATCCTAATTAATTTTTTTCACTTATTTTCATAAGCTTGTGGATAACATGCTCAACTACCCGATCTGGAGTAGAGGCTCCAGAGGTTATACCCACCCTAATATTGCCAGATGGAAGAAATTCCTTCTCAGTAATTAATTCACCTTCAAGTGGCATATGAGTAATAGTATTTGTCTCTTCTCCTATTCGCTCTGGAGTATCAATATGAAAAGAGCGAATACCCCTACTCACCGCTATTTCTTGAAGATGAGTAGTGTTTGAAGAGTTGTAACCACCAATAACAACCATAAGATCAAGGGGTTCATCAACTAGGGAAAACATGGCTCCTTGTCTTTCCTCAGTCGCATCACAAATAGTATTGAAAGCTATAAAATGTTCATTTAATTCAGCTGGACCATATTGTTTTAACATCGTTTTTTCGAATAATTTACCTATCTCTTCAGTTTCGCTTTTAAGCATTGTTGTCTGATTCGCGACCCCAATTCTTTTCAAATCCTTATCTGGATCAAACCCAGTGGAAGATGCTTTAGCAAAACGCTTTAAGAATTCCTCTCTATTTCCATTACCAAGAATATATTCAGCGACATAATTTGCTTCATCCAAGTCAAATACAACTAGATAAGTTCCTGCAAAAGAACTGGTCGCAAGTGTTTCTTCGTGTTTGTATTTCCCATGAATAATGGAAGTAAATGTATGTTTTTTATGCTTTTCAACTGTATGCCAAACTTTTGAAACCCATGGACAAGTGGTGTCAATAATATGGCAGCCTCTATCGTGAAGCATTTTCATATCTTGAACAGTTGCACCAAAAGCAGGAAGAATTACAACATCTCCATCTTTTACGCCTGAAAAATCTTTAATTCCTTTCTCCTCAGTAATAAAAAGTACATCCATTTTCCTAAGCTGGTCATTTACAGAAGGATTATGAATAATTTCATTAGTAATCCATATCTTTTCATTCGGATAATGCTTTCTAGTCTCATAAGCCATGGCTACAGCCCTTTCTACTCCCCAACAAAAGCCAAAAGCCTCTGCAATTTTAACTTTGAGTCGACCATGATCCAATTCATTTCCATTATCTCTGATTGATCCGATCAATCCACTTTGATAAGCCTCTGCCAGGGCCTGAGCTCGTTTATTTGCAGAGCCAAATCCTCTCCTATTATATCTATCTGATTTATGAAGAGTTTGCTTGAATGCTTGAGTATCCATTTCAATTAAATAGTTTTAAGCAAATTGATAGGATGCACATCACTATTAAACCACACTAAAAAAAGCCCGGATATATTCCGGGCTTTTTTTAGATTAATGTTAGAGAAATAAACAAGTTAACTAACTAGAAGCAAAGTCAGGATAAGCCTCCATTCCATGCTCTCCAATGTCAAGACCTTGTGTCTCTTCTGCTTCGCTAACTCTGATACCTCCGAAGAAGCCTCCAATAACTTGCCAAGCAATCCAGCATGTAATCACAGTCCAGATACCATAAGCAGCTGCACCTAACGCTTGAATGAAGAATTGGTTAATTCCTCCTCCATTGAGAAGACCAATTCCTGCAGCACCTGGGTCCATGCCATCAACGCCCCAAAGGCCGATAACAACAGTTCCCCAAACTCCACAAACACCGTGAACTGAGAATGCACCAACTGGATCATCAATACCTGCAGAATCCAAAGCAGCTACTGCAACTACAACTATTAATCCACCCACCGCGCCAGCAAGCCAAGATCCAGCAAAAGTCATATTGCCACATCCAGCAGTGATACTTACTAATCCAGCAAGTATGCCGTTGATGATCATAGTCAGATCAGGTTTACCAGAAGTAATGGTAGATAGAACTGTAGCTGCGATTGCGCCACCAGCTGCTGCCAATGTTGTTGTTACGGCAACATAAGCAACATATTGATCCATTGCCAATTCGGAGCCAGGATTAAATCCATACCAACCAATCCAAAGAATTAGCGCTCCTAAAGTTGCAATAGCCATATTATGGCCAGGCATAGCTTGTGCCTTGCCATCTACAAATTTGCCAATACGGGGTCCTAGAAGCATTGCTCCAACAAGACCTGCCCATCCTCCAACTGAGTGAACGATAGATGAACCAGCAAAATCAATAAAGCCAAGTTCAGAAAGCCATCCTCCATTCCACTGCCAGCTACCAGCTATTGGGTAGATGAAAGCAGTTAACACTATAGAGAAAACGACAAATTCACCAAATTTGACTCTCTCAGCAACCAATCCAGAAACGATCGTTGCAGCAGTACCAGCAAAAGCAGACTGAAAAAGAAAATCAACTGCTGGAACGAGACAACCTGTGTCACCAGCAGCTGCACATTCCAATGCACCTGAAGGATCAGGATCAACAAATAAGCCTTGGAAATAAAGCCATCCGTCTATTACTGAACCGCCGTACATTAGGGAATATCCAATTACCCAATAGGCAGTAACAGCAAGAGCAAAAACAAATAAGTTTTTAGCTAATATGTTTACCGCATTTTTTTGGCGGCACATACCAGCTTCAACCATTGCAAATCCTGCGTTCATAAAAATAACGAGGATTGTGGCTATAAATAACCAAAGGTTATCTGCCAAGAATGCAGCAGCTTGAGGTCCAGTTAAATCTGAAAGTGCAACCTCAGCTCTTGCAGAGAAAGTGAAAACACCTAATCCTAAAAGCGCCAAAGGGATAGAGGCTAGCCATGCCCAAGATTGACTTCTTCTAAAACCTTTAATGCTTCTTAGAAGAAGCATTGGCCCGTTCAAAAGACTTGCGTCTTGGAGACGAGAAGTACTTCGCCTTGGAGGCGATTGCAAAGCAGTGGTCATAAATGATGCTTACTTCGAGAAAAAGAAATGGATAGTTAATCCAAAATTTATACACTTATTAATATGTATGCAACTGATAATTACAAGATGTAGGTGTTGATACAAAAAAAGAGTTTAGTACTACAGATTTGTTCTTATTTACACATTTTTCATGCAAATTGATTAACTTTTCATATTTATTTAAATCCCATAATTAAAAATCAAACTCAAAAACTAGGTCAAATAGTAAAAATAGATATTTTTGGATATTTTATTTTTGTGAAACCTGAAAGGATTTAACACCTTCCCAAGTTATGTGGTCTGAGAAGAAACCAAATGCACATGGAATAACCTCTACACCCATAGATATTGCCTCTCTAAATAATTCCCCATATAAAGGATCTGCCAAATCACAAGGTGCAAAAATTTCCATATCACTTCTACTTATGCAAGGAATCAATACCGCTCTTGAACTAATACAAATACGCATTAGCTCCCTCAAATGTTTTTGACCTCTTGTAGTCACAGTGTCGGGAAACAAAGCCAATTTTTCTTCACACCAAGTGGTATTTTTAACCTCAATATAGATATCTCTATTATCTGAGTTTGTTGTTTCTGGTTTAAGTAATAAATCAATTCGACTTTTACCTTCTAACCCATATTTGACTTCAGGCTTGATTTTGGCAATTAAACCGAATTGCCTCTGTAAACCATTTGCTTCAATCAAATTCCTAATCAATTTATTGGGTAGAGATGTATTAATACCAACCCAGCATCTCTTCAGTTCATTATGACTTGGCACCTCAGCTTGCTCCCAAGACCAATCTAATTTACGTTTAGGAGAAGGAGAGTACTTAAGTCTGACTCGACCACCAGGCCACAAAACCCCTTTCATTGGTCCTGTATTTGCACAATGAGCAGTAACAATTTCACCATTAACCAACTCAACATCAGCCAAAAATCTTTTATATCTCTTAATTAAGATTCCCTCTACAAGGGGAGGGAACTCAATAATGGTTTTACCAATCTCAATCACTTAATTAACATCCAATTAAAACAAGAACTAAAAATATTCTAGAAAAATGAAAGCTCTCTTTTTTAAAATCTAACATGCCGAAATCAATCAAAGAAATTGCTTTCGTCGTAAGTTTAGGAACTTTATTAAGCAAGTTTGGAGGTATGGCAAGACAATTAGTTATTGCTGGTGCTTTCGGAATTAGTGCTGCATATGATGCATATAATTATGCTTATATTATACCTGGATTTTTCTTAGTTCTTTTAGGAGGTATTAATGGGCCATTGCATAACTCAATGGTTACACTATTAGCAGATAAAAACAAAGTTGAAAGTAGATTATTTTTAAGTTCAATCAATAATGTTTTATCTCTAACTCTATTATTAATAAGTTTTTTTATTTTCTTTTCATCCGACTTATTGATTAATTTAGTTGGACCGAGTTTAACCCCTGAGATCAAAGAGATAGCCTCTAATCAATTAAAAATAATGTCTCCTATTATATTCTTATCTGGGATAATAGGCCTAGGTTTTGGATCTCTAAATGCGAAAAAAGAATTTTTAATCCCGTCTATATCACCATTACTTTCAAGTTTAATAATTATAATTTCTATATCAAACTTTTGGATAAATAAAGAAAATTCAGCTGATATATATGAATTAAATTTGAATGGAGGAGTTATTCTTGCAAAAGCTACATTTATAGGAGCGCTATCTCAATATTTAATTCAAGTACCTTTTCTAATTAAAAAAGGAATATTTACTATAAGTTTTTCAATCCAAACAAAATATTCAGAACTAATAAGAGCCTGGAGAATGATTGCACCTGCTTCACTTTCTACAGGAATGATGCAAATCAATGTTTTTACTGATTTATTCTTTGCATCAAAAATAGTTGGAGCTGCAGCTGCTCTAAGTTACGCAAACTTTTTAGTTCAAGCCCCTCTTGGAATAATCTCAAATTCTATTTTAATTCCATTATTACCTGTTTTTGTAAGCTTAAGAGCTAGAAAAAATCATTTCAAATTGATCAAAAAAGTCCATCAGGGATTAATCATTTCATCGTCATCTATGGTATTTTTAGGTTCGATATTTGTTTCACTATCTGTTCCAATAGTTACATTAGTTTATGGCAGAGGTTCATTTAATCAAAACGCTATAGATATTGTAAGTCAACTATTAATTGCATATGGAATTGGAATGCCTTTTTATTTATTAAGAGATCTGTTAGTTAGAGTATTTTATGGTCTTGAAGATTCAAAAACACCCTTTAGAATATCAATTATAGCAATATTATTAAATTTATTTTTTGACTGGTTTTTAATAGGAGGAACTAGTCCATGGGGGGAACTATCGCCAATCAACTTAGGAGTGAATGGTTTAGTATATTCAACTACATTTGTTAATTTCTTTGCTTTCATACTTTTAATATTAAAATTAAATAATAAAATAGAAAATCTAAAATTATCAATAATATTATATCAAAATCTTAGAATTATTTTAATTGGTTTAATCTCTGCTATTAGCTCATTTTTGAGTTTTAAAATAATAAATTTACCCTATAGTTTCTTTAATTTATTGGTTAAAATTTTAATGTCATCTGGAGTTAGTCTTGTTATATTCTATTGTCTAGCAATTATTCTGAAAGTTGATGATATTGATAGATTAAATAAGTTTCTAAAAGAGAGATTTATTCATCTTTAAGAAAAACATCTTTTTCTGATCTAACTTTAAGTGGGATTTCTAAACAGTTCATTTCATCAGTTTTCACTCCACTGACTGAGAGAATTCTTGCTTCAATACCAAACTCTTGAAAAGCTATTTCCATCTCTTTCATTAATTCCTTTTCAACCTGTGCATCAGCATCAGTAATTTTTCCTATAAGTCTTTCTCCTAAACGACCAATTCGCTGCCTTACAACCTCTCTGGCATTAGTCACCTGAATGATTAGCAAGAATAACAAAGCAATTGATCAAATCTTATCTGCAATAGGGTTCTAAAATCTCCTCAAGGTCAAAAAATTGATTTGGTGGAATTAATTCTAATAATGGCAATTTCGTTTTACCTCCGCCAAGTTTTACTTCAATAGCTTCAAGACCTTTTCTAGATGCAACATTTGCACCTTGATCAAAGTTGGCTTGACATTCAATAGCTAAGTCCTTTGCAAGGCCAGCATCGCCTAGATAAAGGTTCCAATTTCCAACTTGAATAAATAATCTGTCAGCTATTAAAACCGCTAGCTCATTAATTTGCGCTGAATCGATAGAAGTGGACATGAAACCATAGTTTTTCCATTACTAGTTAGCTTAGATAGAGATTGGTTACTATTTCAAAATGAAAAAATTAATGGAAAAATAACTTTTTAAGTTTCAGGATCTTATTTCAATGAATTTTTAAGGCATAGATACAAACATATTTTCCTATTCTTTGGGAGTCAATCTGATATTGTTTTTTTATGCGCCTGTAGCTCAGCGGATTAGAGCATCTGACTACGGATCAGAGGGTCGGGAGTTCGAATCTCTCCAGGCGCGTTTCAAAAATTTGTAAATCCTTATATAACCAGAAAATAAGAGAAAGTTTTTTCTCATTATTCTAAACATATGCCTACTATCACATCATAAATAAAAGAATAAAGTGACTATTCAATCTTCTTTGATGGAATGTGATCCAAGTATTGCGAAATTAATAAACAATGAATTATCAAGACAAGAAACTCATTTAGAACTTATTGCAAGTGAGAATTTCGCCTCAAAGGCAGTAATGGAAGCACAGGGATCAGTACTAACAAATAAATATGCTGAAGGTCTTCCCAACAAACGTTATTACGGAGGCTGTGAGTATGTCGATGGAATTGAGCAGTTAGCAATAGAGAGAGCAAAAAACCTTTTTGGCGCCAATTGGGCAAATGTCCAACCACACAGCGGAGCACAAGCTAACTTTGCAGTTTTCTTAAGCCTTCTTAAGCCTGGTGACACAATCATGGGAATGGATCTATCTCATGGAGGTCATCTCACTCATGGTTCACCTGTAAATGTTAGTGGCAAATGGTTCAAAACATGCCACTACGAAGTTGATAAAACGACCGAAATACTTGATATGGATTCAATCAGAAAAAAAGCAATTAAAAATCAACCAAAACTAATTATTTGTGGATTCTCTGCATATCCACGAAAAATTGACTTCAAGGCTTTTAGATCAATAGCTGATGAAGTCAACGCTTATTTATTAGCTGATATTGCTCACATTGCTGGTTTAGTGGCAAGTGGTCTTCACCCAAGTCCAATCCCATATTGTGATGTAGTTACAACAACGACTCACAAAACTCTCAGAGGGCCAAGGGGGGGACTAATTCTCTCAAAAGATGAAGAACTTGGGAAAAAGCTTGATAAGGCAGTATTTCCAGGCACCCAAGGAGGTCCTTTAGAACATGTAATAGCTGCCAAGGCTGTGGCATTCAAAGAAGCTTCTGAAACCTCATTCAAGCTCTACAGCCAAAGAGTAATCTCAAATGCACAAGTTCTTTCCAATCAACTTCAAAAAAGAGGTATTTCTGTTGTAAGCAAAGGGACTGATAATCATATTGTTCTTCTTGACCTTAGAAGTATTGGTATGACAGGCAAAGTTGCTGATCAATTAGTTAGTGATATTAAAATAACCGCAAACAAAAATACTGTCCCTTTTGACCCCGAATCCCCATTTGTTACTAGTGGGCTAAGACTAGGTTCAGCAGCTCTAACGACTAGGGGGTTTGATGAACAAGCCTTTGAGGATGTTGGCAATATCATTGCAGATAGACTGCTTAACCCTAACGATGAAAAAATAAAGGAAGAATCAATTAAAAAAGTATCTGAACTTTGCAATAAGTTTCCTTTATATAGTGAAAACATTTAAAGAAACCAATATTAACAAAAAGAATAATTATGGAGCAGAAGTTTTATGCATTGGGAGTGAAATACTTCTGGGAAATATTGTTAATACTAATTCTCAATGGATAGCAGAACAACTAGCCATTTTAGGTATTCCACATTTCAGACAAACCGTTATCGGAGATAACCCTGCTAGATTAAAAGAAGCAATACTTGAGGCATCTAATCGTTCTGAAATTCTAATAACAACTGGTGGACTTGGACCTACACCTGATGATATAACAATGCAGGTAATTGCTGATACTTTCAACACACCACTAGACCAAAGAAATGATATTTTGATTGACTTGAAAAATAAACTAAGAAATAAGCATAGTAAATTATCTCAAAGTCAAAAGAAGCAATCCTTAGTTCCAAAAGGTTCCAAAATAATAAACAATTACTCAGGCACAGCACCTGGAATCATATGGAGTCCAAACAGTAATTTTACAATTCTTACATTTCCTGGAGTTCCAAGTGAATTAAAAGAAATGTGGCTTCAACAAGCAGCACAATGGTTAATTAGAAATAATTTCTCGAAAAAAATTATTTCTAGCAAAGTTTTACATTTCTCGGGTATCAGTGAATCATTACTAGCCGACAAAATTTCACATTTACTGAAAGGGGAAAACCCTACTGTTGCAACTTATGCAAGCACTGGAGAAGTAAAGGTAAGAATCACAGCAAAAGGAGAAAATTTAGAAGAAACTAATAAATTAATAAAACCTATTGAAAAAGAGTTAACTCAAATCACTGGATTAAAATGTTTTGGAGTAGATAATGTAACTCTTGAAGAATTAATATTTAAATTATTACTGAAAAGAGAAGAAACAATAGCTGTTGCAGAATCATGCACTGGAGGTGGAATAGGTTCTAAACTTACAAAAGTTCCTGGATCTTCAAAAATTTTCCATGGAGGCGTCATCGCTTACAACAATTTAATCAAGCAAAAAATATTAGGTGTTCCTGAGGAGTTAATTAATACCCATGGTGCAGTATCAAAGCAAGTAGTTGAGTCAATGGCAGAAGGTGTCCAAAAAAAATTCAAAGTTAACTGGGCAATATCTGTCAGTGGAATTGCAGGTCCGAATGGAGGAAGTAAATTAAAACCAGTTGGTCTAGTCAATTTTTGTATTAAGGGTCCAAAAACCCTCATTACATGGGAGGAAAGATTTGGATCTAATAAGACAAGAGAAGATATTCAAAAATTAAGCGTTTTAAATGCTCTTGATAGATTACGTTTATCTATAATCATGGACAAATAAGTCCTAATTGTTGGATTTGACAATTGAGTTCTGGAACCCTCTACGACAAAGTATGGAACTTCCATCAGGTAAAAGAACTACCTGGAGGATCAACTCAACTTTTTGTTGGACTTCATTTAATTCACGAAGTTACAAGTCCACAAGCGTTTTCTGCTCTTAATGAAAAAAATCTTGAAGTCAAATTCCCTAATCTAACAATTGCTACTGTTGATCATATAGTTCCAACATTAAATCAACAGCGTCCTTTTAGTGATCCTCTCGCTGAGGAAATGCTGGCTACTTTAGAGAAAAATTGCAAAACTCATGGAATAAAATTTCACGGAATTGGAAGCAATTCTCAAGGCGTAGTTCATGTTATGGCTCCCGAATTAGGTCTAACCCAACCTGGAATGACGGTGGCTTGCGGAGATTCACATACCTCAACACATGGAGCATTTGGAGCAATTGCATTTGGCATTGGAACAAGTCAAGTAAGAGATGTTTTAGCCAGTCAAAGTTTGGCTATGAAAAAATTAAAAGTAAGAAGAATATGGGTAGATGGTTCATTGCAAAAGGGCGTTTATGCCAAAGACCTTATTCTTCATATCATCCGTTTGCTTGGGGTCAAAGGAGGGGTCGGATTTGCCTATGAATTTGCTGGTCCTGCCATAGAAAAACTTTCAATGGAAGGAAGAATGACAATATGCAATATGGCTATTGAAGGGGGTGCAAGATGTGGCTATATCAATCCAGATGAAACTACTTTTGAATATCTTAAAGGGAAAGAATATTCTCCCAAAGGTCAAAAATGGGATAAAGCTATTAAATGGTGGAAAAGTTTAGCGAGTGATTCAGAAGCTAAATTTGACGATGAGATTCGATTGGATGGTTCATCTATAGAACCCACAGTTACTTGGGGTATAACTCCTGGTCAAGGGATTTCAATCAAAGAAAAAATTCCAAATCCTGAAGAACTACCAAAAAATGAACAACAAATAGCGAAAGATGCATGCAAATACATGAATCTAGAGGCAGACCAACCCATAGAAGGAACATCTATTGATGTTTGCTTTATAGGTAGCTGTACTAATGGAAGGTTAAGTGATCTCCAAGAGGCATCAAAAATTGTTAAAGGTCGGAAAGTATCTGCTGGAATTAGAGCTTTTGTTGTACCTGGTTCCCAAAAGGTTGCTAAAGAAGCCAAGCAAAAAGGAATAGATCAAATATTCCTTATGGCAGGTTTTGAATGGAGAGAACCAGGTTGTTCAATGTGCCTAGCAATGAATCCAGACAAGTTAGAAGGAAGACAAATAAGCGCTAGTTCAAGTAATCGAAATTTCAAAGGGAGGCAAGGGTCTGCAAATGGAAGAACCTTATTAATGAGTCCAGCTATGGTTGCTGCTGCTGCAATCAATGGGAAGGTTACGGATGTAAGAACATTACTCCAAGAATAAAACTACAAATAACGTTATCCATCAATGAAACAGGAATTTCCAAAAGGAGAAATCAACCTAATCAAGGGCCGCATCTTGGCAATCAAAGGTGATGATATAGATACTGACAGAATTATTCCAGCAAGATTTCTCAAATGTGTAAGTTTTTCTGCATTAGGAGAACAAGTCTTTGCAGATGACAGAAAGGAACTTAAAGGCAAACACCCCTTTGATCTAGACCAGCATAAAGGAAGCAATATTCTTGTTGTTAATGATAATTTTGGCTGTGGTTCAAGTCGCGAACATGCTCCACAGGCTCTTATGAGATGGGGAATAAGATTAATTATCGGGGAAAGCTTTGCAGAAATTTTCTTTGGAAATTGTCTTGCACTTGGCATACCTTGTATGACGGCTTCAAAACAAGAAATTAGTAAATTACAAAATCTAGTTAATGAGGACTCTAATCAAATTTGGAATTTCAATCTTAAGGAACTTTCAATTTCCAATCAAAAAGAAAGCTTTAGGCTCAATCTGGAACGAGGAGCATACAAAATGCTTTATTCAGGGAAATGGGATGCTACTTCTCAACTATTGGATGAAGAGGAAAAAATCAATATTACAGTCAAAAACCTTCCTTATCTAAATAATTTCAAATAAGAAATCTAAAATACTGGGTTTACAGAATTACCAAATTTAAAGCCATTTATACGAAAATATAATCCTCCTGCATGATTATTAGGATGATAGTAAATTCCACATTCGTAAGATCTTTTATGCCATAAAAGACCTAACTTTGTATCATAATATTCTCCATAATTTTTCGAACTATTATCAATATTTAAATTAGAGATAACATCAAAAATCAAGGGTCCGTATATTTGTTGCATTAAACTTATATTTAGTGTTTTCAAATCAATAGCGTTATCAAACTTAAATGGACTATTACCAAACTTAATTGTCACACCTGGCATAACCGAAAGTTTTGTATAATCAAGAAAATTTCTCTCTAAAGTTCCTAGTCTAATTTCAGGGCCAAGGCTCAGCTTGAAAAAGCCTTGATCCTTTGAATTTATATAGTTTAAATAGGCTGAATCAATATTAGTTTTGAAGACTAACTCAGGATTAATTAAAACAGGTGATAAAAGTGTCGTTTTATTTTCATAATTTTTTTTTGAAGTGTCACTCCATATTTGATATTCACTATCTAAAGAAGCAAAAATACTAGAACGCCAAAGATTAATCATGTCACCATTTTGGAATTTTTCTGCTTCATATTTAGCTGTTCCTATTTGAATATTTAAGTTATTTTTAAATTCACCAGTTGTAAAATATTTCTCCTTTTCAATAAATCCTCCAAATGCAGATTTAATCTCCGTCTCACCAATCGAGCCATTCCAAGCTCTAGATCTATATTTAGTAAAAATATTAAAACTAGAGTCTTCTATTATAGGCATTCTAAAATACTTTCTAAAAGTGTTTGAATGCCTTAATCCACTAAAAAATCTGGATGTATTTAATGTACTTAAATCATTGACACTATCTAATGTCCAATTAACATCACTTGCTTTTATTTTTATATTTATACCAAACAAATCAGAAAAATTAATATCTTTATTTTGACCATTTTTATAACTATAAGTTTTACCCAAAATAGCTCTATTGATTAAAAACTGAGGCTGCAACTGAAGTTCTACATTATTTTTAATATTTTTGATATTACTTCCTCTTACCAAGACTAGTCCATCACGATCTTTAGCATCATATATTAACTGAAATTTATTTTTCTTTTTCTTCTTTCCCCCAAATATTCTTTTACCTATAAAAAGTTTAGTTCTATTCTCAAGAATTAAATTAGTTTTAGAGCTAGTAATCAACAAGTTTCCATCTTCTTCTTCTGCGATTACATCTATTCCCTCAAAAGAAATTTGATTAGGGTTAAATGGATCATTCGTAAAAATAATTTTGTTGGATTTCCAGCCTTTTTCATAAATATTGATTGAATTTGATTTAAATCTCCAATTATTAATTAAACCTCTTGATTTATTAGATTTCGTAATTTTATTTTCTGGTAATGTAATATTTCCTAATAAAAATTCTATTCCATCATTGTAACTATTTTCCCTTTTAGATAATGATCTTTTTTTTACTAGGATTTCTTCTAAATCAGAGTCAAGTTTTAAGTCATTCAAGACATTCTTTATATCTATAATTCCATATACATCTTTAATGATTCCTTCTTTCTTTAATAAATTAAATTGAAATTCTTCACCTTTAAAATATTGCCCTCCCTTTCTAAATCTAATATTTCCCTTAGCGGATAAAGTACCAGTTGATTTCTCATAACTGAGCAAGTCAGATCTTAAGATTCCACCATTTAATATTGCCTTGACATTACCCTCGGCTAGATAAATATTTTGATCATAATCATATTGCTTATCTGCAAAAATCTTTACAGTTACTAAAATATTTTCTTTGTTTTCTACTTTTAATTTGTTTAAAGGTGAGTTTTGAGTGTTTTCAACTAAATTGCCAACAGAATAACTATGGATTTTCTCTTGAAATGAATTTTCAAGTAAATCCTCATTTGCTTTAGAAATCTCAAATAAAGACAAAAAACCACTAAACCCTAGAAGCCCAAGGTTTAACGCAAATAAATATCCTTTCTCCGCCGCCAAGATAGTTAAGCCGAAGAAAAGATAATACTAAATAAAGCAATTACAGGAACTTATTTAGTCCAGTAATTAGCGTGTCATTTTTAATCCTGAGGACTTTCCAAATCCTTTCTATTGGGTGTCCTTGTTGGATCACTCGCCAAGAAACCAAATAAAAAGATCCCGACAAAGAAAAAGACGACCGTATAGACGGAAATCTTGAGGGCAAGCATGACTACGAACCAACTAATTAGAAGTTAAACCTATCCTATGAAGTCAATAACTCCAATGAAAAAACTAAAGGTGTTACAGACTTTTGGAAATGGAACAAATTTTTATCCCTGGAAAAGCGATAAAAGCCAATAAATTCAGAGAAAATAGTTATGTAGAAATAGAAAGATTATTTTTTCTCATACGAAATATATAAAACCCTGAATTGCTTTTTTTGTTATTTTTCTAGTTTTTCAGCCTAATTTCAGAGCACATTCATCAAATATCATTTTTTTTTAGGTCATTCCATCACAAGTTTCTACAGTATCTTCTCCTTTTGGACAAGTTCTCATACAATACCTTGACTGATACAAATCTCAGCCAAGAGAAACGACATGGGACAAAAAACAGCACTTGGATCTTTGCTAAAATCCATTGGTAATTCTGGACAAGGAAAAGTTGTACCAGGTTGGGGAGCGACACCCGTAATGGCCTTTATAGGATTGTTACTACTGGTTTTTCTAGTTATTATGCTCCAAATTTACAACCAATCACTTCTCTTACAAGGTTTTTCCGTCGACTGGAACGGCTAAATTGATTAAGTTTTAGGGTAGTTGAGTTTCGCCCATGAATATTTTTGGGGTTGGTTTGCCCGAAATAGCTGTGATTGCCGCATTGGCACTGGTTATTTTTGGTCCCAAACGTCTTCCTGATCTTGGGCGAACAATTGGGAAAACTCTAAAAGGTCTTCAAAGCGCCTCTTCTGAATTTGAACGCGAAATCCAAAACGCCATGACAGAAGAAGAGTCATCAAATGAAAACATAGTGGACAAAGAAAATTAATTGCTCCAAAACTAATTAGATATATCTAACTAATAGAATCAACAATGATTCTGAAAAATTGAAATGTTGTCCAATGACTTGAAATTATTAGTGGGCTTGGGCAATCCTGGGTCTGAGTATTATAAAACTCGACATAATGTTGGATTTATGGTGTTGGAAGAAATCGCAAAGAGAAATAACTGTAGCTTTCGTGAAAGCAAAAAACTCTTTGGGAGAACTTGTGAATATGGAGAAGGTGCCGAGAAAACAAGACTTTTATTGCCTAACACATACATGAATGAAAGTGGAAAATCAGTTAGATCTGCAAAAGATTGGTTTAATTTTGAAAATCATCAATTAATAGTCCTAGTAGATGATATGGATTTACCTCTGGGAAAAATAAGAGTGCGCTCTAAAGGGAGCTCAGGAGGTCATAATGGATTAAAAAGCATTATCAATCATCTTGGTACTGCTGATTTTAAGCGATTAAAGATTGGAATAGGCCCGCCCAGTGACGTTCAAAAGGAGAGAAAATCCAAAACTATTTCTCACGTTTTAGGTAGATTTTCAAAAGAAGAATTTATAATATTAAATTTCATAATTCAGGAAATTATTAGTTGTATTGAATCAATCACATCTAATAATTGGGAAAAGATAACTACTCGACTAAATTCCTACAAACCTGAAAATTAATAACTTTAAAAATGTATAACAAACCATCAACTACTGCGTATCTTCAGATTCATAAACAATGCTTTAATCAAAAAAAAGTTGAGGGAATTGTTCGAGCAGGTGATTATGAATGGAATTTTATTTGGGCTTTTAACCAGGGACAACTTTTTGTAGAACCACCTCTAGGAAGAGCGCTTATAAAAGATGCATTAGAGCGCTATTTAGTTAAAGCCGATTATAAACTTGAGTCTGGTGGTGATTATATTTTTACGGTTAGAGCCAAGTTTTAATATCCACTGTTTCAGGCCAATTGAATTTATATTGTAAGAAATCCTCTAATAAAACCAATGCGACAATCGCATCAAGATTCTCAGGAGGAAAAAGCATTTCTTTTGGAAGCCAACTTAAAAAATAATTTGGAGGCCAAATTTCCCAATATCTAAACCTTGCTCTTAAAGTTGAGCCTTTTTCATTAACATAATTTAGATTGAGACAATTTTTTCTTTTTAATTCATTCTCTATATAATTACAATTAGTCCCATCACCAATTATTATCTTTTTAATCTGGTAATTTTTATTCCACACAGCAACCAAATCAGAAAATTTATTTAATGAAGAGATACCTGCCTCAATAACTGTTCTTGATTGAAAATCAGCCAATAATAAACCACATTTTTTGTTGCCAGGATCTATGGATATATAAAGACTCATTTAACTATTGTTTTTCATGATTTTTTCAAGAGGTTGTAATTCCAATGATACTGATACTTTGTCTGCGCTTTGACTATTATCAAGAGATCTAGCAATAATTTGAAAATCTCCCTTTTTTTTACTAGCTATATCTTTTCCTAAGTTATTAATTTGATTAGCATTGATTTTCAACTCTGAAGTTAATGATCCTCGACGCCTAACCTCAGCCAAAGTGGAAGCCATTAATAGGTTGATCTTTTTACTGATAGATTCAGCATCAGACTTTGATAGAGATATATTTTCTAGGGCAATAACTTCTCCTTGTCTTGTAATGATTTTATTTAATGTGACTTCAGGAAATGCATAAACATAGTTTTCACCTCTAAGTATGTTTCCTGCTGATTTGATCCTCACCACCCAGCTTCTATTATCGGTTATTTTATTTTCAAGCTTCTCAATATCATCTTTACGAACTAATAATATTCTTCGATATTCAGATTGATTTGGTTTTACTAAATTAAAAGCATAAAAATTAGCTTGCTGTAATATATTTTCTATAATTTTTTTTGTATCATTGTTCTTATTTAATTTAATAGTCTTGGTTACCAAAGTTTGTCCACTACTGATTACTACATTCCCACTTCTAAAAGCATATAAATTTTTCTCTAATTTTTTTAATTCTTTTTCACTCTCTATAATCTTTTCTCGAATATCCTCTAACTGAAACAATCCAACCCTTAAATCCCTATCAAATACAACCATAGTTGCGAATGAAATAGCACTAATAATACTTCCAGTAAAAACAGTTATTAAAACAGCTGTACTTTTTGGTCTTAATTTAAAAATACTTAGACGTGCTTTACCAACTTTCGTGCCTAAGCGATCTCCGAGAGTAGAAAGTATTCCACCGAGGATTAATAGTAAAAGAATTTTCAACCAGACAGTCACTGAGATAAAGAAGAAGGATTGAACAATTCTTCTAAACCTTAGTATGAAATGGCCTTCAATTAAATCTTTTTGCTAATGCTATTGGATCATAGATAGTTATTTTTTTCCTATCTATTGCCAATAATGAAGAAGCTTTTAACTCACCAAGTAGCCGAGTAATAGTGACTCTGGTTGAACCTATTGCTTCAGCAATGGCTTGATGAGAAAGCCTTAAGTCAATTGTTACTCCTTTCTCCCCAGGCACACCAAAGTCCCTACACAAAACAAGTAAAAAGCTTGCAAGACGAGAGGACATATCTCTGTGAGTTAAGGTTTCAATCATTGTTTCAGTTTGAAGTACTCGACTTGATAGACCTTGTAAAAGGAGTAACCCAACAGAAGCATCCTGCTCAATTGCATTCCTGACTGACGTCGCTGGGGCCGCAACAAGTTCTACGCGAGTAAACGCAACAGCATGGTAAAAACGATCTGATCTATGTCCTGTCAATAAAGATAAAACTCCAAAAAGACTATTTTCTCTCAATAAAGCGACTGTAATTTCTTCACCTGTTTCATAAACTCTGCTCAAGCGAACTGCACCACGTCTTATTAAATAAACCCTTTCGGCAGGATCGCCAGGAAAAAAAATAGTCTTTGACCTATCTACAATTTCAGTAGAAACCCCTTCCAAGGATTTAATCACATCTAGGAGAGTTTTGTTAGGCGGCAAAGAAGATGATGAACTACCATTCATCTGGTTATTTCTTTGTTGATTGAAACGAGTAAAGCCACGATATGAAGTGACCATGTTTAATTTATTGTTCAGAAAAGATTAATAAGTTGAGAACAAACGATATGTAGCCATGGCGACTTTTTTGAAGCTAAGTTGGGAATCCAAGTTGAAACCTATGTGAGTATTCTATATTTTTTACGCTCTAAAGCTAAAGTTTTCACTAACAACGTATCAAATATGACATCCACGCTTTTACTTGAAAGACTTTGGTGCCTAACAATTTAAATAATTAAGTATTTTCATTTCATACACCACAGATAGTGTTGAACTAGTTGATTAGAAATTTTATACCGCTAGATTAATTTCAAGACACCTTGATAAAAATTGAGATGAATGCACGAATTAGCATTAATACTCAACAGAGAGGTTCATCGTCTTCAACGGAGACTTCTCTCAGACCTACTCCCATTAGAAAGCCTTTACAACTAGTTAAGACACAAGGACAAGTTCAAATCCATACTTCTACTTTTAGAGGTAGTTTTTCTGTTGTTCTTAGTGAGGCAATTAGATCTGCAGGGTTGGGGAGCAAAGTTTTAATAGCGCAATTCTTAAGAGGTGGAGTGAATCAAGGACCTAATGGAGCTATAAATCTTTGCAGAAGACTTGATTGGCTAAGACCAGCCATTGAAACGTGCTTGCCCGAGCAAACATCTGAGGTAAAACTTTCTTTAAAAAGAAAACAGGAAGAAAAAGCAATAAAAGAACTTTGGGAATTTTGTAAAGCACGTTTAATTGAAAACAAATTAGATAAAATCGTTCTTGATGAAATAGGGATGGCTATTAGCCTTGGTTTCATTGAAGAAAATGATTTAATTTTCGTGATAAATAATCGACCATCATCCACAGATATTATTCTTACAGGACCATCAATCCCCCCTAAAATAATGGGAATGGCTGATCAAATCACTGAATTACGCTGCAATTAAATGTTGAAAAACGATCGTTGGATTTCAGAACAGGCTTCATTAGGAATGCTTGAACCTTTTCAAGAAAAACTAATACGACATCTTGAACCGGAATCAAAAAAATCACCCGTTTTAAGCTTTGGTTGCTCATCATATGGATATGACTTGCGTCTCTCTTCAAAAGAGTTTTTGATTTTTAGGCATGTCCCAGGAACAGTGATGAATCCAAAAAAGTTTAATCCTGATAATTTAGAGCCTACAGATTTAAAAGAAGACGAGGATGGTAAATATTTTATTTTACCTGCACACTCTTACGGCCTTGGCGTTGCATTAGAAAGAATGAAAGTTCCACCTAATATTACTGTAATTTGCCTTGGGAAAAGCACCTACGCTCGCTTAGGAATCATAGTAAATACAACTCCTGCAGAAGCAAGTTGGGAGGGACATCTAACACTTGAATTCAGTAATAGTTCTGGCGCCGATTGCAGAATTTATGCGGATGAAGGAATTTGTCAGTTACTTTTCTTTGAAGGTGATCCTTGTGAAACAACATACAGTGACAGAAAAGGTAAATATCAACATCAACAAGAAAAAGTTACTCTAGCAAAAGTTTAAATATGAGTCTTGTTCAATTAATAACTTCTACACCAGATGCTGAAAAAAGCATGGCATATATTGCAAGGGTTAGTAATCCCAAAAATCAAGATAATGATAACTTTACGAAATTACTTGGATATTGCATCAAAAATGAACATTGGAGTGTTTTTGAACAAGCTTACATGACTTTGCAAATAGAAACTACTCGAGGAATTGCTGCTCAAATATTAAGACATCGATCATTTACTTTTCAAGAATTCTCTCAACGCTATGCGGATAGTAGGCAGTTAGGAGAAATCCCCATACCAGCATTAAGAAGGCAAGATAATAAAAATAGACAAAATTCAATCTCAGACTTATCAGAAGAAATTATCAATAAATTTAATGAAAAGATGAAACTTCAATTCAATCTAAATAAACAACTTTATGAAGAAATGCTAGAAGCTGGGATAGCTAAAGAATGTGCGAGATTTGTACTTCCTCTAGCCACACCAACTAGGATTTATATGACAGGTTCATGTCGTTCTTGGATTCATTACATAAAACTAAGAACTGGCCATGGTACTCAAAAAGAGCATATGGATATTGCACAGGAATGCAAAAATATTTTTTCACAAGAATACCCAGTAGTTGCATCAGCTTTAAATTGGATAAATTAACTATGGTTTCTAGGAGCTTCTGTTTTAATAATATTATTAAAACTTTTTTCATTAGATATAATTTCTGAAGGTAAATCACTCGAATTTGATTCTTGAGTAAAAGATGGTAATTCTGAATTATTAATTAAAGAAATAAATATTTCATTTAATTCACTATATTTTCTAACACCTAATGTAAAGCCCTTGAATTTACCTTCATTATCAAAAAAAGTAAGTTTAGGGATACCATTCACATCATATTTTTCAATTAAATCACTCCATCTAGAATTATCAACATTCAATAAAACAATATCGACTTTATTGGCATTTTGTTTTATTGCATTAGTCATGTCAGGAGCCATTTCCTTACAAGCTTCACACCAATCTGCATAAAACTCAAAAACTGTAGGTTTTCCATTTGCTAAGGCCTGCTCAGGTAAAAGGGAATTTTTTGCTAATTGGTCAAGCATAAGATTTGCTTTAAAACCATTACGTATAAAGAATAAAGAAACAACCAGGCAAATACTAAGGAAAACTAAAAAATATTTCTGAAACATAGTAAGGTCTTTATCTGAATTTGTAGTATCAATCATCAGAGTTAATTATTTGTCAACTAATTATATACACTTTTAGTGCGTCCAAAAAGCATATGAAGGTATTAACTATAAATCTAATTAATCAATGAATAGTGTCCTATTTCTAGTATACATTGCTCTATATATTATCATGTTTTTCTTAAGAACGAATAATTCCCTATCTGTAGATACTTCATAAGGATTTTTTTCAAGCCATTCTAATCCCTTCACAATTTTTCTATCAAAGTAGATACTTTCATCAATAGTATTAGTCATATATTCAATAAGTGCATATATGTCGCTTTGAATGAATAGTTCGCCATCCTTACACATATATCTTGCAATTGAATGAAGAAGACTTTTTTTTAAAACTCTCCTTTTAATATGTTTTCTTTTAAACCATGGATCCGGGAATTGAATCGAAACTCTTTTTAATTGATCCAGATCTAAATCTGAAAGCCATTCATCTAAGCTAATGTTCACATTACAATATAGAAATTTTAAATTTTGCAATCCCAATTTTTTCCTTTTTCTTTCAGATGAATGAACAAGAGTTTCTCTTATCTCGAGCCCTAAAAAATTCCAGTTTCGAAATTTTAATGCTAATTCGATTAGAAATTCACCTTTAGCAGATCCAATATCTAAATGAATTGGATAATGAGGATTCTTGAAAAGAATAGACTTACTTGGCAGTGATAAAGGTAACTGAAAGAATTGACTTAGAGGATTTACATGCTGTCTCACAAAATGAAACCCTATATTAATAAATCAATTTCATATCCTAGCAAGTGAATTCAGATTTTATAAGTGCGTAAATCTAAAAGAAAATTTATATTTTTGTTCAATAGCGTCTGTTATCTATATTCAAGAGGCTTATAAAAACATCAATTAGTCGATTCACGAGGATCTCAAATATAGAGAAAATACTTTAATAATTAAGAATACTCATAAAAAGAATACATCAAGGTTGATAATACATATGAATGAGATATTTTTCTTGACTGAACCTCAATTCCAAATTCTAGTTTGGCTCTCATATCGAATTGCGGCTACCTTCGCATTTGGACTCCCTTTATTTTTATTGATTTGGGCAAAAATATCAAATTTTAGTTCTATTGATAGACTTTTATCAATTTACTGGAAAGTTTCTAGTCTTTATGCGATAAACCTATTATTTCTTAGTGGTGAGAGTCAATTAGGACAATTGATTTCATTAATTGCGCCAATAATTATGTTTAGTTCTATTTGGTTTTGGTTTGATCTGAATGAAGAAATTGATGAAATGCCTATTTATAAACCAATTGCTTTAACAACACGAATTTGGCGATGGACTATTTCTTTTTGGACTATCCTAAATACAGGACTTCATATATTTAGTTGGAGATGTTTGAATTCAATTAAAGGGAACTATTGCGATACCTGGAGGGAAATTCCATATAACTCATTTATTACAACAAAATCAATTGTAAAATTTGTGTTAGATGGCAATTGGACCACAGGACTTGCTACATTTTTTGCATATTTAGCTCTGATATTATATTTAATAGGTTTACTTCAATGGTTGATTATTCAATTACCAAAGAATGGTCGGTTTGCTGGAAAATTCTAAAAACTAATTAAATTTCCAAAACTACTTTTTCACATCTTTTACAAATATTTCGATGTTTTGGGTTTTGACTCATTTCAACTTCATAATGCCAACATCTTTCACATTTGAACCCTTTAGCTTTGGCAATATCCACCGAAGCTATATCATTTTCTACGCTAACTAAGACCTCAGCCCAAGGTTCACCTCCAATTTGCAAAGATGAAACAAGAAACCAATCCCTCAAAACATCAACCTTATTAGATTCACTTTGAGATAACCATTCGATAGCAGCTTTAACTTTTTCATCAGAGATATCAACTCTCACTGAGGCCTCTAAAGAAGAACCTAGTTCTTGATTATTTCTACAACTTTCTAACATACGATTAATAACTGTTCTAAGCTTACGAAGTTCAGCAACATGAACATTAAGGCTATCATTTTTCCATAAATCTGGTACTTTAGGCCATCCTCTTTGAAATACTGAAACCTCCTCTAAGCCATAAGGAATATTCTGCCAAATATCCTCAGCCATATGACATAGAACTGGTGCGATTAAGCCCGATATTTTCTCAATCACCAAAGATAAAACTGTTTGACAACTTCTTCTTCTAAAGTCAGATTTAGAGCTTACATATAACCTATCTTTTGCAATATCTAAGTAAAAGCTAGACAAATCTACTACACAGAAATTCTGAATAGTTTGAAAGAACTTTGAAAATTCAAAATTCAAAAAAGCTTCAGTTACCTCATCTATTACCTCAGCTGTTCTATTTAACATCCATTTATCTAATACGGGCAATTCTGAAACATCTATGGCATCAATTTTATAATCAAAGTCATAGAGATTGCCCAAAAGATACCTAGAAGTATTTCTAATCTTACGATAAACGTCAGAGATTTGTTTTAATATATTTGATCCAATAGGTACATCTGCAGAGTAATCAACAGAACTAACCCAAAGCCTCAAAACATCAGCTCCATAAGCAGGATCTAACTTCTTATTTGAACCACCGTTAATTATTACCAATGGATCAATAATATTCCCTAATGATTTACTCATTTTTCTGCCATTCTCATCTAGTGCAAAACCATGTGTAAGAACCTTTTTAAAAGGTGCATGTTCATTCACAGCTACAGAGGTTAATAAAGAAGACTGGAACCACCCACGATGCTGATCAGATCCTTCAAGGTACAAATCTGCTGGATAGTTTAAATTATTTTTCCCTGAAATCACTGAGGACCAACTAGAGCCAGAGTCAAACCAGACATCCATAGTATCAGTTCCTTTTTGCCATCTATCTGCTTCTTTTAAATAAGAAGGAGGTAATAGCTCAGATACTTCAGATTCCCACCAAATATCTGCACCATGGATAGTAAATAAATCAGCTATGTGAGAAATAGTTTCTTTATTAAGCAGAGTTTCTTTTCCATTTTTTTCATAAAATACTGGTATGGGTACCCCCCAAGTCCTTTGGCGAGAAATACACCAATCCCCTCTTTCTCTCACCATAGAATCAATTCTATTTTTTCCTGATTCAGGAAGCCATTTAACATTTTCTATAGCAGAAAGTGCTTTATCCCTAAAACCATGAACTGAAGCGAACCATTGTTCTGTAGCTCTAAAAATAGTTGGTTTCTTAGTTCTCCAATCATAAGGATACTTATGCTCATATGGAATTTCTTTAAGGAGAGCTCCAGTGTTGCTTAGATCATTGATTATGGCATTATTAGCGTCTTTCAATACATTTAAACCTTCAAATTTCCCAGCCTCCTTAGTCAGAAAACCTTTTGCATCAACAGGGCAAGAAATTGGCAAATTATATTTTTTTCCAGTATTAAAATCATCCACACCATGACCTGGAGCAGTATGTACCAAACCAGTTCCTGAGTCAGTTGTTATATAATCACCTCCTAAAACAACAAGACTTCTTTTATCAAATGAAGGATGCTTATATACTATTCCATCTAATAGTGATCCTTTGATTAATACTCTTTTTTCATAATTCACTCCTAAAATTTGACATACTTCTTCCAAAAGATCATTAGCAATGATTATTAATGATCTATCAGAACTTTGTGCAATTACATAGTCTAGTTTTTGGTTAACAGATATTGCCTCATTCGCAGGAATTGTCCAAGGTGTAGTAGTCCAAATCACAAGTTTAGCTTCTGTTAATTTCCCTTCAGAATCAAATAGATCCGGAGCTTGATTAGAAATTTCTTGAGTTAAGATAAGTGGTATTTGATCAACTTTAAATCCCACATAAATACTTTTGCTAACATGACCGGTCGGATATTCTAGTTCCGCCTCAGCAAGAGCAGTTTGAGAACTTGGACTCCAATGAACTGGTTTTAGGCCTCTATATATGTATCCTTTGAAGACCATTTCTCCAAACAATTTGATCTGAGACGCTTCAAATTTCTTGTCTAAAGTTAAATATGGTTGATTCCAATTACCCCATACTCCCCATCTTTTAAAACCATCCATTTGTTGAGCAACTTGCTTTTTTGCATAAGCAGCTGCTTTTTTTCTCAATTTAATAGGGGTTAATTCAGCTCGTTGAGTTTTATCTAAAGACTGAAGAACTTTTAATTCAATAGGCAATCCATGGCAATCCCATCCTGGGACATAAGAAACCTTTTTACCTTGCATTATTTGAAATTTATTGATTATGTCCTTCAGTACTTTGTTAAGAGCATGGCCCATATGAAGAGTCCCATTTGCATATGGGGGGCCATCATGCAAAGTAAAAGTCTCTCCAGAATTGTTTAAACCTAATTCATAATCTATCTTTTTTTCGGTCCAAAAAGCTTGCAACTCAGGTTCTTTTTGAGTTGCATTTGCCCTCATCCCAAAATTAGTCTGCAAAAGGTTGAGAGTGTCTTTATATGTGGGACGGTCCTTTTGAGAATCTTTATTCACATTATTCACTTTGAGAAATATTCAATAGTCATCGTGGTCTCTTGATGCCATTTAACCTTATCAAGAAGTCTCTTCATTTTCAGATAATTCTTCATTTCTGGTCTTATTGGATTCAGTTGAACCTAATCGCTCCCCTTCTTTCTTCTTAACTTCTTCTTTCAATTCTGGATGAACCCATTTTTTCTCTTTTAACGGTTTTTCAGATTTCGTCGTAAAACTTGTAAAAATTTTTAAAAAGCCTTTACCAATAATTCCAAAACTTTGAGCAATCTGTTTCAAAGATTCAAACCATCTCTGGAAAGATCCAATCCCTTTTTTTTCTTCAAAACTTAATTGATTCCATCTAGTTTGAATAATTTCTAAAATCATTTTTCCATACAAAATTGTCATAGAAATAACAAGTAAATCTATTGATCCTCTTAAAAGATCATTCTCCACGAGAAGGAATAATCCTAAAAATAAAAAAAGTCCGCCCATCAGCCAGTCTCTAGGCCTGCTTAATTCGACAAGAACTAAAGGTAAAGCCAATATTAAAAGCCCAACAAAAAGAAATAAGTATCCAAAAATAGAAACAATCATATTTCTCTCAATATAAGTTTATTTTGTTGGAAAAGGCTTATTGAACAACTAAAAATCATGAGTCATAAAAAGAAAATTTCAAATGTCTCTTATAAAATATGAAAATTACATTAATCTTTTTACGTTCGCGAATCAAAAACAGTCTTTAAATAGCCATCAACGAGCTGCTAGAATCAATTAACAATCGGTGAAAACCTTTGGCCCACCTGGCGGAATTGGTAGACGCGCTGGTTTTAGGTACCAGTGGCTTTATGTCGTGGGAGTTCAAGTCTCCCGGTGGGCATTTTTTAATTAAGCTGTACAAGCTCAATTAACCTCAATCACATCAAGCAATGACCCAGTGCTTATCGAGGTCTGACAAAAATAAGGCAACGAAAAAACTGAAGTCATTACGCGACTGGCAAAATGAGATACAAGAATATCTTGATCCTCCCAAGCCTTTAAACGTAACTTTAGGTCTTTTCTTTGGTGGATATTTCCTTGCAATAGTTAGTGTTTGGCAATGGTATCAGGGGAACTGGCCGTTACCAGTTTTGGTTGCATTAGCTTTTTTAGCTCTTCATATGGAAGGCACCGTTATTCATGATGCTTGTCACAATGCTGCCCATCCAAATAAATGGATCAATCAATTCATGGGGCATGGGTCAGCAATATTACTAGGTTTTAGTTTCCCAGTTTTCACAAGAGTTCATCTAGAGCATCACAAATACGTTAATGACCCAAAAAACGACCCAGATCACATAGTTAGCACTTTTGGTCCCATTTGGTTAATTGCTCCAAGATTTTTTTATCATGAATATTTTTTCTTTGAGCGGAAACTTTGGAGAAAGTTTGAACTAATGCAATGGGGAATTGAGAGAGGAATATTTATTTGCATAGTAATTGCTGGAATTAAATATAATTTTATGAATGTTATTTATAATTTATGGTTTGGACCAGCATTAATGGTTGGAGTAACTTTAGGAATATTTTTTGATTATCTACCACATAGACCTTTTCAGTCTAGAAATAGATGGAAAAATGCAAGAGTTTATCCAAGTAAACTAATGAACTTGCTGATTATGGGACAAAATTATCATTTAGTTCATCATTTATGGCCCTCTATTCCATGGTTTGAATATAAACCAGCTTACGAAGCAACAAAACCACTTTTAGATCAAAAAGGTTCACCTCAAAGAATGGGAATTTTTGAATCTAAAAAAGATAGTATAAATTTTCTTTATGATATTTTACTTGGGATTAGAAGTCACAAAGAAAGAAGAAGTAAAATGAGACCGATAGCAAGAATATTACCAACGAATAATTGGCGGAGAAAATATATAAAATTAATTCATAAAACAAGAATCAGAACTGAAAGTCAAAGATAATTCCTGATTCTAAAGTATTTTGGGAACTCTAAAAAAATCACCTTCCCTATGAGGTGCTTGATTAAGAAGATCTTCTCTTGAGCAATTAACTTCAACTAAATCCTCTCTCATTGCATTAACCACCTCTACAGCCCTAGTAGTTGGAGGGATATTTTCCGTATCTATTTCTTGCAACTGGTCAACATACGAAAGTATTTCTTCGAGTTGCTCTGTATAGGTTTCGATTTGATCTTCTGGAAGTTCTAAACGAGATAACTTTGCAACCTTACGAACATCAGATGAAGAAATTTTAGTCATGGTTATGTTAGAAAATTTACAAGATCTTTAGATAATGAGAGTTAATCTTTATTAGAAAAAGATCTTAGCGCTTTGGTTTAGCAAAGAAGTTCCTCTACCATTTTGCCATCTGAATGCCTTTTACAAAATTTTAAGTGTTGGTAGATTCATCAGCAAGATAGAGAAATCTATTAATTAGTAAGTAATATGGATTACAAAGAGATAGTAAGCAAATCTCACTTCTAACAAAAGAATTCTTTTCAAGGCCATCTCATTTGGTCGCACCTGACTTAATTGGTTGTTTTTTAATTAAGCGCTTATCAAAAAACAGCTTTCTTGCGGGCGTAATTGTTGAAACTGAAGCTTATTCTCAAGAAGAAGCTTCATGCCACGGCTTCTCAGGGAGAACTCTAAGAAACAAAACCCTTTTTGGTGAACCTGGTAACTTTTACATATACCTTTCATATGGCATTAATAGTTGCGTAAATATTGTTACCGGAAAGAAAGACTGGGCAAATGGTGTACTTCTGCGATCGATAGCAATAAATGGAGAAAACGAGAGAATTGCTTCTGGGCCAGGGTTATTGGCAAAAAGATTTGGATTAAATAGGAATTTTGACAATTTACCCTTGTCACCTGCAAATAATTTTTGGTTAACAGAGGGAGAAAATCTAACGAGAATGGAAAATATTGTTCAAACCACAAGAATTGGCATTTCGCAAGCTAAAGATATACCTTGGCGTTGGTACCTTCAAAATAGTAGAAGTGTTAGCAAAAGGGCCAAAGGAGATCGAATTCCACCAAAAAATGAGTGTTGGTCACCATCCAAATTTGAGGGATTATGAATAATTGGAAACATAATCACATTCTTGATCTATCTACATTTTCTTTAGAGGATTACAAAACAGTTTTAGAACTAACAACAAGATTTAAAGATGTCCATAAATCAAGTTCTAGAAAACTTCCCGCGCTGCAAGGAAGATTAATCTGCAACTTATTTTTTGAGCCAAGTACAAGAACAAGAACTAGCTTTGAACTTGCAGCAAAAAGACTATCTGCTGATGTTCAAAATTTTTCTGTATCAGCAAGTTCTCTAAGCAAAGGAGAGACACCTTTAGACACTATTCTCACATACATCTCAATGGGGGCTGATATCTTAGTAATTAGGCATGAGTCAACAAATGTGCCCGCAGAGTTAGCTAATTACGTAGATATAAATAACATCAATACATCAATTCTTAATGCCGGCGATGGATTTCATAGCCATCCAAGTCAAGGTCTTTTGGATCTATTTACACTTGCTACTTTCTTTAATCCAAATGAGCCATCAACTAATAGTCTTTTCAATAAAAAGATCACAATAGTTGGAGATATTCTTCATTCTAGAGTTGCAAGATCGAACCTTTGGGCTCTAACTGCATGTGGAGCTGAGGTAACACTATGTGGACCTCCAAGCCTGCTTCCAGAGGAATTCATTGATTTTGTTCTCAATCCTCCTCCAGGGCAAAGATTTGATCCCATTAATAAGAGAGGTTCTGTTTTCATAGAAAGATCACTAAAAAATGCTTTAAAGAATAGTGATGCAGTTATGACACTTCGATTACAGAAAGAGAGAATGAAACAAAATATGCTTACAGATCTTGATAGTTATTATTCACAATACGGATTAACACATGAAAGTTTAAAATGGTGTGAAAAACAAGTTCCTGTTCTACATCCTGGGCCAGTGAATAGGGGAATAGAAATAAGTAGTAAATTAGTAGAAGATAACTCAATCAATCTTATAAGTAAACAAGTAGAAAATGGTATTCCAATAAGAATGGCTTTATTGTATTTACTGGGGTTAAAAAAAAATAATTAATTAAATTAATTATTTTTATAATAGTTTCAAGCCCTCTGAAAAAAGTCCATACGTTAATCCTATTCTAAACATATCAAAAACCCTAACAAGTATTATTGGTTTTTCAGACTTTAGAAAAATAAATCTAGCTTTAATTAGTATCTCCAAAAATATTAATACAATAAATGCTCCTACAGGATCCATCAAGGCTAGTACTCCATTAATCATACCTAGAGAACTACCTATGAAAAAACCTATCAAAAAAATTATTGCTAATAGCGAATACCTTCTCCAAGGATTTGCAGCCCAATTTGCTAATCTCTCAACAAACTTTGTAGATGACTTATATAAAAATGTTTTCTGCATTCTTGGATCCATAAATGAAAAGATAAAAAATTACCTCAGGTTTTTTATTAGTAAACTCTCTAACATAAATATAATAAATGAAAGATCTAATAAAGCAAAAATAATTTTTTTTCATCGAAGATATAAAAAATTAGATTTCTAATAATATGAAATATCCACATTATATAAAATTTGAAAAAATCTTTTAAAGGTCTATTTGATATAAAATCAAATAATCATGAATAATCTAACCTCTTTATCTGGAAAAAAAATTTTAGTTGCTGTTACAGGAAGTATTGCAGCTGTGAAAGCTCCTATTTTAGTTAGTCGCCTAATTAAAGCTGGGGTGGAGATCAAATGCGTAATAACGCAAAGCGCATCTAAGTTAGTTAGTCCTTTATCTCTTTCTACTTTAAGCAGAAATAAATGTTATCAAGATCAAGATCAGTGGGATGACTCTCAAACCAAACCTTTGCATATTGCTTTAGCTGAATGGGCAGAGCTCATTATTGTTGCACCTATGAGCGCAACATCTTTATGCAAATTTACTAGTGGGAACGCTGATGGACTTTTGGCAAGCATTCTCTTAGCCACTAAATCGCAAATAGTAATTGCTGCTGCAATGAACACTTCAATGTGGGAAAATCAATCAGTCAAAAATAATTGGAATTACGTAAAAACTATTGACCAAGTTATTACCCTCGAACCTAGTGAGGGACTTTTAGCTTGTGACAGAGTTGGTGATGGGAAGATGATCAATTTAGATATTATTGAATTGGCCTCTGAAAGTGCATTTATTTTCAGTGCAGAAAATAAATTTCTCACCCAAGATCTAAAAAACGTAAGGTTTCTCGTAACAGCTGGTCCCACCGTCGAAGACCTTGATGCAGCTAGACAATTAACAAATCGAAGTAGTGGAAGGATGGGAGTTTTGATAGCTCAAGCTGCAAAGCTAAGAGGTGCAAAAGTCGATTTAGTACATGGTCCGATGAGCGTCCAAGAAGATCTTCTTGAGGGAATTAATACTTTTCCAGTTAGAAGCTCATCTGAAATGGGTTCAAAAATTGATGATTTACAACCATCCGCTCAAGTCATTGTTATGGCTGCAGCAGTATCAGATTTCACAAAAAATAGTCCAAGTGAGCAAAAAGTCTCTAAAGAATCTTTTTTAAATTCCATTTTGGATGATTTAGAAATGACCCCAGACCTCATCAAAAATCAAACGAGAAAGAAATTAGAAAATCAAATTTTTCTAGGATTTGCTGCCGAAACAGGAAGTGATAATGAAATTATTGAGAAAGGAGAGAATAAAAGGGTTTTAAAAGGTTGTGACCTTCTGATGGCCAATCCCATTGACAGAGATGGGCAAGGATTTGATCAAAACTTCAACAGTGGTTTTTTGTTAGGTCCAAAAAAAATGGTTAAAAACTTATCTTTTTCATCAAAACTTTCAATATCCCATCAACTTTTAGATGAAATTAGAAATCTAAAATCGGAAATTTATTGATATTTTTTGAATTTGTTTTTTTTCAAAAATTGGCGTCTAAACGCTAAAAAAGACTGCTGCAAGAGGGTTTAGAATGAAATAGGAGTAGTAAATTCAACAAACCAAAAGCTACGGGTTGTATAGAGCTGTCAAATGCTTGTGATAATAAGTATTTGACACCTGTAATATCCCAACTGAATTAATTGGGCGGTTTCGACCGCAGTCATCTAGCCCTCTCATGCGATTTCGTCCTCTGCTGGCTTTGATGCTGGCTTTTTGTCTCACCTTTACAACTCTGCCATCAAGCGCATCCGCAGCTTTAAAAGGTCGCGAGCAAGGTAATGCTCGTTTTGGCAATGTTGTTAATACTGGCCAAGCTGATGCTTGCACTGTTTTACCAGCGGGTTCATCAGGTTCTATTAATGCTGATGGTCAATTTAAAAGCTTGTGCCTTCAGCCAACAGAAGTTTCAGTCAAACTTCAAGGTAACAAGCGTAATAAATCTGATTTTGCAATCGCAAAAATTATCAGTCCTCGCTTCAATACAAGTCTTGATGAAGTTTACGGAGACCTTTCCGGAGGTAAATTCACTGAAAAAGGTGGTATTGACTTCTCTCTAATTACAGTTCTAGCTCCTAATGGAGAAGAATTTCCTTTTGCTTTCTCTGTTAAAGAGATGGTTGCTGAATCCAAAAAAGGAAAATCAATTGAACCAGGAGCTGAATTTTCAGGTCCTACAACAACTCCAAGTTATAGATCTGCAGACTTTCTTGATCCCAAGAGTCGAGCTAAATCAACTGGTGTTGAATATGCTCAGGCTCTCATTGCTCGTGGTGGTGATGATGAGGACCTTGCAAGAGAAAATGTTAAAGATGATCTTGGCGGTAAAGGTGAAATAACACTTACTGTCGATAGTGTTGATGCAGACACTGAAGAATTTGGTGGACAATTTGTTGCTATCCAACCTTCAGATAATGACCTTGGATCAAAAGATCCTGTAGATATCAAAATCAAGGGTATCTTCTATGGTCGCAAAGCCTAGAAAATAATCATCTTCATCTAAAAAAAAGGGGGTTTTAACCCCCTTTTTTTTTTGGCTGCATTTAATGAAAACAATTTCTCAAATATGGGCCCATTATCTGGGAGAATTTGCCGGGTTACTTTAAGGGAAAATGACTAGCAAGCAAAGTTCTAATAAAAATCTAGAAGGTTTGATCAAACCCTATGGAGGCAAACTTATAAATCTGATGGCGTCTGACCAAGAAGCACAGGAGTTAAAAAAAAATTCTTTTAAAACTTTAAATTGTTCAGATAGAAATGCTTGTGATATTGAACTTCTATTGATAGGTGCTTTTTCTCCTTTGAATGGGTTCATGAGTGAAGAAAATTACAACTCAGTTGTGACACAAAATCGAATCAAATCAGGTTTACTTTTTGGTTTACCAATTGTCATGGATACAGATAGAGAAGATATAAAACCTGGAGATTCAGTTTTACTCAATTACAAAGATCAAGAATTGGCAATTTTAGAAGTACAAGAAAAATGGATACCTGACAAGGTAATTGAGGCCAACTTTTGCTATGGAACAACTTCTTTGGAGCATCCAGCAGTAAGAATGATTTCTATGGAGAGGGGGAAATATTATTTAGGAGGTTCAATAAAAGGCCTGGAGTTACCTAAAAGGGTTTTCACTTGCCAAACTCCAGCTCAAGTAAGAGAGAACCTGCCTTCTGGAGAAGATGTAGTTGCATTCCAGTGCAGGAATCCAATCCATAGAGCCCATTATGAACTTTTCACACGAGCCTTAGAAGCAGATAATGTTAGTGAAAATGGTGTGGTTCTTGTTCACCCAACTTGTGGGCCAACTCAAGAAGATGACATCCCTGGTTCAGTAAGATTTCAAACCTACGAGAAACTTGCCTCTGAAGTAAATAATTCAAAAATTAAGTGGTCATATCTTCCTTATTCAATGCATATGGCCGGCCCAAGAGAAGCTCTTCAACACATGATTATCAGGAGGAATTATGGATGTACTCATTTCATCATAGGTAGAGACATGGCAGGCTGTAAGTCCTCTCTCACTGGAAAAGATTTTTATGGGCCTTATGACGCTCAGGATTTTGCAAACAATTGCTGCAGAGAATTAGAAATGCAAACAGTTCCATCTTTAAATCTTGTATTTACTGAGGAGGAAGGGTACGTAACCGCTGATTATGCTAAAGAAAAAGGATTACACATAAAAAAATTGAGCGGTACTCAATTCAGGAAAATGCTACGCAGTGGAGAAGAAATTCCTGAATGGTTTGCATTTAAAAGCGTCGTTGATGTATTAAGAGCCGCATAGTTGGACCTAATCCTATTAAACTCTTAAAAGATATGGAAGAACATTGAACAAACGCTGGAGAAACATTGGTCTTTATGTACTAATTGTCGTGGTAGTAATTTTTGTCGGAAGTGCTTTTTTCGATAAGCCAAGTCCGACGAAAGCATCTAGGACACTTAGATATAGCGACTTCATAGAAGCTGTTCAAGAGAGGCAAATCAGCAGAGTACTTATATCTCCAGATAAAGGTACAGCTCAAATTGTTGAAAGTGATGGAAACAGAGCTTTAGTTAATTTGGCTCCTGATCAAGAATTACTTCAACTATTAACTGATAATGATGTTGATATTGCTGTACAACCAACCACTCAGGCGAATCCACTTCAACAAGCGGCTACTAGCCTTATTTTCCCAATACTTTTACTAGGAGGTCTTTTCTTTCTATTCAGGAGAGCTGGCTCTGGTGGTGGAGGAAATCCAGCAATGAATTTCGGAAAAAGTAAAGCAAGACTTCAAATGGAGCCTGAAACCAAGATTACTTTTGGAGATGTAGCTGGTATTGAAGGTGCAAAACTTGAACTTACTGAAGTAGTTGATTTCTTAAAAAATCCTGATCGCTTTACAGCTGTCGGGGCGAAAATTCCTAAAGGCGTTTTATTAGTTGGTCCTCCTGGTACTGGAAAAACTTTACTGGCAAAAGCCGTAGCAGGTGAAGCTTCAGTTCCCTTCTTTTCTATATCTGGTTCTGAATTTGTAGAAATGTTTGTTGGAGTTGGTGCTAGCAGAGTTAGAGATCTTTTTGAACAAGCTAAAAAGAATGCCCCCTGTATAGTTTTTATTGATGAAATTGATGCTGTAGGTCGTCAACGTGGAGCAGGCCTTGGAGGAGGTAATGATGAAAGAGAACAAACACTGAATCAGCTTTTAACAGAAATGGATGGCTTTGAAGGAAATTCAGGGATAATTATTGTTGCCGCAACGAACAGGCCTGATGTGCTCGACTCAGCATTAATGCGACCAGGCAGATTTGACAGGCAAGTAACCGTAGATAGACCTGATTACTCAGGTAGATTGCAAATACTGAAAGTTCATGCAAGAAGTAAAACTCTTTCAAAGGGAGTTGACCTAGATCAAATAGCAAGAAGGACTCCTGGTTTTACTGGGGCAGATTTAGCAAATCTTCTTAATGAAGCTGCGATATTAGCTGCTAGAAGAGAATTAACAGAGGTCAGCAACGAAGAAATTGGAGCTGCAATTGAAAGAATTATGGTTGGTCCCGAGAAGAAAGACACAGTCATTAGTGAAAAGCGTAAAAGGCTAGTTGCCTATCATGAAGCTGGCCATGCCGTAGTTGGTGCTGTAATGCCAGATTACGACCCTGTACAGAAGATCTCAATCATTCCAAGAGGTCAGGCTGGTGGCCTAACTTTTTTCACGCCCAGTGAAGAAAGAATGGAATCTGGTCTTTATTCAAGGTCTTACCTACAAAATCAAATGGCTGTTGCTCTTGGAGGAAGAGTTGCAGAGGAAATCATTTACGGAGAAGACGAAGTAACTACTGGAGCCTCAAATGATCTAAAGCAAGTAGCTTCAGTTGCTAGACAAATGATTACTAAATTTGGCATGAGTGATAAATTAGGACCAGTAGCCCTAGGACGATCACAAGGTGGCATGTTCCTCGGTCGAGATATATCTGCAGAAAGAGATTTCTCTGAAGATACAGCTGCAACTATTGATTCTGAAGTTTCAGTTCTTGTTGAAATTGCATATGAAAGAGCTAAAAAGGCTTTAAATGACAACCGTCAAGTACTTGAAGAGTTAACAGCCATGCTTATGGAAACTGAAACCGTTGATTCTCTAGAGTTTCAGGATTTGTTAATTCGCCATGAAGTTAAAGTTGCTGAGTATGCATAAACTAAAAATATAATCTTTGGAAGTTAAGCAAAATAATTTAATAAAATCTCTTAAAATACAGCCACTTATAGTTGTAATTAGACTTGAAGACAAATTTTTTAATATATCAAACAAAAGAGAAAATTTACTTTTAAAAATAGAGAAACTCTCTAATTATGGTTTAAAAAATATAGAAATAGGATGGAACCCGAATCCAGAATGGGTTGATTTGATATTACAAATAAAAAAGAAATTCAAATCAATTAACATTGGAGTTGCATCAATAACATCACTACAATCTTTAAACTCAATTCGCTCATTAGATCTAAATTATTCCATGAGTCCATTCTTTAATAAAGAAATACATCTAAAAGCTATAAAATATAATCAACTAGTCATTCCCGGAATATCTAATATTGAAAATTTCAAAGAAGCAATCAATCTAGGATATAAAATTATAAAAATCTATCCTGTATCAAAATTAGGAATTAACTTTATAAACGAACTGAAAGACTTAAAAAAAAAGGATATTTTTTTTATTGGTTCAGGTGGGATCCAAAGTAAAAATATAAAAAAATTACTAAAGAGTGGATACGATGCATTGGTAATCGGTAAAGCACTACAAAATCAAACACCTGATAAAGATCTAGAGATATGGCTAAAAACCAATAATTAATTATTTGAGCAATAGTCAGTACATTGGCCTTTTTGCCTAAGTAAATGATCTGCTAAAACTAGCGCAACCATTGCTTCAACCATTGGAACTGCCCTTGGCAAAACACAAGGGTCGTGTCTTCCAGTTGCCTTGAGAGTTGTTGCATTACCATCCTCATCAATTGTCTTTTGACTTTTCCTAATAGTTGCTGTTGGTTTAAAGCCAACTCTCAGGACTATATCCTCACCATTACTTATACCTCCTTGAATACCCCCTGAATTATTAGTAGCAGTTTTCAATTGGTCAGAATCCGATGGTAAAAAAGGATCATTATGTTCGCTTCCTTTCAAATAAGTACCTCCGAAACCAGAGCCTACTTCAAAACCTTTAGTAGCAGGCAAAGACATTAATGCCTTTGCTAAATCAGCCTCTAACTTATCAAAAACAGGCATGCCAAGTCCTACTGGCGGATTTCGAACAACACATTCTATTACTCCGCCACAGGAATCTCCTTCTTTGCCAAAATCCTCCACTCTCTGAATCATTAAATCTGCAGCTGATTGATTTGGACATCTAACAATATTTTCCTCAATCTCATCAAAAGTCACTTCACTCGGATTAACCTCAGCTTCAATATCGTGAATTCTCTTTACCCAAGCAAGTATTTCCGTATTAGAAGACTGTGTGAGGAGTTGCTTTGCAACAGAACCGGCGGCAACTCTACCTATCGTCTCTCTTGCAGATGCTCGCCCTCCGCCACTTGAAGCTTGAATTCCATATTTTTTCTGATAAGTAGCATCAGCATGAGATGGTCTAAATGTTTTTTTAATTTCAGAATAATCCTTAGGCCGATGATCTTTATTTCTTACAACCATTGCAATTGGTGTTCCTAAGGTTTTGTTCCCTAAAAGACCGCTAAGAATTTCTACTTCATCACTTTCGTTTCTTGGAGTAGTGATTTTGCTTTGTCCTGGCCTCCGTCGATTGAGATCATTTTGTATTTGATTGATATCAAGCTCCAACCTGGGTGGACAACCATCAATAATTACACCAACACCACCGCCATGTGATTCGCCAAAGGTGCTGATATTAAAAAGTTTTCCGAAACTACTTCCCATGAATAAACCTATCTACAAAATGCTAATCAATACTTACTAAAAA
>QCHI01000005.1 GCA_003279655.1 Prochlorococcus sp. AG-402-A21 | reverse complement strand
AAAAAGCTTTTTATTGAAATTATTTTTCTCAACTCCAGCCATATATGCCATTGCAAAACCAGCCCAACACAACCCTAGGGTACTTGCACATTTTAATTTTGCTTCCTCAATTAGATTTACTAATTCTTTCCAATAATTAACTTCTTCAAACGGGAGATGCTCCACAGGTGCTCCAGTAATAATCAAACCATCTAAAGGAATTGGAGACATAGCCTCTTCCCAATGAACATATAAGTTTTTTAGATGTTCTAGATCCCAAGTCCTATATGAATGAGATTTTAATCTTATCCATATAGGTTCTATTTGTAGGGGAGAAAGTCCCAACGGGTGCAATAAATTAAATTCATATTGTTTACCCAAAGGCATAATATTTAATATACCAATCCTAAGAGGTCTAATATCCTGTCTTTCTGCTAATTCAGGTTCAATCCATGAGATATGATTTTTTTCAATTGATGAGATTTTATGATAACTACGAGGAAGTATTAAAGCCATATCTATATACCTCCTTGGAAAATTAAATAAATTAAATTAAATTTAGGGCCTGCTCAAAATCCTCTAAAATGTCATCTATATGTTCTATCCCAACAGACACTCTTACCATAGTAGGAGTCACACCTGCGGACAACTGCTCTTCGGGAGATAGTTGTTGATGAGTTGTTGAAGCGGGGTGAATGACCAATGTTTTTGCATCGCCTACATTTGCTAGATGACTAGAAAGTTTCAAAGAGTTTATAAAAGTCACAGCATCATCAAAGCCACCTTTTAGAGAGAATATCAACATAGAACCTTTTCCTCTGTTAGTCATATAAGAGGAGGCTCTTGAATAGTATTTATCCGAAGGCAATCCTGGATAACTAACATTATCAACCTTTGAATGATCGTCCAACCACTTAGCCAAAGAAAGGGCATTAGAGCAATGTCTTTCTATTCTTAAACTTAAAGTTTCTAATCCTTGAAGTAACAAAAATGAATTAAATGGACTAATTGCAGGCCCCCAATCCCGAAGCCCCTCTAACCTAGCTCTTAAAGCAAAAGCAATATTTCGATCGGCAGGCACTCCAAGCATTCCACAAATATCACTCCCAAAGCCAAAAGCATCCCAATGAACTAAACCATGATAAGCCGCACTGGGTTGACTCATTAAAGGATATTTTCCATTTCCCCAATCAAAAGTTCCTGCATCAACAATTACACCTCCAAGACTAGTGCCATGACCTCCAATCCATTTTGTAGCACTTTGAACAACTACATCTGCTCCATGATCAATAGGACGAATTAAAGCTCCAGCAGCGCCAAGAGTGTTATCAACAATTAAAGGAATATTTTTCGATTTGGCTAATTTCGAGAGCCCCTCAAAATCAGGGATATTAAACCTAGGATTACCCATAGACTCTACATAAATTGCTTTTGTAGATGAATCGATTTTTTCTTCAAAGCTTTCTGCATCATCACCATCAGCAAACTTGACGTTGATTCCTAAACGTGGAAATTGAACCTTAAATTGGTTATAGCTGCCACCATATAAAAACGATGTAGATACAAAACTATCTCCTGCAGTAAGGAAGTTTGTAATCGCAATGAATTGTGCAGACTGTCCTGATGCTGTAGCTAAAGCAGCTACTCCTCCTTCAAGCGCAGCTATCCTTTTTTCAAAAACGTCCGTTGTAGGATTCATCAAACGGGTATAGATATTTCCAAATTCCTTCAAGCCAAATAAGTTCGCTCCATGATCTACATCGTTAAAAACATATGAACTTGTCTGATAAATAGGAACGGCCCTAGAATTGGTGGCAGGGTCTGGTACTTGCCCTGCATGCAATTGAAGAGTTTCAAAACGTTGGGAAGTCAAAGAATTAATTATCTCTAATTTCTTTTTAGCCACATAAGTTGAGAATTGGCTACTTAATTTATCCAATCATTAGGAGGTAAAGATTTATCTGACTCAGCTAGAGATGGTAAATTTTCTTTTATGAATGATAAAAGCTTTTCATTGACTTTTTTACGGAATTCCAGAACGTTTGCTTTCTCAATAATTTGATAGTCTTGATTACTTTCGTAATCACTATCTCTAAGGGATCGCCAACTAGAGTTCTCGCCACTAGCTTTGGCATTAGCCAAAGCCCCTTGGAAATCAAATTGCTTTGTTATTACTGATTCTTTATAGATTTCCAAGGCTGTTTTGACTAAATCCTCTCGAATAGGACCAAGTAGTTTAGCTTTGATCGTATCGGGTAAACCTAGGACTGGTTCAAAATAATCAATTACTCGAAGTTCTTCCTCTAAAAAAATTGGCCAAACCCCTCTCATGCCACCGTCTAAATTTTCATTTAACTCAAATTCATTCATTTTGTCCAAGAAAAACTGAATCCAGCAATAATATGATTTTTCCTTCAGAGGTTTTTTCACTGAAACTTTGTTTTTAGAAATTTCAGGCAATAATGATTCTGCCTTTCTTAGAAACAACCTGTCTTCTCTCTCTAAATTTATAGATCCCCACCTTTGCCTGTAATCCCATAATTCAATGTATTTGTACAAATCTTCCTGATTCCAACCTAATTGTTTAAGCTCATCAGCCCTATGGGTTAATTCCTTTGCCACAAGAAAAAATAAATATCAATTTTACTTTAGTGACAAGTTGGGGAATATGAAAACCCTATACAATTTTTTGTACATCTGAGATAAAAGATGGATTTGATGAAATCCCAATTTCATGAAGTGAATTTAACAACTTTGGGATTTGAGAAACGAAACTAGAAAGTAATCGGTATTGAACCTCAGCTCTATAGAGATTCTGAGTCTGATATTTTATTTTGAAGTAACTATTTGATTGTAAAAAATCATTCAAAAATCTTATAGTTAATTCGACTATTATCAAATAAATAAATTCGGGAAGCAAACCAAAACAATAATCACCTTTTTGATTTGGTATTGAGAAATAGCCTTTGAGAAAATGCCTACAAAAGTTAATATCGAAATATACATTATCTATCTTATCTGGATCCTCCCCGGCAATATTACAAATGGAACGAATACAATCAGCCAAATCCGTCAGCAAATAGCCAGAAGAGACCGTGTCTAGATCAACCAAAGAAACAACATATTTATATTGAATATCAAAAAGGAAATTACTTAATTTCGGATCACCATGAACAACACTAATATCTATCGATTTTTTCTGTAAATATCCCAATATGAAATTAATATATTCAATATGATTAGATAAATTAAAAATTAATTTTTGAACCCTTTTGTTAATATTATAATCTAATTTCATAAAGTTATAATTTTCAAGAATCATATTAAATTTGTCTATGTAGTACTTGGTATTATGAAAATTTTTAATACTTTTTTCTAATTTATTAAAATCTAGATCGGATAAAGTTCTATGGAATTTAGCCAGACCAAGACCTGTTTGATAAGCCATTACTTTATCTTCTAAATTATCAACGCTAAAAGTATCATCTATATATACCATAGCCCTCCAAGATTCAGAGTCATAGGGGAAAATAAAAAGGTTATTAGAGTTACACCTAATTAAGCTTGGAATTTCCCATCTATAATTATCAAGCCGAGGGGGATTTATTTTTATTTTTCTATCAATATGATCTGTTATTAATTTATGGTTCCTATTAACTAGATCATGAGATTCAAATATATTACTAAGAAGCTGTAAAACAAATTTAGACTTTTCCCCATTATTTAAATGTTCAACAATATACGTTGTATTTATAAGGCCAGAGTCTATAGAATCTATATTTAAAACTTTACTATTATAAAAAAAATTATTTGTAATTAAATTAATTTTCTCAGAATCCATAGAATCTATCTTTATATTTTTGATTCTATTAAATAAGTTTCTATATACTCAATAACTTTACTATAAATTGGTTTTTCTTCTGATTCGAGTGGATTATCAAAGTCAAGCTCATTTGATTCAAAAAATAACTGATCTTCATCAGTTAATGACTTTGTTAAAAAATCAATAGAAGTCTCTAGATGAAAGTTATTTAGAGAATCAGATATTTTCTTGCTCTGAAATGATTTGACAGATTCTTGACAATAATTAGCTAACTCACGACTACTTGTCATAACTTTATAAATATCTTGCTTAATCCCATCAGGAGCCATTATACACATATATAAAAGATTTATCATTGACGCATTATTTATAGGTATTGAATATTTTTTCAATATATATGGCCACAAATTTAAAGAGTTTATTCCTTCTAAAGCTCCTCGTTTAAGACCAGATCTTTCGCACCATTCTATAAACTCTTCTACCCCTTTTGGGCATCTTTTATATTCAACCATCATCTCAGCAAGGACTTCTCCAGCTTGAAAATTCCTTGTTGGTTTACCACTTACAGGTAACATCATGCTACCTCTCACGTCGGCGACCATAGCTGTCAATTGACTAAAAGTATGATCTCTTGCTTGAACAAAATCTCCATCCTTCAGAAAGGAAGCCTCTATACGTTGAACACCATATCCAAGTTCAGTAATAGGGAAAGGTTGTTTTGTATATAAATTCTCCCTATCTGATCGACTCATGGAAACATAGGCTGCCTGATCAAGGCATTGATCTAATAAAAGAGTCAATAAAGTAGGTAGTAATCCAGGATTATTCTTATGAAAGGTATGACCGAAACCCGCAAAAATTGAAGAAATATTTTTAGCTGCTTTTATATATTGACCTTCAACATTATGTATACCTGCAGAAACTTGGATATTTGGTGAAATTTTATTTAATAATTTTGCGCCTAACATTGCATTCATAGCGTCTGGGTGACAAAAGTTTGCCGTAAAACTATCTAATGGATTTCGAAGTGCTCCGTGTCGATGAAAGCCTGAAAAGAAAGCTAAATTATTAAATTTTTCGCACAATACGAAAGATTCATTCAACTTATAGTCATGGCAAAATGAACCAACCAGGCATGCAATTAAAACATTTTCACGATTAAGTTGTTTCCTGAGTTTAAATGCCAAATTAACATCTTTTATAATATGTTTACTATTTGAACTCAAAACAACTAATTCACAGTTAATTATTAAATCCTGAAGAGTATTATATCTCCCTGGTTTATTATAATTTGTAATTGCCATAGATTCAATTTTATTTTTTATACCTTTATCCATTTCAGAAAGATCGATTTCAGAAAAAGCTCCGAAAAGTTTTCTACCCTCTCTAGGGGCTAAAAGAATATTTAAACCTTTATTTTGCAATGCACAGTTATAAGCAAGAGAGGCAGGATACAAGCCAACACTATAAAACCCAACTTTTCCATTCAAAACCTCTCTAATTCTTATAGCTAAAGGCTCACTTGAATAAGGCTCAGTAAAAAAGCTATTACTTAAATTCTTTTCAAACACAGTTTATTTGCATTCAATTGCATTATATACAATAAGAAGAAGCTTTTAAAAAAGAGCTTTTATAATACTGAATATATATCTATATACTTATTTAAGAATAAGATCTATCAAGAAACTGCAAATTTATTTGAACTAGAGTAAAATAATATTTAAAGGCTTCTTTTTAGGAAAATGTTTAGGACAAAAGAAGAAGTTATACAAACTATCCTAAATGAAAAAAATATCCTAATAGTTCAGGATCTTGACGGTGTATGTATTCCACTTGTTCAAGACCCATTAAAAAGAGAGATCAACAAAGAATATGTGAAAGATGTTTCAAGATTAAGAGAGAATTTTGCAGTCTTAACCTGCGGGGAGCATGGAGGCAGAAGAGGGGTTAATCGTTTAGTTGAAAAGGCACTTAATTCAAAAACGAATGCAAGAGAAAATGGCCTATATTTACCTGGGCTTGCAGCGTGTGGTGTTGAATATCAAGATAGATTTAGCAATTCATCTCTTCCAGGAATTAATGATAATGAGATTGATTTTTTAACAAAAGTCCCAAAGAAGATGCGAGAACTTTTAACAAATGAATTAAATAAATTCTTGCCAAATCTATCAAGTAACTTAAGAAATAAATTAATTGATGTAGCTGTATGTGATACGCGTTTTACTCCCACTTTAAATTTTAATGAAATATTTAGCTTCGTTAAAAATGATTTTAAAAAAGTAAAAGGTTTACAATTGATTATGGAAAAAATAATGAATAGTTTACTAGAAGATTCTAGAAAAGTCGGATTAGATAACTCGTTTTATCTGCATTTGATGCCAAATCTAGGACTAAGAGACGGAAAAGAAATAATGAAATATGCAACTGAAAATGAATCCGGAACTACAGATATTCAGTTTATTATCAACGGTGCAATAAAAGAAGCAGGTCTTTTATTGCTATTAAATAAATACATATCAAACAAAACTGGCATTTATCCTTTTGGTGAAAACTTCAACGTAAGAAATGCTCCAAAGACACTTAGCAAATTAATAGAACTATGCAAAGGTAAAATCTCTAATGATCAAATGCCTCTTCTAATAGGTGTTGGTGATACGGTAACTTCGCTTAAAGATGCTAAAGATAAATTTTGGTTAAGAGGCGGAAGTGATAGAGGCTTCTTAACATTGATCCAAAGGTTGGGAGAATCATACAAGAAGAAGAATCAAGTTGTATTTGTTAACAGCTGCAACGATCAGGTAATAAGACCAAGAATTCATGGGACCGATATGACAGGAATTAGTGATCCATATGATGATTTAAAATTCAATATGATTATTAATGATGGTCCAGAAGAATATATAGATTGGTTTAAACAATTAGCTAGTAACTTTTAGATTATTATTAAAAAATTTTATAAAATATCCGCACTTATATAACTATTTAACTATAATGAAATTATACGTTAGTAATATATAGATCTTAATGGAGACAACTAAAGAAAAATTTCCAAAAATCAAACGTGACTATCTTGAAACGTTACAAATAAATATAGGTTATAAATGTAATCAAGCCTGTAGTCATTGTCACGTTGACTCTAGTCCAAGTAGAACAGAAATGATGAGCGATGACATTATAAAACTTATACCTAAAGTTATAAAAGCTAACAATATTAAGCTACTTGACATTACCGGAGGAGCCCCAGAACTTCATCCTAAATTTAAACAATTAGTAAAAGAAGTACGTAGTCTTAATGTTGAAGTAATGGACAGATGTAATTTAACAATTCTTACAGAGCCAGGTTATGAAAATTTAGCAAGTTTTTTAGGATCAAATAAGGTACAAATAACAGCATCTCTTCCTTGTTATCTCGAGAGTAATGTAGATAAACAACGAGGTAAAGGTGTATTTGAAAAAAGTATATTAGCCCTTAAGCAGCTCAACTCTTTTGGCTACGGCATAAAAGATAATGGTCTTCTTTTGAATCTAGTCTATAATCCAAGTGGCCCACAACTTCCACCATCCCAAAAAGAATTAGAAGATACTTATAGAAAAGAATTAAAAGAAAGATATGGTATTTTTTTCTCGAATTTATTTGTTTTAGCTAATATGCCAATTAATAGATATGAAAATTATTTAAAGATAATTGGAAAATTAGAAGAATATAATCAATTACTTAAAGACAACCATAATCCAGAAAACCTTAATTCAGTAATGTGTAGAACAACTCTGAGTGTTGATTGGAAAGGTTATCTGTATGATTGTGACTTTAATCAACAACTGGGAATGAAGAGAAATGGTAACGTTAAGCATTTGAATGATCTATTAATTCCACTTGTCTCATTAAATAATAATCCTATTTCAATTGGGAATCATTGTTTTGGCTGTACTGCTGGAGCTGGTTCTAGTTGTGGTGGAGAATTAAGTTGAAAACAAGGTTTATTTGTTAAGACACATCGGACACAATGCTCTTACGTTTAACGATGATTCCAATAATTTAAATCCGAAATTTTTAGCTGCTGCTTTACCAGCATTAATAACATCTTTATTTTCAAACTCTTCTGTTCTACCGCAGCGAATACAAATCAAATGATGATGATCTGGATGATCATGACTAAGCAATTCAAACCTATTTCCTCCCTCATTTAAATCAAGTTCGTTAAGGAAGGTCATTTTGACCAAGAGTTTCAAAGTCCTATAAATAGTCGCGAGAGAAACCTTCTCCCCTGAAATTGTCAATTTGGAATGTACCTCTTCCGCACTGAGATGGATTCCAGAGCCAATCTCTTCAAACAAAGAAAGAACCTTTTTCCTTTGAGGGGTCATTCTTTTACCATCTGAACGAAGCCCAGATTCAAAAGGAGAAGGATGGGTACGATAAGAAGAGGGAGAAATCAATACCAGGCTCGTTTTCTCAATAGTTTAGCGTAATGAGAACAGCCTGCAATAGGAAGGGGCGTCGCTTAACGTATTTTAGTTATAAACAGTCTCTAAATTAATTAAATGATTTATATTTAATTCAGACAAAAAGAAATTCCAAAATGGATCAATTTTTAAGAAAAAATTCCACTCCTAACAATATTAAAAGGTTATTAGAGGATGAGACTTTACTCCTTATTGTAGATGTGCAAGATAAGCTTATAAGAAATATCAAAGGTAATAAACTAATAGTATTTAACATAAAAAAGCTTATTGATACATGCAATTTACTTAATATTCGTATCGCTATTACAGAGCAAAATCCATTAAAGCTTGGAATGACATTAGAATCACTTTTAGAAAAAAATGAATACCCTAAATTTGAAAAAATGGAATTTAGTTGTAGCGAGAATAAAAGCTTTATAAATTATATAAGTAAATATAATTTCAAAAATATAATAATTTGTGGAATTGAGAGTCATATATGTGTTCTTCAGACATCGATTGATCTTTTACAAAAAGGATTAAATATACTAATTCCAAGAGATGCTATTGGAAGTAGAAATGAAATAGATAATGATACTGCTTTCTTAAGGCTTATATTATCTGGTGCAGTTGCATCCACGACTGAAAGTCTAATATGTGAATTATGTAAGACCTCTAATAGAAAAGAATTTAGGGATGTAAGTAAAATTTTAAAAAATTCATTTTCAAATTAAATAATAAGAAAATATCTAGACAAATCATTTTTTTCAGGCAATCTGAAGAAAAGTAATCTGACATCATGGATGAATTTTATAAAAACATAATTATCTCATTACTTACTTTTAGTATAGGTTGCATTATTTCCCTGGTGAGTCCAAAAATCCTAAAAAAGGTTTTAAGGAGAATAACCTCTGTAACACAAAGCAGAACTGATGACTATATAGCTACTCTTTTAATTGAAACTATTAAACCTTTAGGTTTTATCTTAAGTTTCATAGTTGCATGGAAAGTCTTACTCATTGGGGGAATAGTAGATAAGACATTAATTGGTATTAGTAAGTTTCTATGCCTTATTTATATTGTCAGATTTGTAAATAGAGTATTTTTGAAAATACTACAAAGATGGGCAAGCAAAATCAATGATCAATCCATCAGTGAAATGATTCGCTCACTTAGTCCAATGGTTGGGGCATCTGTTTGGAGTCTAGGAGTGATTTTTTATCTTCAAAACATGGGTGTCCAAATGGCAGCCATTTGGGCTCTTTTAAGTGCAGGAGGAATAGGAGCTGGACTCGCCTTAAAAGAACCAGTTCAAGAGTTCTTCGAATACATTACGATCCTCCTTGACAAACCATTTCAAAGTGGACAGTTTATTCATATCGATGGTATCTGGGCAAAAGTTGAAAGCGTAGGTGTCAGATCCACACGCTTAAGAAGTATTAACGGAGAGGCAATAGTAATGAGCAATAGCAGACTTACAAATGGAGTAATATCAAATTATGCTGAGATGAAGAAAAGGAGACTGGTTCATAAATTAGGTGTGGTCTATGAAACCACATATGAACAAACAAAAAGCATACCTATGATGATAAAAAGTATCGTTGATAAAACAGAAAATGCGATCTTTGACCGATGTCATTTTATCGAATTTGCAAATAGCAGCCTTGATTTTGAACTTGTATATTACATTCCTACAAGTGATTATCTTCAAGCAATGTCGGCTCAGCAAGAAATTAATCTAGAAATAATGAAGAAGTTCCAAAATGAAAATATTAGCTTCGCATATCCAACCCAAACAATTCATGTAAATAAATAAGAGATATTTATCTAAGTATCTTCTCTATTAGAGATTTAGATAAGTCCCATAAATTATCAGATAAATCTCCTCTTTGAGCATCATTACTGACATCACTTTCTTCGAAAATAAATTTACCTAATGAAACAATTTTATTACTATAATAATTGAAACCTGGTTTTCTATATTTACATAAACAAGCTAGATTACTTAAAAGCAAACCTGCTTCTTTGTTTGATGTGGTTATTCTTAAAAGATCTCTAGCTAAAAAAGCGAATAATATTTGTCCAAATTGATTATATTTTCTGCTGTACCTAAAAAATCCTTGGTTATCTCTAGAGATAACTAATCCTGGAGCCCATGCTATAACAGGTATTATTAAGTTTTCTTTTGACAAGTTTATACTCAATTTCTTTGCAAAAAGAATATTGCATAGTTTACTATCTTTATATGCTTTATCAGCATTAAACTTGTTTCCATCAATCATTTCAAAACCTTCACCAGATTCTAATCCCTTTAAGTTTCCTAAGCTTGCCTTAGATCCTACTTTACCTCCGCCACTGTTAGGATTATGAACTTCTGAAGAAGTGATAATTATTTTCGGATCATTTTTCTTATTTATTAAAGGTAAAATCTTTTGTGTCAGATAGAAATGTGATAAATGATTTACAGCAAAAGTTAATTCGATTCCCTGAGTTGACATTCTAGGTGTTTTGGCTCCTGTATATTGAAGACCGGCATTCAAAATTAAAACATCGATTTTCACACGTCTGATTTCAAGTTCACAACAAAGCGAATCAATGCTTTTTAAATCAGAAAGATCCATTATTGGAGTATAAATTTCACCTTTTTTAGATAATTGAACTGTATTTTGATTAAATATATTAGTCAATACCTCATTTGCTCGAGATATACTTTTACAAGGTAAAATTATATTATGGCCAAGGGAAATTAACTTTAAAACTGCTTGAAAACCAATACCTGATGAACCACCTGTTATAAAAATAGTTAAAGGTTGCTCTTTTTTGGAAATATTTGATTTTTCTTTCATAAATTTTTAATTTTAATATTAAATGATTTAGGAATTAAATTTAATTATTTATTATTTCAATTTTTGATCAAAGCCTCTTCGTAAATACTTAAAAACAAAATAAAATCATTAAGTTGATAAAAAACATTAATACAATTCATTGTTAATGCCATCACGAGCTATTCTTGATTCTATAGGCATAGGTGTTTAAAGTGGTAATCCTGGGAGACAATCAAATAACTAATTTTTATTCTAAGAAATTAAATTCTATTTTTTTAATCCAAGTTAAAGGAAATAGCTATGTTCCTCAAGGGGGGCTATGAGTACTAGTGCATTAAAAGATGCTCTTGTACTAGGCTCAGGCCCAGGCGCGTTATCAATAGCGGCAGCATTAGCGATTGAAAATTTAAATGTTGAAATTTTATCTGAGCAATCGCCAGAGGAACCTTGGCCCTTCACTTATGGGATTTGGGGTGAAGAGGTTGACGAGCTTGGTCTAAGTCATTTACTTGAACATAGATGGGTAAACACGATTAGCTATTTTGGAGAAGGAGACAAGGACCCAAATTCTAAAAAGAATGAAATCACTAAACATAATAGAGATTACGGGCTTTTTGATAAAAACAAATTACAAGCTTATTGGTTAGAGCAATGCAATAAGGCTGAAATAGAATGGCATAAAGGATCAGCAGTCAACTTAGAAACGAATCAATTGATCAGCACCGTTAAAACTTCTAATGGAAAGGAACTTAATGCTCGGGTGGTGATTGACGCAACTGGCTACAAACCTGTTTTTATTAAGTCTCCTAACCAAGGGCCAATAGCCGTTCAAACATGTTACGGGATCGTAGGGGAGTTCAGTGCTCCCCCTGTCGAAAAAGACCAATTTGTTCTAATGGATTATCGTTGCGACCACTTGAATCCAGAGGAGAGAAAAGAAGCTCCAACATTTTTATACGCTATGGATATGGGAAATGGAAAGTTTTTCTTAGAAGAAACATCCTTGGGTCTGTTCCCTCCAGTATCGCTGGATGAGTTAAAAAGAAGACTGGAAAAAAGATTAGAGACTCGGGGTTTAGAAATAAAAAGTCTTGACCATGAAGAGCATGGTTCTTATCTACCAATGAACATGCCTATCCCTGACCTTACACAACCGGTCCTTGGATTTGGAGGTTCTGCTGGGATGGTACATCCTGCCTCGGGATACATGGTTGGTAGCCTTTTAAGAAGAGCTCCTAAAGTTGCTAAAGCTCTTTCATTAGCAATGAAAGACCCCAAAGCATCCTCAGCTTCATTAGCAAAGAAAGGTTGGCAAACCTTATGGCCATCAGAACTTAGAAGAAAACAAGCTATTTATAAATTTGGATTAGAAAAACTGATGCGATTCGAAGAGAAGTTGCTAAGAGGATTTTTTGTAGAATTTTTTAGTTTACCTAATAAACAATGGTATGGATTCCTTACAAATACTCTTAGCCTTAAAGAACTAATATCCGCAATGTGGAAAATGTTCAGAAAATCACCTTGGACTATCAAACAAGGCTTAATGAATATGCATGGTAGAGAATTAAATTTATTATTTAAAGCATTAATAGTTAATAATAAATGAGAAAAATCCTTATAAGTGGAGCGAATAGAGGTATAGGTAAAGCAATAGCATTAAAATTACATAAAGAAGGACATTCATTAAGTCTAGGAGTAAGAAAAAGAGAAGATCTATTCAATACCCCCCTAGATCCAAAAACAAATAATTCAGACAGATTATTAGTCCATAAGTATGAAGCAACTGATCAAAAGTCATCAAGAAAATGGGTAGAGAAAACAGTCGAATCTTTTAAAAATATTGATACTATTATTCATTGCGCCGGTATATTCAAAAGAACAAAGTTATTATTTAATGATAATGAAATGAAAGATATTGAAGATCTATGGAAGATTAATGTGATGGGACCCTGGTTATTAACAAAACATGCTTGGAAGTATTTATCCCTTAGTAATTCAGCACGAATTATTGTATTGGTATCGATGAGTGGCAAACGCTCAAAAGGTAACTTGGCTAGCTATTCAATGAGTAAGTTCGCTTTAATGAGCTTATGCCAAACCATTAGGAATGAAGGATGGGGAAAAGGTATTAGAGTTACAGCTATTTGTCCAGGCTGGGTAAATACGGACATGGCAAAAGACATAAATCATTTTCCAAAAAAAGATATGATACAGACAAATGATATTGCAAATATTTGCTCCAATTTACTTGATCTTCCAAACAGTTCTGTCCCTTTTGAAATTGCATTAAATTGTCAACTTGAAACAACTATTTAAAAGAAAATTCTTACTTTTTTAAATAGGACTAGTGGTTTTCTTAAATGTACTAAACACACCTAGAATTGCCTTACGGAGATACTTATGAAAATAATTTCTATAAAAACTTCCTATAGCTTTACCTACTGAATACGTTCTTTGTATGAGACCAACTATAAAATTAAATAGCCATAAGCAAACCAAAACAGTAAGGGCCAAAGAAGCAATTGAGTAGACCTTATTAAGCTGTTCTTGTATTGGTTCTAAGAATTGAAGATAATCAGAAACGTTCATACTTCAAAGGTCACCAACTATATATATAGCTATAATTCGATAATTAAGCAAGAAGATATAAATTATATGTATAAATAAAAAAATTTTTTATATTAAAAAGCAATTGAAAAGCTAGAAAAAGTATATAGAACATATGCGACTGAAACCATAGAAATAGCAATCAAAAGGCCTTTAAATCTGTTAGGAACTGTCGAAAAAAGTCTAAGGTCATCAGTATCATAACCTCCAAAACTTCCAAAAATTGCTAGTGACCACATTGGGAGAGAGGCAAATAATATTGAAAGAAAAAAACTAAATATAAACATCTTATTAATAAGGAACGAAATCAGAAAAGTTATAATCGAGAAAAACAACGATCCATTCAATCCTATTCTTAACTCATCATTTAAGCTTTTTGGAAAATTACTTTTACCTTCTAAGTGTTTTTTACAATTATTAACTTCTGATTCAGATAAACGAAAATAGTTCGTATCCGGAATTCTTCTTTTCTTATATAGCCTTAACAATCTTACCTCAAAAGATTTGGGATCATTAGTTTTGAAAGAAGAAATAATTTCACCTGGTTTCATTTTACTAGCCTCAGCTTTCAAATCAGCGGTACATCCGAGCTTATATAAATCACCATTTTTCATTAAATAAACAAATCCTGACATAATTTAATTTTCTTGAGAAATGAAGCGCTTGGAATATAAAAATAATGGATTATATTTTTATAGGAAAATATAATTTCCAAAGAAAATCATAAAGGATATACTTGTGAAGCATATTCTATTTACGATTTATAGGATTGACTAATCATATCTAGGTATAAGGCACAAGATGATTTTAACAGGAAAATTATGAAGCACAATATTCTATATAGCTTTAGACGATGTCCTTATGCAATTAGAGCTAGATGGGCTTTATTAAATACAAATCATGTAGTGGAGTTAAGAGAGGTTGAGCTAAAGAATAAGCCTATTGAATTAATTCATATTTCTAAGAAAGCAACTGTACCTGTCTTAACGACTAGTATAAATAAAGTAATTGATGAGAGTTTAGAAATAATGATTTGGAGTATTAAAAAATCAAATATGCATGAATTATTTGGTGATAATAATGATAAGTCAAAAGAAATATTTAGTCTTATTGAAACAAATGATAAAGTATTTAAATATCATTTAGATCGGTTTAAATATGCATCTAGATTCAAGATTGAAGAATCAAAATCTCATCGTGCTGCCGCTATAAAAATACTTATATCTTTAAATAACAGATTACAAGAATTCTCAAATGAAGGGAAATCGCTATTTCTTGTTGATGCAAAAGAAAGCTTAGCTGATTGGTCTATCTGGCCATTTGTAAGGCAATTTAGAATAGCGGATATAAAAATGTTTGATCAAAACCATGAAATTAAATATTTACGGCGTTGGTTAAATTATTTTTTTAAGCATGAGAAATATCCAATAGTTATGAAAAAATATGAGCCATGGAGCAAGCAAAATGAACCTATATTTTTTGGATAATAAAGTAAAGAGTCATTCTGAGGCCCTTCTTTTGTCAATGATTCTTGATAACTCCAAGAAATAACCAGCTGTACAAAATTTACCTAGATTTCTATCTCTATTTCCTATATCACTCCTAAACTCTGCAGTCTCTGCCATGACTAAATCCAATTGATCCTGGGGCAACTCATAGAGTTCTCGTAATTCAACCTCTTTGCCAAGCAGATGACTTTTAAACCATTTTTCTTTTAATTCTTGAGGAGGGATTTCTTTGTAAATTTGTCGGTTCATATAAAGGAGGTAAATGTTTTATTAAAACAAATATTTCTACAAATTATAACTTTAATTAAGGATATTAATTATCATGCTGAGGCTTTTGTATATTTTGACTGTAAAGATATTGCGACTACGCATAAAGACAATGAAATTAATCCACAAAATTCTGTCCACCCTTTAAGCCCAAAATTACTAATAAACAAAGGTGCTATTACAGTAATTAGTCCTCCAGAAAGAAGTGGTTGAAGAAATAATTGCTTAATAGAAAACACAGGTAATGTATTAGTAGAATTTCTTGGATCAGCCAATCTCAAAAGTAATAGTCCACTAGCTGCTACACCCGTTGAATTTCCAAACTCTGCTATTGCTCGCTCAAACCATCCTTCTCTAAAAAATAATCTAGAAAAAATCAACATCCCTATAAGATTCCAAATCAATCCACCAATAGCTAAAATAGTTATTGGAATCCAGTAGTTAACCAATAAAGGTAAATTCAATCCAGCCATAGCGGTAATTATTAGTAAATCTGTTGAAAGTATTCCAATCTCACGTTGGAAAATTGGTGAGACTAATTTAGTATTTCCAGTTTTTTCTAATAAAAATCTTACTAAAAATGAACCCATCAAAGCCAATGGAAATACTGGAAAAGCCAATATCACCTGCTTACTTATATCACTCAAATAAGTAGAAGATAGTCTTAAACAATAGATTAAAAAGATTCCAACCAATACAGCTAATCCTACGAGAGCAAAATTATATAAAAGCAACTTAAGTTGTTCAATTGGTTTAAATTCCAATTCAATGTCATTTAAATCATTTTTGATCTCTTTTTCAGCAGGTACCAGCCATCCAAGATATCTACCAATAACAATTAAAACACTCCCCAACAAAGTAGATGAAAGTAATCCTACAGTCGCCATTGCAAATCCCAGGTCTAATCCCTCAGGAAAGCCTAACTTCATAAAACTGTCTCCCATTATTGCCGCAGCTCCATGTCCTCCTTCAAAACCAACTTCAATAATGCATCCCATTAGTGGGTCTACCCCCAAATAAGGAAGAAGAAATGACAAAACAATTATCCCACCAACAACATATTGACCAAAACCTAGTAAAAGTCCAAGCAATGCCTGAGAAGCGACTGGTTTCCATAAGGCACTAATTCTTGGAATAGGTCTTCCTAACATTAAAGTCGCAAAGACCAAAGTAAGTAATGGAGTTGGTAATTGCATCCAAGTATTTAGAACCCCTTCTGGTAAAAATGAAAAAGGTCCATAAGGACCAATTAAAAAACCTAATGCTCCAACTAAAAGGGCTATAGGAATACCAAATCTTTCCAACTTCATCGCAGAGTCCAATCTTCTACCAAGGGTTAGAAAAATTCCTATAATTCCAAGCAAACCTAAGGAAAGGACTAACGTTGGGATTGCATTGATTTTATATAGGTCTTCCAAACCTAAAAACGACAGACTCATCTATTAACAAGCTTACGGAAGTAAATGAAATTTCCTCAAAAATAATATCCCATATGAATATTTAACATCGAAGGTAATTTTGATTCTTATCATATCTCAACCAATTCATTTAATTAGCTCTAATTATTAGTAAATATTCGATTAATCTATAATAATGAATCGATCAAAAAATATTTTCAAAATATTAAACAAAAAATTTCGATTGATTCTCATTGATATCAATGGCTTATTGATAAATAGAACACAATAAAAAAGCCCCACAGATGTGGGGCTTTTTTATTAAGTTAAATTTATTTAACTATTTTAATGATACTGAAGCAGTATCAAGATTACTTAAAGCGCCAGTTACTCGTTTGAAATCGAATCCCATAGCCCTAAGAGCATGCCATAAATGACCTTGAATAAAGAAAAATCCAAAGTAGTAATGAACATTAGCTAACCAAGCACGAGAAGTATGAGCACCATTTGGAAGATCCACAGTGTCTATCCAATAAGGAGAGATTCCAAATTTAAGTGCTAATGGTTCTCCAAACCATTCAACAGGATAAACAGTGGTATTTGTTGCACTCCAGAATGCTGCTACAACTGCCATCCAGCCAATACCAGCTAGTGACCAAGAGAGAATAGCTTCTGCAGAAAGAAGACCAGCTCCTTTGAACTTCGTATATTCTCCAACTTGCTTAGTAGCGATATGGAAAGCACCACCAGTAATTTCTAAGAAAGCCAAGAAAGCATGACCTCCCATAACATCTTCCAAACTATCAATAGTTAGGAAGTCAAACTGATGATCCCATATATGACTCAAGTTGAGGTCGTATTCAACCTGACGAATAGCACCAATAGCAGGATCATAGATTCCATGAATTCGCGCCCATTCAACAAACCAAATACATGCAACACCGAAGAAAATCAGATGATGTCCAAGGATGAAAGTCTGGTTATCTGGGTTGTCCCATTCAAGCTTGAATTTTCTGGCCTGTGGCACAGAAGATTCCTGCATGTCACTAGAGAAAAGAAGAGAGTGCATCAATCCACCTGCCCCATAAGCCATGGATCCAACTAAATGACACACAGCAACTGCGACAACCGCACTCCCACCAACAAAGGCTCCAGTTTCATCGAAACCAATACCCAAAGCTGCTAAATGAGGAAGCGCAATTAAAGGCTGATGACCCATTGGTACGGAAGGGTCAAATCGAGCCAATTCAAATAACGTGAAGGCACCAGCCCAGAAAGCAATCAAACCGGTATGAGCGGCATGAGCAGCAATAAATTTGCCTGAACGGTTGGTGACCCCTGAGTTACCAGCCCACCACCCGTAGGTGACAGCTGAATTTCCATAGGTCTGCATTAGAAGTGCTATTTTTCAAAACCGATCAGAGAATACTGCAATTTCATCAAATACTCATGTAAGAGAAAGAATCTGTAAATTTTTTTTATTATTCAAACCCTATGCAAATAAAAAAATATCAAAAAGAGCAGGTTTAAAACAATAAAAAACTGACAGCCAATGAGATAAACAAACAAAATCAAGCGAATTGCCTACCTTCGACTTTTTAATGAAAGAATTAATTGATACAAAAAAAATAATTCATATCAGGCATTCGAGATCAATCAAGTCTCATAATCCATATAAATACATCCAAATATGTAATTAATATAAAAGATTAATTTGGTCTCTTTATTTATAACTATTAAATAGATAAATCCTTTTGGATAAAGAATCATGAACTTCAATCGACTTAATAGTCTAGAGATGGAGACAGAAGACCACTATAGAAAAAAAGCGAATGTTTACAGAACATCTCCTGAATACGGAAAAATGATTTCTCTTTATCCGATTTTGGAGACTTCGATAAAAGACTGTAAAGGTGAAAATTTAGTAGCTTAAAAAATCAAATTCTTAAATATCTAATTTATAAAAATCTGAGTTTTTTTCTTTAGGCTGCTCTTTGAGCAAAAAAATCCTCATTACTCTTACAATATTCAATAACTTCTTTACATCCGCTTATAAAATAGGAGACTTTGGGCTTCCAAGGTAATTGTTTAGGGTCATTTGAACTTCTCCAGTGAGATCCAGGCTTTAAATAACCCTTTTCTCTCAATACCTCTAAAGATTGTTCATCAACTCTTAAAACCTCACTAGCTTCTTTTTCTGACAACCAAATTGATGGTTCATTCAAAATCAAACAAGTAGCTTTCTTTTTTTTAACGTAAAAAGTCACCCAAAGGAAGGTTTAGATATTAACTCAAAAAGCAATTAATAATAAAATTATACTTAAATTGCATTAAAATTTTAGAAAGAATATTATTTATAACTAGGTAAACCATGGTCTAATAATATCTTTAGTTATAGGTATTGTTAGGCCAGAATCAATAGAGGGCCAAGATAAACCATTGGCTTGCACATCCCCTTTATTAACCAATCTAGAGGATTTTACATGCTTTATTTCATCCCATCCAGATGCCCAAGCAGATGAATCAACTAATTGGGACCAAGAAACTTTTACTACCACGCTCGAGTCAAGTACAGACATCAAAACGACCCATCTTTTTAATAATTCTCCACCATAATTAATTGCAACAAAATGAACTTGTCCATTAATATTTACCTTGCTAGTCCATGCTTTTGCTGGAGGCCAAATCATAAAAATTTAATACGTAAAAGTAAGTATTATGAAAATATTCATTAGCATTTTATTATTAGCATTTTACTTTAAAAATCAATATTAATTATTTTTCTTCTTTAATTTAAGATATTCTCCTCTGATTGATTTTAATAATGCCTTTTTCTTTTTCATTAATTCATTCTTTTCCTTAGAATCTATTTCAAGTCTCTCTTCTTTGCTTAAGTTCATCCAATCATTTATTTCAAATTTTTGTTCAAGCTTTTTTTTCTGTCTTTTGAAAATAAATTTAAAAAGCATTATATTTTGTAAAAATAAGATTAATTAAGAACTTAAAACAAATTTGATTTATTTAAGAATCAATTATAGCAAATATAATTTTTTTATTACGATCTTTTAGCCCCCTCGCCCAACTTCCACAGATTTAGCCCTGTATTTTCTATTTCTCGTCTATTGACAACAGATCTTGTATCAAAAACCCAAGCTGGTGATCTCATTAAAGAAGAAAAATAATTCCAATCAAGTCCAAAGAATTCATCCCATGCGGTAAGAATTAAAACTGCATCAGCATTTTTCAATGCCTGTGGGATTGAATTTGCCATTTGCCAAATTCCTTGGTTGTTAAATGAAAATTTCTCGAAATCTTCCTCTATTCTCTTAGATGAGACCTTAGGGTCATAAATTGACAGACAAGCTCCTTCTTCGAGCAAGTCACTTGAAATTCTTATGGCAGGAGATTCACGAGTATCGTTTGTGTTTGCCTTAAATGAAAAGCCGAGTATCGCTATATTTTTACCCTTAACTGTTCCAAAGAGCTTCTCAAGAACAATTTTGTAAATTCTATCTTGTTGCCAAGTATTGAGTTCCACAACTTGATTCCAGTAATTTGCAACCTCTGGCAAACCAAAATATCCACTTAAATAAACTAAATTCAAAATATCCTTTTTAAAGCAACTACCACCAAATCCTGGCCCTGCACTAAGAAATTCACTTCCGATCCTTTTGTCAGTTCCTATTGCTCTGGCAACTTCCTGAATATCAGCCCCAGTAGCTTCACAAAAAGCTGAAATAGAGTTTATGGAACTAATGCGTTGGGCTAAGAATGCATTAGCAGCTAATTTTGAGAGTTCACTACTCCATAAATTCGTACAAATTATTCGTTCACTTGGGACCCAATTCAAATAAATATCCGCTAATGCATTTACAGCTTGAGGGTCTTCTCCACCAATTAAAACTCTATCGGGTTTTTCCAAGTCATTAATTGCTGTACCCTCGGCCAAGAATTCAGGATTCGATAAAACAGAAAAAGTTTTTGTAATTTCATTAATTTGATCTTCCCTGGTTGTTGTCTTAAGTATTTCTTTTATTGCTTGAGCAGTCCGAACTGGAAGTGTACTTTTCTCTATTACTATCGTGTGTCCTTTCGCATATTTAGATACTTGCCTTGCGCTAGCTTCTACCCAACTAAGATCACTTGCCAGACCTGCCCCAAGGCCTTGTGTTTTTGTTGGAGTATTAACTGAAATAAAAATCATATCAGCATCAGATATTGACTTTTCCATTTCTGAACTAAAGAAAAGGTTTCGTCCTCTTGTTCTAGAAATAATTCGATCTAATCCAGGTTCAAATATAGGCAATTTATTGAGATCGGAATCATTCCATGCATCAATTCTTTCTTTATTTATATCAACAACCCTAACTTCTAAATCGGGACATTTATCTGCAATAACGGACATAGTTGGACCGCCAACGTAACCAGCGCCAATACAACAGATTTTTTGGATTTTAATAGAGCTCATTTAAAGAATTCAATCATTTTATTAATCAATCAATTTTTTAATTAACTGATCTAGATCACCTCTTGAAAAAATATATTCCTTACTCTCATCATCCTTTTGATTATCCCTTAATTTCTTTATCAATAATTGATCTTTAGCTGCCTCATCCTCTCCTATAACCATGGCCCATTTAGCCCTACTTCTATCTGCTCGCTTGAATTGTTTAGAAAAAGATGCGCCTGAGTAGTCCAATTCAATAATTAAGTTAGCTGATCTTAACTGACAAGTAATTTTCAAAGCAAGTTGTTCGGCTTTTTCGCCCCTATGAATTACATAAACATCTGGAGATTTTCTTTGTAAAATCTTTTCTCCAGCGAGAATTATTAACCTTTCCATCCCAATAGCCCAGCCAATTGAGGGGGCTTGAGGCCCCCCCAATTCGCTTATCAAACCGTCGTAACGTCCGCCTCCACAAACTGTTGATTGAGAGCCGAGATTATCACTTGTGATTTCGAAAGCTGTGTGAGAATAATAGTCCAGTCCCCTTACTAAATTATTATTAATTTTGTATGGGATCTTTATATTTTCGAGTAACTCCTGTAAATAATCAAATCTAGTTTTACTCTCATTTGATAAAAAGTCATTTATTGAAGGAGCTTCACATAAAAGTTTTTTTGTAGAATTATTTTTACTATCTAATATTCTCAAGGGATTAACGTTAATTCTTTTCTGGGAATCTTCATCTAATAATTCAAACCGCTGATTAAGCCAATTCTTCAACTCTTCTTTAAAAGCATTTCGGTCTTCATTACTTCCAAGACTATTAATTTCTAAAGTCAAATCATTCAGACCAACATCCTTTAAAAACTCCCAAGCAATTGAAATAACCTCGGCCTCACTCATAACTGAAGCTAATCCAACAAATTCAACTCCAATCTGATGAAACTGCCTTTGTCTTCCAGCTTGAGGGCGCTCGTAACGAAACATTGGTCCTCTATACCAGAGCCTTTGAGGCCCATTATTTAATAAGCTATGCTGCACAATTGATCTTGCAACAGAAGCTGTACCCTCAGGTCTCAAAGTGCAAGAGCGACCTCCTCGATCATTGAAGTTGTACATTTCTTTGCCAACAACATCGGTATTTTCACCAATACCTCTTGAAAACAATTCAGTTTGTTCAACAATCGGTGTTCTAATTTCTTGAAGCCCAGCTCGATTAAAATGTTCTAATGCAATTGATTCGACCTTCTGCCAGCCCTGACTCTGGGCAGGTAGAAGATCTACCATTCCTCTTAAATTCTTGAGATTGGTCAAAGTAGCTTCAGAAAAATTATTTTTTGTTTGTTTAATAGTAATTGTTTACCTAAACTATTAAATAATCTCTAATAAGTGAGTTTGCTAAAATAAATTGATAATACTCAATTCATAAAGCTCTTTACGTCTATTCCTCTAGTCGAGTAGCGCCTGAATATTTAACCAACCAAAAATTAACTCTTCTTCTCACGTTAAAAGGCATTTCATTTTGGAGTTGAATTAATTCCATAGCTCCAAGTCTTTTTAGTTCTCTTGATTCAAGACTCCACATTTTTTCCGCTTCACAAATCAAACGAGCCCAACTTCTTGAATGCTGCCAGTGTCTTAGACGCTTTTTTAATTTGTTACTATCAGTTTTGCTTTTAACAAGGGGAAACTGACCAACTATATTTTTCTTAGTGCAATATTTTCTCATAAATCAATCATGGGAAAACTCGAGAAAAGCTCATCACTCAATACATTAAACATATAGCAAAGATTTGAAATGAGTACTTTATGAAAAATCCACTTCAAGAATGAAAGTCGACCTCATGTACTGGGAATTCTAATTTTTCTATGTCCCTACGACTCATTTTTCTAGACCAAGCGCCTTTAATTGCATCGTTCCATCTAAAGCCAGCACTTTTGGCTAAATGCCTTTCCTCATATGAGACCTCAGCGCGAAGCATGACTTTTGGTTCAAGTCCCCTAATCAACAGTTTTTCAAGTTCATTGCATCTTTTGAAAACCTCTGCCAAATAAATACAATCTGTCAAAGCCCTATGTGCATTCCAGACTGGAACACCATAAGCCAATGCAAGATCTCTAACTGAGGGCCGAGTCTTCAATTGTCTATCAGCGGGCCAAGAGATATCATCCATAGAACAAATCCATTGTTTTTCAATCTGAGCCAATTTATTCAGACCAAACCATTTCTTATCAAATTCTGCATTGTGAGCAACAATCACATCTGAGAAACGAACCAAAGACTCAAAATATATGATCGCTTCTGATAGCGGTTGAGGCAATCTAGTTATTTCAGCTGGAATATTGTTTATTTTTTCTGCATTATTAATTTCAACTGGTAAAAGAAAAGACTGCTGGGCTAACACTGATCTATTTTTGACATTAAAAAGGATCGAACCTACTTCTAGACAATGATCATGTTCATTGTCTAAACCGGTAGTTTCAGTATCTAAAATCAAGATATTTTTAGGAAAATGTTCTTCACTTGAAATTTCAACCCGTTCTTCATTTGAATTGAAAGAACTTTTTTCTCCTAGATCTTTCACTTTTTGATTAGCATTTTCTTTAGCTGTTTCATATAGAAAGTCAAGCTGTTCGCTCTCTTTCTGATGGTTCTGCTCTTCTTTCACTTCAAAATTAATTAGTCATGCTTATATTATTATCAAAAAAACTGAGTTGAAAAAACTTATTAGAACATTAGAAATAAAAGATACTTATATTTAATTTCTAATCGTTTTTTATTTCTCTTTATAGAGTGAATATTCATCAATGAGCACTTTTAGGCGTATAAGTAATGTTTCTTGTCAATGGCCATCAAGACCAATTGGCCTAATAGAGCTAATTGGAGGTAGCTATATTTCAATCAAGCCAGAAGTTACATACAAAAGACTTATTTCTAGTTTTTTACAAAGAAATTTTGCAGTACATTCTTGGGGATATATCCCGAATTTTGACCATCAACTTCAAGCAAATTATGCGTGGAAACAATTTCGTCAATCACGAAAAATCCTTGAAGAAAGAGTTGGCTTAAATCCAAAATCAATAAAGCTGGGTCATAGTCTTGGATGTAAATTACACTTACTAGCTCCTGATGGAGGAATAAATTGCGATGGTTTAGTAGCTATAAGCTTTAATAATTTCAAGGCAGCTAAATCTATACCTTTACTTAGAAAAATGTCACAAAAGCTTAACTTTCAAACTGAGTTTAGTCCAAGTCCGTCCGAAACATTAAATCTTATTAGTGAACACTATGAGCAAATAAATAATCTATTAATAAAGTTTAAAAACGATAATCTAGATCAAAATGATTTATTACTTAAATCATTAAAGAAAAGACCTTCTGATAAATCTCAAATTATTTTGTTAGACGGTAATCATCTAACCCCTGTAAGTTTAGGAATAAGAGAGAACTTACTAAACCCTAATTTTCAAAGCTCTTTAAAATATGAGAAGATTGATTTAATAGTCGATCAAGTATCTAATTGGAAAATTTAATATTAACTTCTTAATTTATCTAAAACCGATCTATCTTCAAGAGTACTTGTATCACCGCTTATTTCATCGCCCGAAGCCAGTGCTCTCAAAATTCTGCGCATTATTTTTCCACTTCTTGTTTTAGGAAGAGAATCAGTAAATTTAATTTCATCAGGTTTGGCAATTGGTCCTATTTCATTCACGACGTGTTTTTTTAATTGTGCATCAATTTTTTCATTTGGATCTGCACCAGTTTTCAAAGTAACAAAGGCTACTATAGATTCTCCTTTTAAATCATCAGGTCTACCCACAACTGCAGCTTCTGAGATGAGCTCATGACTAACTAAAGCTGATTCTATTTCCATTGTTCCAAGCCTATGACCAGATACATTTATAACGTCATCAACTCGTCCCATGACCCAAAAATAACCTTCCTCATCTCTTCGCGCCCCATCTCCAGCAAAATAAATATAGCTATTGTCTGAAGGTTTTAAATACTCCCAATAACTCTCTCTAAATCTTTTTTCATCTCCATAAACATTTCTCATCATTCCTGGCCAAGGTCTTTTAACTACCAAATATCCACCCTCATTATTTGATACAGGCTCCCCATCTGAATTGACCACATCGGCTTCAATCCCAGGCAAAGGGAAAGTTGCTGATCCAGGTTTGGTTGGAGTCGCTCCTGGAAGAGGACTAATCATTACTCCTCCAGTTTCTGTTTGCCACCATGTATCAACTATTGGGCATCTACCTCCTCCAATAACATCTCGGTACCAAATCCAAGCTTCTGGATTAATTGGCTCTCCAACAGTTCCTAAAAGTCTCAAACTAGATAAATCGTATTGATTAGGAATCTTTTCTCCTGCTTTCATAAAAGCCCTTATAGCCGTTGGAGCAGTGTAAAAAATCGAAATTTTATGCCTATGAATTACATCCCAAAAAGCTCCTGGATTTGATGGTCTAGGAACTCCTTCGTACATAACAGTAGTTGCACCATTAGATAATGGGCCATAGACGATATAACTATGGCCAGTGATCCAACCCACATCAGCGGTACACCAATAAATATCATTTTCACGAATATCAAAAATCCATTTAAAAGTTAAATGAGACCAAAGGTTATATCCAGCAGTTGAATGAACTACTCCCTTTGGTTTGCCTGTTGAGCCAGAAGTATATAAAACAAATAAGCAATCCTCACTATCCATTTGTTCTGCCAAACATTCCTCTGATTGACTATCTACAATTTCATGCCACCAATAATCTCTACCATCATCCATCTCAATAAGTTTTTTTGTCCTTTGAACAACTAAAACTGATTCGACCTTTGGACAAGCTCCACCTTCCAATGCTTGATCAACAGCATCTTTAAGAGGAATTATTTTATCTTTTCTAAAACCGCCATCAGCTGTAATTACTGCTTTTGCTTCTCCATTAATTAATCTGTCCCTAAGAGCCTCAGATGAAAAGCCTCCAAATACGACTGAATGTGGTGCTCCAATCCTTGCACAAGCAAGCATTGCGATTGCAGCCTCAGGAACCATAGGCATATATAACGCAACAAGATCTCCTTTGCCTATACCTATAGATTTGAGCGCATTAGCTGCTTTGCAAACCTCTTTATGTAGTTGTTTGTAGGTATATTTTTTTTGATCACCTGGCTCTCCTTCCCAAATCAAGGCGACCTTGTCACCTGTTGAACTATTTAAGTGTCGATCTAGACAGTTAAAAGAAATATTAGTTTTTCCGCCATCAAACCATTTAGCGAATGGTGGCTTAGACCAATCAAGTACTTTATCAAAAGATTTAAACCAATGTAATTCTTCTTTAGCTGCGTCACCCCAAAACTTATTAGGATCTGACTTAGCCATCTCAGACATTTCCAAATACTTAGAAAAAGATGAAATTCTACTTTTACTGGAAAAGTCATCAGAAGGGGGGAAAACTCTCTGCTCCTGAAGAACAGACTCAATAGAGTTAGAATTGTCTGAATTCATGAAAGATAAAAACAACTTTTCATTTATTGCATTCAAGCTATTTCTGACCAAAAGGCTTAATAGTGAAACTCTTATTTAAAACAAATTCATAATGAAGAAAGATTGGGATTTTCCTAAAGCGTTTTTATTTGATCTTGATGGAGTTCTAATTGACTCAGAACCCTTACATGGAGAAGCATGGAAAGAGACCTCCGCATTTTTTGATCTAAATCTAACCTATAGCCAACTAAAACTTTTGAGAGGCAAAAGAAGAATTGATTGTGCCAATGAGCTTGTTAAATTGATTCCAAAAAATATTGGAGTAGAAGAATTACTGAGAGTACATAAACCCATTTCAAGACGGCTCATCCTCACTGCACAAGCGATGCCAGGTAGTGAAAGTTTGGTTAGAAGATGTCATGACAAGAATATTCCAATGGGGTTAGTTACTAGTAGCAGCTCTGAATCTCTCCAAATAAAAACTTCTCATCACAAATGGATGAATCTATTTTCCGTGCAGGTTCTTGGCGATGACAAATCACTTGAGAAAGGGAAGCCTGCTCCAGATCCATATCTTTTAGCAGCTAAAAAATTAAATATTGCTTCTCAAGAATGCTGGGCAGTAGAAGATTCAATTTCTGGAGTAACCTCAGCCCTAAGTGCAGGTTGCTATGTCTTATTTTTAGAAGAGCAAAGTAATGAAATAACGAATAAAGAATTTTTTAAACAAGAAAACAATTTAAAAAGAATCAACCATTTAGGAGAAATTGAGCAAATGTTAAATGGGTATCAATTTAATAAAGCCGGCTGATAACAAATCCAGGTAATTCAAGTAATGCTTTTTTTGATGGTGAATCAGGCAACCAAGTAATTGAATCTATAGACTCAGATGCAAATTTTTCTGCTAATTCTCTTGACTTTTTGATCGCATTTGAATCTCTAACGAGAGACAAAGCCTTTTCTAGATCATCTTTTTTTGAGAATTTACCATTTATAAGTTCACTCAGAGTGGGATTCTCTTCTAAAGCATAGAAAACAGGAGCTGTAAGGTATCCGCTCTGCAGATCGCTTGCAGCTGGTTTGCCAAGTTGTTCATCATTACCAGTAAAATCAAGAATATCATCGACAACTTGAAAAGCTAATCCTAATTGTCTTCCATAAATATAAAGTGAATTTAAGCTCTCTTGATCTACATCAGATAAAACACCAATAGCCTTAGAGCTATTGGCAATAAGAGAAGCTGTTTTACAATAACTTTTTTCTAAATAGCTCTCAAAAGATTGACTTGAATCAAATCTATTCAGACCCTGCTTAATTTCACCTTCAGCCAGATCCATAATGACCCTACTTAACAATTTAACGACATCTAAATTATCAAGGTTTGCCAAATGCCAACTAGCTTGTGCGAATAGAAAATCTCCAGCAAGAACAGCTATCCTAGGGTCAAAGCGACTATGAACAGTTTCAACACCTCTTCTAGTATCTGCTTCATCTACAACATCATCATGCACAAGAGAAGCGGTATGTATCATCTCAGTGATTTGGGCTAATTTTCTATGCTTTAAAGGAAGATCCTTCTCAGATGTTAAGGCTCTTGAGATTAGTAGAACAATTCCAGGTCTTAAACGTTTACCCCCTGCACTAAAAAGGTGTTCTGCAGCTGCCTGCAAAATGGGGTGCCCGGCACCAATAAGGCTACGTAGATCTAAAAGCAATGCTTCTAGATCAAGTTCTACAGGTTGAAGAATTTCAGTGGCTGTGGTCATAAAACCGCTATACATTTTGATCTTAAGAGACACACCCCTTCTTCTGCAGTGAAACGAGATTAACTTCAGGAAACACGTTCAACCAATGCTTAATTTGAATAGGGAAGTTTTTAAGATTGGAAGTTACATAAAACCTTGAATCAACTAAAGATTTTTTCTTTGAATAATTGCTTATTTTTGAATCTATAAACAACTTTAATTGAAAAGAAAGAGCTTGAGCAGGGTCAACCAATTCAACACCAGAAGGTAATATCTCAGTCAGCAAAGGAGTTATAAGAGGGTAATGACTACAACCAAGAATTAAAGAATCAATTTTCTGGTTTAAAACAGGTTGTAAATATCTAATTGCAACATCAGTAATCTCACCTGAATAAATATTATTCGCTTCAATCATTGGAACAAATTCAGGACATGATTGCTCAATTACAAAAGTTTTTGGCTTGAATTCTAAAATCGCATTTGTATAAGCTTTGGTTCTTACTGTAGATGGGGTTGCGAGTACACCCACTCTAGATTCTTGGATATTTGATGCGACAGACCCAATCAAATCAAACACAGGTACATCTAGATTTTTCTTTATTACATCCAAGGCAATTGCATTGGTTGTATTACAAGCAACCAAAAAAGCGTCGATATTCTGATACTTAAACCACGATGATATTTCTTCAGCAAATTGTATGATTTCATTCGTTTTCTTTACCCCATAGGGAAGTCTTGCCGTATCAGCCAAATATACAAATGAAGTATTGGGACATAATTCAATTACCTTTTTTAAAACAGTGAAGCCCCCAACACCACTATCAAACAATCCAAGGCGCATAACTAATTTGTACCTTTGAGATAATTCAGTATTCCCTTAGCAATAGCAAAAGAGATTTTATCTCTATAACCTTTCTGACGTAATAAATCTGCATCATACTTACCAGTAACAAATCCAATCTCTACTAAAGCCGCAGGCATTGATGTTTTCCTAATCACATAAAACCTAGATCTACGTACCCCCCTATCAGGGCTTTGCGGAGAAGTAATTAAAATTTGTTTTTGAATGTTTTTCGCTAAAGAATAGCCTTTAAAACCCGAGTAATAATAGGTCTCTAAACCATTAACATCTTTTCTCTTACCTTTTGTTGCATTTGCATGAATACTTACAAAAGCATCTGCTTTTGAATTATTAGCTTTAGTAACTCTTGGATGTAAATCTAATGTTCTCTCATAGTTACGAGTGAGTATTGTTTTAACCCCTTTTTTTGTTAGAAATCCTGAGACACTTTTTGACACATTTAATACAACATCAGCCTCTCTTAATCCATTTATTCCAACAGCACCAGGGTCTGACCCTCCATGGCCAGGGTCTATAACAACTTTATACTTTCCATATGGCACATTAGGCAAAGTAGAAATATCTAAATCCTGAATCTCTATTGTTTCATAAGTTCTTTTTATTGAGTTTCTTAAGATATTACCTTCTTCAATAGAACGAAAAGAATTACTTTCTAAACCAATAAATTTCAACTCCCATATGTTTGAAGAAGTACCAATTAATTTTAATTTTGAGGGTTCTAATTCAACTGAGGATGAAAATTCTATAACAAGCCTTGTTTTTCCCTTGGCAGGTTTACCTAATCTAATTTCCTTAACTGATCCATTGCCTTTAATAGTTCTAGGTCGGCTTAACTCCCCAGGAAAATCGATCCATACTCTTTCACCTTTATCAGTAGTTGATGATTGATAAAAAGCATCTAATTTAGCCCCAGAAGAAGTTCGTAATTTAAGAGTACCGTTACTAGTTAAGGCCCAAGCCGCAAGTGCACTAGCAGATCTAAGCGGTAGAGGAATAAAAAAATTTGAACAAACAATTAATCCCGCAAACAAAGCGAATTTTGACTTTAAAGAATGATCTTTAAACATCAAATAAAAAGCTCTGTTTTTCGATGTTTTAGGCTGGGCATTTGTCCTCTAATTCTCTCAACCCTTTCTTTGTCAGCAGGAGCTATTGCTGCTCCTTGGACTACTCCTGCATCTGCTAGAACAGTCCCCCATGGATCAATAACCATTGCATGTCCATGACTTTGCCTTCTGCCATAGTGGCAACCAGTTTGGGCTGGTGCAACAACATAAGCTGTATTTTCAATAGCTCTTGCTTGAAGCAAAACTTGCCAATGATCCTTTCCCGTAAATGCAGTAAAAGCAGCTGGAATCATTAATAAATCTGCGCCTTTGTTGACCAAATCCCGATAAAGTTCTGGAAATCGCACGTCGTAACAAATAGATAATCCAATTTTGCAAAGGCCTGGCACGTCCACAACAGGGGGAGATTCACCACCAGAAACAATTGTTTCGGATTCTCTGTAGGTATTACCTTCAGGAAGATCAACATCAAAAAGATGAATCTTGTCATATCTGGCCAATGATTGACCATCCTTACCAAACAACTCAGCTCTATTGAAAGTTCTTACTCCATCACCAGCAGGGACAGGGAATCCACCTCCAAGCAAAACGACTTGATATCTCCTTGCCATTGTTACTAAAAAACTATTGCATTTTTCATAAATTGACGCTGCAATTTTTAGTTTTTTTTGATCTTCGCCCAAAAAAGCAAAATTTTCAGGCAGTCCAACAAGATCGGCCCCTCGCCTAGAGGCTAACTCAATTTGTTCTTCTGCAGCATTGAGATTTGCGTCTATATCTGAGGTACTTGTTAGCTGGAGGGCCGCAGCCAAAAAATCTGACACTGAGTTAAAAAAGTAAATTAATTTAAAAATTAGTTTGAGCGAAGTACGCCCATCTCAATCTGTTTGGGAATAACAGAAAGGTTATCCAAAGAAGCGCAACAAGCGAAATCATCATCATGATTACCTATTCCTGCAAGTCTTTGTCCATGACTTGCAATACGTAAACATCCTTCAACATCATTTTCCCAAGTTTTCCATAATGCTACTGAAGCCATCAATTCATCATTTAATATTTGAACCGACTCTAATTGATCCACTAAAAGAGAAGCCAAAGCCCCAGCGGCCAAAGAATCTTCTAAAGAGTAGGAGCCTTCCCACCCACTACCAACAATCCAAACTTCTTTAGGATTATCACTTTTTAATCTTTCAGCAATAGCTTTTCTGTTGGGGAGCGCCATTGTGTACAAACTTTTGGATTTCCTGACTCGATGAAGTGACCTTGTTCCATTGGTAGTACTCATAAAAATTCTTTTACCTTTTACTCTTTCAGGTGACACTCCTAATGGAGAATTCCCCAAGTCAAATCCTTCTAATTTTTCCCCCCCTCTCTCACCAATAAGAATTTTGTCTTTATCATTAAAAGTCTTTGCATGATTTTTGAGTTCATCAACATCTGCAAACACTTGCACTGAATCAGCCCCATTCTCAAGAGCCAAGGCAATAGTTGTTGTAGCTCTTAGAACATCAATCACTACTGATGATTCAGGAATAATTCCACTAGGCACATCTGCCGCTACATAAAAATAAGAAAGTTTCATTTCCACAAAGGCTGATAACTTGCGTCACAGTAACTAGATAAATAGGTTAATCGTGCAGACCTTCATGAAATTATTTCGTCAAGAACCTCTTACAAGAGACATAAGAGATTTTCTTACTCTTCTAGAAAAGAAAGGTCAATTAAAGAGAATAAGCAGTCCAGTCGATAGTGACTTAGAAATTGCGGCAATAAGCGACCGAGTACTAGGAATCGGAGGACCTGCTCTGCTTTTTGAAAATGTAAAAGGATCATCAATTCCTGTTGCAGTCAATCTACTTGGGACCATGGAACGTGTGGTTTGGAGTATGGGCTTAGAGAAACAAGAAGAATTAGAAGATTTAGGGAAAAAATTAGCCCTTCTTCAGCAACCCCGTCCTCCGAAAGGATTTAAAGAGACCAAAGCTTTTGCCTCAGTTGCTTGGGATCTACTTAAAGCTCGTCCTGATATTGATCTCTTACCACCATGCCATCAGAAAGTAATTGGTGAAAAAGATCTGGATCTAAACGATTTACCACTTTTACGTCCATGGCCAGAGGATGCAGGAGGTGCTATCACGTTAGGACTCGTAATAACAAAAGACCCTGAAACAGGTGTACCAAATGTTGGTGTTTATCGACTCCAAAGGCAATCTTCCAAGAGCATGACAGTTCATTGGTTAAGTGTCAGAGGAGGAGCTAGGCACCTACGAAAAGCTGCTGCTATGAATAAGAAATTAGAAGTTGCCGTCGCTATTGGAGTTCATCCACTTCTTGTGATGGCAGCAGCAACTCCTATTCCAGTACAACTCAGTGAGTGGCTTTTTGCAGGTTTATACGCAGGAGAGGGTGTTCGATTAACAAAATGCAAAACTATCGATCTTCAGGTACCAAGTCACAGTGAAATAGTTCTAGAAGGATCAATATCTCCTGGGGAAGAAATGATGGATGGTCCTTTTGGGGACCATATGGGATTTTATGGAGGTGCTGAGTCTTCTCCTTTGGTTAGATTCCATTGCATGACTCAAAGAAAAAAACCAATATTTTTAACAACCTTTAGCGGTAGACCGCCAAAAGAAGAGGCCATGCTGGCAATTGCGTTAAATCGAATTTATACCCCAATACTTAAACAGCAAATCCCTGAAATTGTTGATTTTTTCCTTCCAATGGAAGCATTAAGTTATAAGTTAGCAGTTATCTCTATTGATAAAGCGTATCCAGGTCAGGCAAAAAGAGCAGCAATGGCTTTTTGGAGTGCTCTACCACAGTTCACCTATACAAAATTTGTCGTCGTTGTCGATTCAACCATTAACGTAAGAGATCCTAGACAAGTAGTTTGGGTCTTATCCAGTCAGGTTGATCCTCAAAGAGATTTATTTATACTTGAAAATACTCCTTTTGATACCCTTGACTTTGCTAGCGAAAACATTGGCTTAGGGGGAAGATTAGCTATTGATGCAACAACAAAAATTGGCCCTGAAAAGAATCATGATTGGGGTAAACCATTAAAAAGATCTAAAGAACTTGAAAATAAAGTTGATGAAAGATGGGAAGAACTAGGCTTGGCCGGGCTAGAAAACAAACAACCAAGTCCAGAATTATTTGGGTACGTTATCGATGAACTAATGCGTCAAAAGCAAATAAACAATTCATAAATCAGGAATAAAGCTTATCAATAAATAAAATAAATAAAATATTTTTTTTTAATTGAAAGTTTCCGGCAAAGATCAGTCTTTAAGAGACCTTCAAAAGGGTGGTGAGCTCTATGGGAAAGTGAAAGTGCCTGGAGATAAATCAATATCACACCGTGCACTGCTGTTTGGGGCTATTGCAAAAGGAAAAACAATCATTGAGGGTCTTTTACCTGCGGAAGATCCCTTAAGTACGGCTGAATGCCTTAGGTCCATGGGAGTAAAGATTAGTCCAATTAAAAAAGGAGAGATTGTTGAAGTTGATGGCGTTGGATTAAATGGTCTCCAAGAACCTCAAGATATTTTGAATTGTGGAAATTCAGGAACAACAATGAGATTAATTATGGGGTTATTAGCCGGTCAAGAAGATCATCATTTCATCCTTACAGGAGATAAATCACTACGAAATAGGCCAATGAAAAGAGTCGGACAACCATTAAAAATGATGGGGGCTAAAGTTTCTGGCAGAAGTGGTGGAGACTTTGCTCCTCTAACAATTATTGGGAATAAATTAAGAGGTGCAGTAATTGGCACTCCAGTCGCAAGTGCTCAGATAAAATCTGCAATCCTACTTGCTGCTCTTAATGCAGAGGGTTCAACTACTGTTATTGAACCTGCCAGATCTAGAGATCATAGCGAAAGAATGTTAAAAGCCTTTGGAGCTAATTTAGAAGTAGGTGGTGATATGGGTAGGCATATAACTATTTCCCCAGGGAAAGAACTAAAAGGGCAATCAATTGTTGTTCCCGGTGATATCAGTTCCGCTGCATTTTGGCTCGTTGCAGGTAGCATTATACCTGGATCAGAACTAATCATTGAAAATGTTGGTCTAAACCCTACAAGAACTGGAATACTTGACGTTTTAAAAATAATGGAAGCAAATATCAATGTAACGAACAAAAGAGATGTAGCCGGTGAACCAGTTGGAGACATTGAAGTTTTCTATAAAGAAAACTTGAAACCATTTAACCTTGATGGCGAGATAATGCCTCGACTAGTAGACGAGATACCTATATTGTCTGTGGCGGCATGTTTTTGTCACGGTATCAGTCAGATAAAAGAAGCAAGTGAATTGAGAATCAAAGAAACTGATCGTTTAGCTGTAATGGCCAGGCAATTAAAAAAAATGGGAGCAAAAATAGATGAACATCAAGATGGACTTACTATATATGGAGGAAATATTTTAAAAGGATGCGAGCTTGATAGCGAAGATGATCACCGTATAGCAATGAGTTTAGCTATTGCCTCAATAATGGCTAATTCTAATTCAACGTTACGACGTAGTGAAGCGGCAGCAATCTCATATCCTGATTTTTGGAGTGATCTTAAGAGACTCCAACAAAAAAATTAGGTTTCATTAGAGTTGGATGATTATCAAAAACATACGACAAAAGATGGGAGTTTAAGTCTTTATAGCTTGAGCTATGAAGAAGGATTTCATGATAGAGACGGAGCACTTAGAGAATCAATTAATAAATATCTCTTTCCTGCTCAATTAGAACAATTTTCCAACACTGAAAAAATTGTTGTTTTAGATGTTTGTATGGGTTTGGGATATAACACAGGATGTATTCTCGAAAAGTTACTTCAAAGCAATATAAAAATTGAATGGCATGGGCTTGAGATTGATCAAAGACCTCTGAATCTTGGTCTTAATGAAAGCACATTTCAGGAGATTTGGTCTCCAAAAGTATTGCATTTCTTCAGTTGCTTAAACAAATCTGGGAAATGGAATGAAGGTTTTAACGAAGGAACAGTTCACTGGGGAGATGCAAGACAAAAAATATATGAAATTCAAGATTCTATAAAGTTTGATTTAATTCTTCTTGATCCTTTTTCACCACAAAAATGTCCCGAGCTATGGAGCGAGGAATTCATCACTTTATTAACAGAAAGGCTATCTGTCGAAGGCCGCTTGATTACATATTCAACTGCTGCCTCAATTAGAGCGAGTTTCAAAAGAGCTGGTTTAGAAATATATTCAATAATCCCCTCAAACGATGACAAAAAGAAATGGAGTTCAGGGACAGTTGCTGTAAAAAAAAAATTAGAACAACAGTTCATTTCAAAAAATTGTCAGTTAAAAGACTTAAGCACTAGAGAATTAGAACACCTTGCCACTCGTTCATCAATTCCTTATAGAGATCCAACAGGGAGAGCTGATTCTAAAGAAATTATTTCAATAAGAGAAATAGAGCAATCTAAAAGTCAATTAATAAACACTTCATCATGGAGAAAAAGATGGAATACTGCGCAATCGCAATAAAGCAATTAGATTTCTTCAAAAAAGTACTCTAATGCTTGCCATCGCAATTTTAGCGGCTGGAAAAGGTACGCGAATGAAAAGTAAGCTGCCCAAGGTTCTTCATCCTTTGGCAGGGAAAACACTTATTGACAGAGTTTTATTTTCTACTCAGGGGCTCAACCCAAGCCGTAGATTCATAGTTGTAGGACATCAAGCCAAGTTAGTAGAGGAGTCTCTAAAAAATCATCAAGACTTAGATTTTGTTCTTCAGCAACCTCAAAATGGAACTGGGCATGCGATCCAAAAATTAAGTCCTAGATTAAAAGGATTTAATGGAGAACTTTTAGTATTAAATGGCGATGTCCCACTACTAAGAGAGAAAACTCTAAGTTCACTTTTAAAATTTCACAAAGAATCCAATTCAAGTGTAACTTTCTTATCAGCAAGTTTAGACTCTCCAACGGGATATGGACGCGTATTTACAGATGAGTCAGAACTAGTAAGTAAAATCATTGAAGAGAGAGATTGCACAAATGAACAGCGAAAAAATAAATTAATAAATGCAGGTATATATTGTTTTAATTGGCAACAATTATCAGATGTTATAAACTTATTATCTAACCAAAATAGTCAAAATGAAATTTATCTAACAGATACTATAAGTTTACTCAAAAAAGCATTACATTTTAAGGTAGATAATCCATTTGAGATTAAGGGCATTAATGATAGGTTTCAACTATCTGAATGCGAACATTACATCCAAGAAAGGCTTAAATCCTCATGGATGAGCAAAGGAGTTTCATTTGTTGATCCTATTAGTTGTTCGCTGAGTGAGGATTCGAACTTTGGTACAGACGTAATTATCGAGCCACAAACTCATCTTCGTGGTAATTGCAATATTGGTAATGGATGTCATTTAGGGCCAGGTACTGTCATAACAAATTCAACACTTGCGGAAAATGTATCAGCCATTCATTCATTCATCAATGAAGCAACGGTTGGAATTAATACATCAATTGGTCCATTCGCTCACATAAGACCGGACTCAAACATAAGTAAAAATTCTAAAATAGGGAACTTTGTAGAAATAAAAAAAAGTTTTATTGGTGAGGGAACAAAAATCAATCATTTAAGTTATGTAGGTGATTCAGCGCTAGGGAAACATATTAATATTGGAGCAGGGACTATTACAGCTAATTTTGATGGCAAAAATAAACATAGAACAATTATTGATGATTACTCAAAGACTGGTGCAAATTCAGTCCTAGTTGCACCAATCAAAATTGGATCAGATGTAACCATTGGTGCAGGCTCAACAATAAGTAAAGATATTCCTGATAAAAGTTTAGTAGTCGAACGATCAAAAGCAATCATTAGAACTAAGACAGATTAACTACAACAGTGAAGTTATTGCTGTAAATAAGGTATTATTTTCTCCAATTCCAACTTACGACTACCTTTAATTAAAATATTATCTCCCGGTGAAAGCCATGATAATAGTGATATAGCAGCATCTCTTGGTGTTCTTACTACATCATGATTTGGTAATTCTTTGATTGTCTTTTTTATGATCTTAGATTCTTCACCACAAGAGACAAAAACAATTCCAGCAAGACCTAACTCAACGGCTCTTTTAAGAACTTTCTGATGAAGTAAAATACTCTCAGATCCCAACTCAAGCATCGTACCCAAAACTGCAAAATGTCTTCCAGGCTTACTTACCAATAATTCTAAAGACGCAATAACAGATTCGGGAGATGCATTGTAAGTCTCATCTAACACTAAATATTGTCCACAATCAACCAATCTATTTCTTCCCACTGGCAGATTAATTTTTAATTGATCAAGATTCTTTATTGATACTCCTAATTCTGTTGCAACGGTCAATGCCATAAGAAAATTCATAGCATTATGTTTTCCCTCAAGGGGCAATTTAAATTTAATTCCCTCAAAAAATATAAAATTGTTTTGCATGTCAACTTGAGAAATATAATCTGGTTCAATACCTTGAAAAGCAAACTGCTCATCATTACAACCTAAGCAATTCAATGAAAAGCCCTCTATTGCTATTCGAACAATACGTCCTGACCATTTTTCTAATAAAGCTTTTTCTAAGAGATTGTCACCAAAAGGAATAATCACAACACCATCTGCTCTTAGATGTGAGGTGATTTCCGACTTAGCTTTTGCAATATTTTCTCTACTACCAAGAATACCAATATGCGCTTGTCCCACATTTGTAATTACAGCGATATCAGGTTCGGCGACTCTAGAGAGACGTTCAATTTGGCCAAAACCACGCATACCCATTTCAAGAACATATGCAGCATCTGTTTCTGATCCTCTAAGCAGAGTTTTAGGGACACCGACATCATTGTTTTCATTCCCTCTGCTTGAAACAATTTCACCGAGAGGGGAGAGTATTGCCCGAATTAATTCTCTTGTAGTTGTTTTACCAACAGAACCAGTAACAGCAACTACAGGAAGATTTAAATTTCTTCGATGAAGCAAAGCGATCTGTTGATAGGCGTATAGAGTATCTGGAACTAGCCAGTGAGGCAGGTCGGAGGGTACCAAACCATTAAATTGTTCAGAAACTATTGCTGCCTGTATACCAATATCAAAAGCCATATCTAAGTAATCATGGCCATCAAATTTATTGCCTACTAAAGGGACAAAGAAATCACCCTTTTCAATTGTCCTCGAATCAGTAGAAATAGGACCAACAGGTAAATCAAGCTCTATTTCCTTTTGATTATCTGGCTTTCCCCATAGTTGAATTAAGTCCTTAAAAGTAATATCCATACAAATATTTGAGCAGAAGCAAAGTAAACTAAATAATAAAAAAAACTATGATTTTATTTTTTCCCTTTCCTTGAAGGATCTGCTTCTTGGCCATAAGAAAACTTTTCAACCTCTGCAGCATCGGGAGAAGGTTCCTTAATTCCACAAACATCTTTATACATAGATTCATATTCCTTCGCGGATCTATCCCAACTATATTTATTTAACATTGCTCTTACTTGTAACTCCTTCCAACTTTTTTGATGTCTATATGCTTCCCAAGAACGGACTAATGCTGTATAAAAATCAATTGGTTCATACCTATCAAAGCAAAATCCAGAACCTGTTTCATTCATCGGGTTATAAGGCTCTACTGTATCAACTAAACCACCTACCTTTCTAACTATCGGAATAGCACCATAACGCATAGCCAACAATTGACTAATTCCACATGGCTCAAAACGACTAGGCATTAAGAAGGCATCAGCACCTCCATAAATGAGCCTAGACAATGCATCATCGTAAGTAAGAAAAACAGAAAAACGACCAGGATACTCAATTGCCAGTTGCCATAAAGACGACTCTAAATAGCGATCTCCTGTACCAAGAACAACTATCTGAGAGTCAGTATAAGAGAGAAGCCTATTAGCTACTTGTAGTAAAAGGTCAATACCTTTTTGATCAACAAGCCTACCAACCATTCCCATTAGATATTTATCTGGATTCACTTCAAGTCCCATTCTTTCTTGGAGGACTCTTTTATTAATTGCTCTACCAGAAATATTATCTACACTAAATTTAGCGGGCAATGAATTATCTGTTGCTGGATTCCACTCATCTAGATCAACTCCATTTAATATTCCGCGTAATTTCCCAGAAATATAATTTAAAAGTCCCTCTAATTTTTCTCCATATTCAGATGTTCTTATTTCCCTTGAATAAGTTGGAGAAACAGCATTCACTCTATCGGCATACAACATCGCTGATGCCATGGTGTGGTCACCATGCATGTACCATGGGCACCAAGTTATTTGATCAAGTTTCCATCTCCATGGGCCTTGATACTTCAGATTATGAATAGTAAATACTGTACTGATTTCGGGGTCTTGATGCATCCAAACTGGGATCATTCCAGTATGCCAATCATGACAATGGAGGACTTGTGGTTTCCATGAGTTCCATGCAAATTCAGAGACAGCGCTGGCAAAAAATGTAAATCTCCAATCTTCATCTTCTCCTCCGTAAATACGCTCAGAATCAAAACTTGGATGTCCAACCAAATAAATTGGCAACCCATTAGAGGGATGTCTTGTTTCAAAAACAGCGAAGTCAACACCCATTGTGTTGGCCCTAAAGATAGGTTCAGGAGAAATATCCATTAAGGTCCACAATTTTCCATACCCTGGAATTATTAATCGAACGTCATGTCCAAGTTTTTTAAGCGCAGGAGGTAATGAACCAACAACATCACCCATACCTCCAACCTTTATCATTGGGGCGCATTCAGCAGCAGCAAAAAGTATTCGCATTTAATTCATGAAAGAGAAAAATTTATCTTTTGGATAAACCAAATAAAATCATGGAAGCCATTTTGATTCGGAGAAATCAGGATCCCTTTTCTCCATGAAAGCATTTCTTCCCTCCTTTGACTCATCAGTCGTATAAAAAAGATGTGTTGCCTGGCCAGCAAGCTCTTGGATACCTGCTAATCCATCAGTATCAGCATTAAAGGAAAATTTCAAACACTTTATAGCTGTTGGACTATTTTGAAGTATTTCTCTAGCCCACTTAACCCCTTCTGACTCGAGCAAATTAATTGGTGAAATTGAATTTATCAGCCCCATATCTAATGCTTCCTTAGCTCCATATTTTCTGCATAGGAACCAGATTTCTCTGGCCTTCTTTTGACCTACAACCCTTGCTAAATAACTTGAACCAAAACCTGCATCAAAGCTTCCAACTTTAGGTCCTGTTTGACCGAATATTGCATTATCTGCAGCCAAACTCAAATCACAAATCAAATGCAAAACATGTCCTCCTCCGATTGCGAAACCAGGAACTAGCGCAATAACTACTTTAGGAAGACTCCTAATTATACGTTGCAAATCAAGAACATTTAAACGCGGGATTCCATCATCACCGAGGTATCCTCCACTTCCACGTATAGCCTGATCTCCGCCAGAACAAAAAGCGAACTTTCCATCTTTGGAAGGTCCTACTCCTGTAAATAAAACCACTCCAATTTTTGGATCTTCTCTTATTCTGATAAATGCATCACAAAGTTCTGAAATTGTTTGAGGTCGAAAAGCATTTCTTGTCTCAGGACGATTTATCGCAACACGAGCAATTCCTTCAGGACTTATATCTAGCAGAATATCTTTGTATTCACCAACAGCAACCCATGAGGTGATAATTTCCCCCGGGAGAACTCTTCTAGAGATATTTTTAGGATTAACCGGTTTTAAAGTCATTGTTTAAATTAAATTTATTCAAAATTTGATAAATTCTCAGATAATGTTTTTTTCAAGTCATCACTTAAACTTACTCTCAATGTATGATCTTCAAAAGAGTTAGTACAAACTCTTATTAATACATTTGTTGACAAAGAAAAACTCCATTCAATTGCTTGTTCTAAATCATTCAAGCAAGCTACTTGCTTATATTTCAATCCATAGGCTTTAACAAGTGTAAGATGACAAACTTGCTGAGGCATAAGAAAAATCTCTTCAAAATCTCCTTCTTGAATTCTATCTATATTTAATTGATTAAATATACCTCCTCCTCCATTATCAATCATGATTACAATTAGACTAGTATTTTTATCCTTTGAAAATAGCCAACCATTTGTATCATGAAGAAGTGCTAAATCACCTGTGATCAATACCATTCTTCCCATAACTATTGATAATCCCATACCTATCGAGAGTGTCCCATCAATTCCTGATGCCCCCCGAAAGCCAAAGCACCTTCTTAAGAAAGCTCCCTCTCCCGAATAACTCAACCAATCTCTTATGGGACTACTTGAAGCAAGCATCACAGGGATAGAAGTTGGCAACAAGCGAGGAAGCAATCTAGCTAAAGCAGGTTCAGTAATCAACCCATCTTTGAATAACCTTTTATCAAGCAAATTATGGATGATTAAATCATATTTTATAAGCTTTTTAGTCAACTTTTGACTAATAATTTTTTGATCTATTGCAGGCTTTTGGGGGATAACCTCAACCATTTTATCAACCCAATCAGAAAACCCTGCGCTAAATTGAGTTGAGCCACCTATTGGATCAAGATTTCGATAATCTCCCTCAGTAATAAGTAATTGAACTTTTCCAGGTTTTTTAAGCCAAGTTTGTAATTCTTTACTTGGTGATATTGGACCCAAACGTAAAACTTGAATCTCTTTGATTTCTTCAAATAAACCTGTTGAGAAAAGAAGATCCCAGTGATTTATTAAACCCTCTTGATCATTTTCAACCCCAGAAAGTGGATCAGCAATAATTGGCCATCCAGTTAATTCTTGCCATTTCTTTAATGCGTCCCTAAAAGAAAAAAGTTGTTTTGCTTTTCCTCTCCATGGCCCAATAATAATTATTCCTAAAGAGAATGGATCTAATTTGGGTAATTTTAAAGATTGAAAATTTTTAACATTCTCAATCTCATCTGAAGTAATTTTTTCCTTTAAAAATCCTTCAGGGAACCATCCTTCAAGAACTGTTTTCTGGTCAATTTCACAAGGATGTAAAGGCTCTTCATAAGCAAGGTTAATATGAACTGGACCAGGAATTTCAGAAGCCATTTCGAATGATTTTCCAATTAAAGACGTTAGCCTTGCTCTAGAAATCAAATGAATTCCTTCTTTTGGAGATTCATCAAAATGTCTACAAACAGACCTCAGAAAATCCTGTTGATTAACTGCTTGATTAGCTCCACATTCTTTTAATCGCAAAGGTCTATCTGCGGTTAAAAACAAAAGTGGATGGCATGACCTGTCTGCTTCAACAGCAGCCGGCAAAAGATTTGCGACAGCACTTCCTGAAGTAGTAATGACACAACTTACTTGTCCACTAGCTGCGCTTATTCCCAAAGCAAGAAATGACGCTGACCTTTCATCAATTGATGTTATTAGAGTTAATTCTTTTCTTTTAGAGAGACTTGCTGCTGCTAATGCAAGAGGGCCGGATCTGCTACCAGGGCAAAGGACAAAATATTTCACTCCCTTTGCTACTAGAGTTTTAAGGAGCTCTAAGCTAATAAAAAAATTGTAACGTGCTATTGAAATTGCCAAAAGAAAAACTACTTCAATTTTTGTAAAAAACTTTCCAACAAGAAACTAAAACAAAGAAAATTCATGACATCCGCTGAATCAAAAAAGAATAACAACCAAAATGGTTGGAAAGGATTGTTGGTTTGGATACTAATTGCGCTTTTATTAAGATGGCAAGCAGTTGAACCCAGATGGATTCCATCTGGATCAATGATTCCAACTTTACAAATTCAAGACCGTATATTGATAGAGAAAATAACCCCAAGACTAAATAAGAAAATAAATAAACATTTAAATTTAAATACGATTGTTATTTTCAAACCCCCAAAAATTCTTACAGAAGCAGGCTACAGTGATGGTTCAGCTCTTATCAAAAGAGTAGTTGGATTGCCCGGAGACAAAATAGAAATTTCCAATGGAAAACTCTATAGAAATGAAAAAGAAATAAATGAACCTTGGATTAAAGAACCTATCCAATATGAAATGAAAGCAATAAATGTGCCTGACTATTCACTTTGGGTTTTAGGAGACAACCGAAATAACAGCTTAGATTCTCACATATGGGGAGCGCTTCCAGAAAAAAATCTTATAGGTACGGCACTTGCAAGGTACTGGCCATTAAAAAAAATAGGGCCTATTCGGTTCCCATAACCTAAATTAAATTTTATTAGAGTACGTTTTGCGATAGTGTATAGCTAAATGGAAAAAACTGAATGTTTAATCCTGAATTTTTAGCTACAGACAATAATGAGGGTCATGAGGCAAATGCTCTAATTCAGTACTTACAAGACCAACCTGCAGACGTTTTGCAAAGAGTTGCAAAATCTGCCAGTCCCGAAATTCAAGAGATAATCCGACATAATGTTCAAGGTTTACTTGGCATGCTTCCTGGAGAACAATTTGAGGTAAAAGTAACTTCTAGTAAGGACAATTTGGCTAGTTTATTAGCTTCTGCAATGATGACAGGTTACTTCTTAAGACAAATGGAGCAAAGAAAACAGTTAGAGGAAACACTTTTATCTGACGAAGAGATGTCAGTTGACCCAGAAAAAATTTAATCACTAAATTTTTTGAGAGGGTCTTTAGGTACTACTCCGATTTTCAATAATTTTTGATCTAACCAACTTAAAAATCCAAAGTCACCTTTGCTGTTAGCCCAGTCTGAATTTTTAATCTTATTTTTTAACGCTTTTATTTCATATTTTGAAAATCTAACTTTCCCGCTGTAATGAGCAGAAATTAGCCATGAAATACCTTGTAAGGATTCAACTTTATTTAACCAAGTTATTAAAGATTTTTTTCCTCTAGGGAAAACCAACCTTTCTATTACAGGAGCAATTTGTATGAGAGGAGTGTTTTTTCCAACAAGTTTTTTAGCAGACAACTCCCAGCCTTTCTGCCAAGAAAAAGGATATATCCCAAAATGTGCACGTTTATTTCTTAAATTTGGTTTAAACGCGTTCCCAAAAATTTCTTTTATTTTTGGTATCTCCAACTTTTCAGGTCTTAAGTAGGAAGCAAAAAGAACCAAACGAAGCCATCCTTTTCTTCTTGCAATTGGCGTATCAATAAGCTCTTCAGTACCCTTCTCTCTTGAATGAAACAATAAAGGGGTAGGGTCTAAATCAAAGAGCTCTGGAGGAGAATCTTCAATCCCCACAAGTGCATCAGTAACCAATAAAGATTTTGATGGTTTATGAAAACAAGATATTTCTTGGAAGCGTCCTAGACCAATATCAATTGGTCCCAATGAAATCCAGTCACAATAATCACTATGAGGAAATCCATCAGCCAATAAGATATTTGTTCTTTTAGAGGGAATTCCCAACCAATCAAAAGGCAACTGAAATGGGAAACTCCATTGCCCTGGGCAAACCCATATTTTTGAATCGGGAAAGGCTCTAGCCAAAGCAGGAAGAGCAATTTTATGTTCCAAACCAGAGGCAGTTGGTAAAACAATTGTTTTTACGGGACCAATTTTTTTCACAATTACATCTATGTCCCTTAGCAATTCTTCGGTAGGAGGGAGAGGGTTAATTATCATCAATCCATTCTTTACTCTTACAACCAATAGTCTTACTGGAACAGCAACATAATAAATCCCCTGAAGTTGTTCAAAACTCCAAATCTGATCAGGAACTAATTCCCTGAATATTGTTCTTTTTCTGCCATAAGGATAGAGCGGTAAAAGTGGCCACCAATTCCATTTTTGTTCAGTAAAAAGGTTACTCATCCGTTCACTTAATTTAATTATTTATTAAAGTTTGGTTTTTAAATATTCCATATTTTGGGGCAAATAAGAACGCAATTAAAAAGATTAAAGTTTGCACTAAAACAATAGATCCTCCTGTTTCAATGTCTGACCAATAACTTATATAAACTCCTAACACACTGGAAAAAGAGCTGCTAACCACTGCCAATATAGTCATTCTATCGAAACGATCAGTTAGCAAGTATGCTGTTGCGCCAGGAGTAATAAGCATTGCTACTACCAGGATAATACCAACAGTTTGCAACCCTACTACTGCGGATAAAGATAATAAAGTTAATAGCAAATAATGAAGCATTCCTGTATTTATCCCTATAGATCGAGCGTGTTTAGCATCGAAACAATAAAGCATTAAATCTTTTCTAAATAGAAGCAAAATAAATATAACTACAAAAGAGATTATCAAGGTTTGTTTAACATCAGCCTGAGAAATACCTAGAGGGCTTCCAAAGAGAATCTGCATAAGGTCAATATTACTTTTGATTTTTGAAACCAATACAATTCCTAATGCAAAAAATCCTGTAAAAACAAGACCTATTACAGTGTCTTCTTTAATTCTAGATTTCTGTTTAATAAATCCGATCAAAGCAACTGAACCAACTCCAAAAACGAAAGCACCTAAAGAGAATGGGAGCCCTAATGCATAAGCAACTACTACTCCTGGCATGACAGCATGAGAAACCGCATCTCCCATTAAGGCCCATCCTTTTAATGTCATATAACAAGATAGAAGACCGCACACGCCTCCTACTAAGGCACTAACCATCAAAGCTCTCCTCATGAAGTCATGAGTTAATGGATCCAAAAGCCAATCAAGTGGCGTAATGGAAATCAAAAGTTCACTCATTTACAAAATCTTTACTCGACTCTGGACCTGATAAAGGATTTGGTGGAATTCCTCCAAATGTTTTATTGAGGTTTTCCGATGTAAAGACTTCCGAGGTCTCTCCATAGGCAAGAACTGTCTTATTAATGAGAACTACAAAATCACAAAAATCTCTCACATGATTCAAGTCATGAGTAGAGATCAAAATAGTATGTCCTTCTTGTCGAAACTGAAGAAAAAGCTCTGCCATTAACTTTTCAGTGGGTACATCAACTCCAGAAAAAGGTTCATCTAAAAGAAGCACTGATGCCCTTTGAGCTATAGCTCTTGCTAGAAAAGCTCTTTTTCTCTGACCACCTGATAAAGATCCAATTGGTCTATTTCGTAGATCTAAAAGATCAACTCTCTCCAAGGCATGAAAAACGGCTCTTCTATCTGACTCTCTTGGTATGCGAAAGATATTCATAGCACCATATCTACCCATCATCACAACATCCCAAACACTTACAGGGAAGTCATAATCGATGCCTTCATTTTGCGGGACATAAGCTACTGTCTGATCCTTCTGGGCTTGATTAACTCTAAGTCCATTTAACCTTATTTTCCCCCTAGATGGTCTAACAAAACCCATTAAAGCTTTAAAAAAAGTTGATTTCCCCGCGCCATTCATTCCGACCAAACCACATATTGATCCAGCTTTTAAATTCAGACTTGCGTCATAAAGGGCAACGGTACCGTTGTAATCAACACAAACTTGATCCGCCTCAATTCGCATAAAATCTTTTTCGTGACTCTTAAAAATTGGATTCATTCTTTTTTATGTTTTTGAAATTAAGCCTTCGATAATTAATCGGACATTATGCCTGAGCAAATTTATGTAGGTTGGCGCTGGGCCATCTGGTCCTGAAAGTGAATCTACATAAAAAGTACCCCCAAATACTGCTCCACTAGATTTTGCAACTTCCATTTGTGCTTTTGAACTAACAGTACTTTCACAAAAAATCGTTGGAATGTCATTCTCTTTGATCAGCTTTATGAGATCAACCATTCTCTTTGGAGTTACTTGGCTTTCAGCATTAACAGGCCACAAATATCCCTCCTTCATACCATAATCCTTGGCAAGATAAGAAAAGGCTCCTTCACATGTCACTAAAAATCTTCTTTCTTTAGAAATAGAGGATAAAGAATCCCTTAGCTCTTTATCAAGGGATTCAAGCTTAGCTTTATAGGTAGAAGCGTTAGCTCTGTATTCAAGAACTCCATCAGGATCAATCTTGATAAAAGCATCGACTATTTTATCAACATAATTCATAGCTCTTTTTGGAGACATCCAAGCATGAGGATTGGGCTTCCCTGCGTAAACATCGCCTTCTATCAATAGTGGCGTTATCCCTTCTGTTAACTTCACCTTGGGAATATCTGCCGTACTCATCATAAATTTCGAGATCCAAGCTTCCAGACCTAAACCATTTTCAAGAATCAGTTTTGCTCCTTTAGTTTTTACAATATCACTAGGTGTAAATTTGTAACTATGGATTTCAGCACCTGGTTTTGTAATTGATTTAACTACTAATCTTTCTCCAGCGACATTTCTGGCAAGGTCTGCCAAAATAGTAAAAGTGGTCAAGACATAAGGCTTGTCATATGGGGTTTTATACGCCTTTTTATTTACACATGCTGTAAAGCATAAAATATTGAAAGCGAGGAAAATAGAGAGGGTAAATAACTTATTTTTCTTATAAATTAAATTAGAAAAATTTCTGATGTTTTTATCAATCATATATTGAGATTTAGAAAATATTTATATTTTTTCTAACTATAATTCAAAGATATACTTGAAAGATAGTTATCAAATCAAACTGATTTAACTTTGTAATTATTAGATTGAGACTGAATCCACTCTTTTGATTGCTTTAAAAAAGCGACCCAATCTACTCTTTCAAGTTCAGCAGCTTTTGATACTAGTTGAGGAGCTTGTTGCTTAATAAGTTCTAAATCAGGCTGAGTGACTCCATTATTGAGAGCCATCCAATCGGCCATCGACCTTCCAACTACTCTTGTTAAATAAGCAGCACTCAAGGCCTGAATTGTTCCAGCCGCAACCCAAGAGGAACCATCAAGCTTTGCCAAGCTCAACAAAGACTGTCCACTCCACTCGACAACTCCTTGACCAATTGCAGCCATTGCTAGCTGTCGTGAAACGGCCTCAAGTAATTCTGGCTTCATTTTTGATGCCCATATTTTGGACATTTCTTTGATCATTAAGCCATTAACAACTGCTACTGCAAGCAAATCAGTTGAGGCAACAGGTGAGGCGAAAACGATACCAGCAACTATCCACTGAGATCTTGTTTGAATAACCTTGAATTTTTCCCTTCTTAATTTCTCTAAATCTTTTTGCCAAGAAGTATGCAATCGAGATAAAAGTCTTTGCTTAGTAATGTCTGTATTCTTCTTTGGACTTTCAAGAAGTTTCTTAATTGGAGAAAGAACCGTTGCCATTTCTGTTGGAGATCCATCCCATTTCAATACTCTGTTAGTCCATCTATCTGGTAATTGAGCCTCTAATGCATTTCGCTCATCAGACCAATCTGTAGATTCTTTACTGGCAACCATTAGCCAGGCTGGTTGATCTGTAGGGATATTTTTAATCCACAAAAGATCAGCTGCGCTCATTGGAAGTGCCAAAGAATAAACAATAAAATCTTGTTCTTGGATTAAATCTGGCAAAATCCAATTTTGATCTCTTACCGGAAGAGCTGGTGGAAAAGAAACTTTTATTTGATTTTTTATTCCTAAAACTTTTTCCAATTGCTCTTTATCTGGTAATTTTACGCCTTTTGTTTTCAAGAAACCAATGCTTTGATCTTCGCTTCTATCAATAATTTTTTGCAAGGAATTTATTCTTTCTTTTTTTCTCTCACTTTGCTCACCATCCTCAAGTAAGTACTCAAAATTCTCTAAAACGTCATGACATCTTCTTACCCATCCTTGAACAGTGGAGGGAGCCTCAAATGAAACCTTTCCTGGTTTTAAAAAATAAAAAACACACCCAAGTCCTAAAAGCAATCCAAGTCCACCCCCCGGAATATGGGCCACATCACTCAAAACCCATTGACCTGTAATAGTTAGCCCAATAAAAAGACTAATTTTCGGAATCGAAAAAGAAGGCAAGGAGAGAGGAGATTTTGTTAATGAATGATTTTCCACGATTTAAATAAATACAGTTTCTTCTTAGCTAACTTTCATTTTAAAGCAAATTTCCCCTTAATAACCGCAAAGAAAGAAGGTTTTACGTTTTTAAGAAGAAAAATTTATGCCTATGGAAATCAAATCATTCCGCTGGGATCAATATCATTAAGATGTGAAAGTGCTAATCAAGATATTCAAATATGTCGCAAAAGTACCGGCTATGCGTCACACTTGCCCCTATTGGCAAATATGTTCATGGGTGACTCTTACACCAATAATCAGTCAGGTGGTGGCGATTTCCAAAACCAAAGACAAAATGGTCGTAATAATTTCAGAGGTGGTCGAGGTCCGAACAATAGAGAGGGCGGCTTTCGGATTCGCTTAAGTGATAATGAAATGCGTGCAGCTAGATCATTACAAGAAGCCTTTAATCTTCGATCTACTGTCGCTGTTCTAGGTTTCGCAGTAAGAACCCTTGCGCAAATGCTTGAAGATGGAAGTCTTGAAAATCTAGTCAACGAATATAGGTCTCAAGCGCCCTCCAATGACCAACGTAGAGGCAGAGGCAACAGAGGAAACTATAACGGTGAAAATAACAACTCAATCAACACAAAGCCCAACCCTTTTGCTAGACCAGAAAAACCAGTTAAAGAACAAGAGGTCGCTGATACTAATCAGGCAGATGATGTTGCTCAAGATTCTCAAGAAAAAGATAATGATCAGGCAAAAGCAGCAAGTTCAAATGAAGATGATTCCACAAATACAAGCGAGCAAGGATAAGTGAATCAGAAGCGAGTCTTATCTGGTGTTCAACCCACAGGAGATGTTCATATTGGGAACTGGCTTGGAGCAATAAGAAATTGGGTTGAATTACAAGAAAACTACGAAACTTTTGTTTGCGTTGTTGATCTTCATGCAATAACAACTCCGCATGATCCTAAATCTCTCTATCAAAATTCATTATCCACTGCGGCTTTGTATGTCGCTTGTGGGATGAATCCTGATAAATGCTCAATATTCATTCAAAGTCAGATAAGCGCCCATAGCGAACTTTGCTGGATATTAAATTGCTTAACTCCTTTAAACTGGATGGAGAGAATGATTCAGTTCAAGGAAAAGTCAATTAAACAAGGTGACAACGTATCTATTGGATTATTAGATTATCCAGTCCTTATGGCAGCGGATATCCTTCTGTATGACGCTGACTTGGTTCCTGTTGGTGAAGATCAAAAGCAGCATCTAGAGCTTGCAAGAGATATTGCTTCTCAACGAGTTAATTCAAAATTCGCGACAAAAGAGAATCCTATACTTAAAGTTCCAAATCCCTTAATTTTGAAAGAGTGTTCCAAAGTCATGAGCCTGACCGACGGAACAAAAAAAATGAGTAAAAGCGACCCAAATGAGAATAGTAGGATTACTTTATTAGACAGTTCAGATGTAATTACTAAAAAAATAAAACGTGCAAAAACCGACTCGGAATTAGGATTAGAATTCGGTAATCCTTCAAGACCTGAAGCTGATAATCTTTTAACAATTTATTCTATAATTTCTGGCCTAGGCAGAGAAAAAGCAGCTCAGTATTGTGCAGAAATGGGCTGGGGTAAATTCAAACCAGAATTTACAGAGGCCATGATTAACGTTCTAAGCCCTATTCAAGAAAAATATAAAGAACTAATGAACGATCCAGAAGAGTTAAAAAGAATACTAAATAAAGGCAAACTTACTGCCGAGGAGGTTTCTAAGTTAACATTAAAGAGAGTTAAAGATGCTCTTGGATTTTATTCAACTCTATAGACGATTATGCCAATAATTACTTTACCTGATGGTAGTGAAAAGAACTATGAATCATCAGTAACCATTGAAAAAATAGCCACAGATATTGGTCCTGGTTTAGCAAAAGCAGCACTAGCAGGAAGGGTAAACGGTAATCTTTTGGATACATGTATTCCAATCACGAATGATGCCGAAATACAAATAATCACATCAAAGGATAATGAAGGTTTAGAAATTATCAGACATTCATTTGCTCACCTTCTTGGTCACGCAGTGAAGCAATTATATCCAGATGCAAAAATGGCGATTGGTCCTGTAATTGAGGATGGTTTTTATTATGATATTTCATACAAAGATACATTTACTCCAGTAGACTTAGAGAAGATTGAAAAAAGAATAAAAGAACTTATAAATAAAGATTATGATGTAGATGTAGAAGTAGTTTCTCCGGAAAAAGCAACACAAGTTTTCTCAGATAGAGGTGAAACATTCAAGCTAGATATAATTAAAAATATACCTAAAGATGAAATTATAAAACTATATAAACATGAAGAATATATTGATATGTGCAGAGGTCCTCATGTGCCCAACACACGACATCTAAGAGCTTTTAAATTAATGAAAGTTTCTGGTGCCTATTGGCGAGGAGATTCTAACAATGAAATGCTTCAAAGAATATATGGAACAGCTTGGAAGAATTCTAAAGAATTAAAAGAATATATTAATAGAATTGAAGAAGCAGAAAAAAGAGATCATAGAAAGTTAGGTAAAAAACTTTCACTTTTCCACTTTCAAGAAGAAGCACCAGGAATGATTTTCTGGCATCCAAACGGTTGGACTATTTATAGAGTTTTACAAGATTTTATTCGAGAAACAATTTCAAAATATGATTATCAAGAATTAAAATCACCGCAGATAGTTTGTAGAAGTTTATGGGAAAAGTCTGGACATTGGGATAAGTTTAAGGAGGACATGTTTACTACTACATCTGAGAATAAAGAATATGCTATAAAACCAATGAATTGTCCATGTCATGTACAAGTATTTAATCAAGGTTTAAAAAGCTATCGTGATCTTCCCATAAGACTTTCAGAGTTTGGATCTTGTCATAGAAATGAACCATCTGGAGCTCTACATGGATTAATGAGAGTAAGAAACTTTGTACAAGATGATGGACATATTTTCTGCACTAATGAACAAATACAAGAAGAAGTTCAAAGCTTTATTGATCTTGTTTTTGAAGTCTATAAAGCCTTTGGTTTTAATTCAATTCTTATTAAACTCTCGACAAGACCAGAAAAAAGAGTTGGAAGCGACGAGGTATGGGATAAATCAGAAAAGGCTCTTTCGGATGCTCTTGATTCAAAAGGATTAGATTGGTCTTTACTCCCTGGAGAAGGTGCTTTTTATGGCCCAAAAATTGAATTCTCCCTCAAAGATTGTCTTAACAGAGTCTGGCAATGCGGAACAATACAAGTAGATTTCTCAATGCCTGAAAGGCTAAATTCAAGCTACATAGATGTTGATGGGAAGAAACAACCACCTGTCATGTTGCACCGAGCAATCCTAGGTTCATTCGAGAGATTTATTGGTATTTTAATTGAGAACTATTCTGGGAACTTGCCAATATGGTTATGCCCACTTCAAATCGTAGTAATGGGGATAACTGACAGAAATAATGATGCATGCTTGGATACTAAATCTAAATTAATAAATTATGGTTTTAGAGCTTCTGTTGATACAAGGAACGAAAAAGTGGGCTTTAAAATAAGAGAGCACACCATGCAAAGAATACCATTCTTGATAATTATTGGAGATAAAGAAGAAGAAAATAATGAAATCTCAGTAAGAACGCGTGAGGGAAAAGATCTTGGTAAAATGACTTTGGATAAGTTTAAACTTATAATGGATGAATCAATCAGCAAAAAGAGTTTAGTGGAGAGTAAATAATAATTAAAACAATTTCATTAAGAATGAATTTACTTGCTGGAGACCTTGGAGGTACTAAAACAATACTAGCAATTTATTCAAACGAAAGCTTTCCAAAAAAATTATTTGAAAAGTACTATATTTCTTCAGAATGGAAATCTTTTTACTCAATATTTGAAGATTTTATTAGACATTTACCAGACCATATATCACTCCCTGAATATGCTTGTATTGGAGTAGCAGGCCCAATAAGAGGAAAGAAAGTTAAGATTACAAATCTAGGATGGGTTATCGAAACAGAAGAATTATCTAAGCTTTCAGAAATAAATAATATTGAATTAATAAATGATTTCTCAGTTTTAATATATGGAATACCATTTTTCAAAAAATCTCAATATGAAGTAATCCAAGGAACATTAAATTCTGAGTACAAAACTAATCAAAAATTAGTTGCCATTATCGGAGCCGGTACTGGCTTAGGGATGTCCAGAGGATTAATTACACCTAAAAGCATTTTTTTATTTCCAAGTGAAGGGGGTCATAGGGAATTTTCCCCAAGAACAAAGAACGAATGGGACTTAGTCAAATGGCTAAAAAATAAGTTAAATATTCAAAGAGTATCGATTGAAAGAATAGTTAGTGGGACTGGCCTTGGAATGATTGCCAGATGGAAATTGGATGATCCAATAAATGAAAACCATCCACTTCAGAAAACTTTAAAAAAAATGGATAGTGACAAATCAGCTTTCACAGATTTACCAGCACTTGTTTGGGAAAAAGCAAATAGCGGAGACAAATTAATGTCTGAAGCTTTGAAACTTTGGTTAAATGCTTATGGATCTGCCGCTGGAGACCTTGCTTTACAAGAACTTTGCTCTTCAGGGTTATGGATTTCAGGTGGAACGGCAGCAAAAAACCTTGATGGAATAAACTCTTCTAACTTCCTTAATGCATTTAGTAATAAGGGTCGCTTTCAATCTTATTTAAAGGGAATCCCATTGATTGTTCTTAAAGATCCAGAAGCGACTTTATTCAGTTCAGCTTGCAGAGCGCGCTTAAGTGCCGAATCAAATGGGAGACTTAGCTAAAGGATAAAAACATGGGGCCGCCAAAAATAGGACAAACTGTCGTAGTAGAAGTTCCTTCTACTACAGCCAATATTGGTCCAGGGTTTGATTGCCTTGGGGCAGCATTAGATCTTTCCAATCAATTCACCATAAAAAGAATTGAGGGAAATGCAGAAAGGTTTGAATTGATAATGGAAAGTACTGAAGGCAATCATTTAAGAGGCGGCCCTGAGAACCTTTTTTATCGAGCCGCGCAAAGAGTTTGGAGAACCGCAGGTGTAGAGCCCGTTGCTCTTGAAGCAAGAGTAAAATTAGCAGTACCTCCTGCGAGGGGGCTTGGAAGCAGCGCCACGGCTATCGTGGCAGGATTAGTTGGAGCAAATGCACTGGCTGGATATCCTTTGCCTAAGGAAAAATTATTGGAGCTGGCAATTGATATTGAGGGACATCCAGATAATGTTGTTCCATCACTGATAGGAGGTCTTTGCGTAACAGCTAAAACAGCAAATGACAGATGGCGTGTAGTTCGTTGTGATTGGGATCAATCAATAAAAGCAGTAGTAGCAATTCCATCTATTCGCCTTAGTACAAGCGAAGCAAGACGTGTAATGCCTGAAAATATCCCCGTTAATGATGCAGTAATCAATTTAGGTGCGCTTACTCTTCTACTTCAAGGACTAAGAACAGGGAATGAGGATCTAATCGCAGATGGTATGCACGACAAGCTTCATGAACCCTACAGATGGGGATTAATCAAAGGTGGGTTAGAGGTAAGAGAAGCAGCAAAGGCTGCCGGAGCTTTAGGATGTGCAATTAGTGGGGCAGGTCCAAGCATTCTTGCCTTGTGCAAAGCGACTAAAGGCCGAGAAGTCAGTGTCGCAATGGTCAAAGCATGGGAGGCTGCTGGTGTGGCAAGTCGTGCTCCTTTAATGAGCCTCCAACTCAGAGGAAGCGAATGTATTTCAAACACCTTTGGGTAGTTCTACTCATGAAAACGAACAAAAACTGATAGCTTTATGGCTGACTTGCCCCAAATTATGGATGCCAATCTGCCTATGAGTATCGATTCTCAGACAGTATTTCCATGGCTTTCACTAATTGTGCTCCTACCCATAGTTGGAGCATTAATAATGCCTTTCCTCCCAACGGAAGAAAGTAAAAACTCTAATCTGCCAAGAAATATAGCCCTAGTTATTTTATTAGCCGATTTTCTAATAATTGTATTGGCTTTTGCCAATTTGTTTGATCCAAGTAGCGAAAGTCTGCAGTTAGTTGAAAGACTTAAGTGGCTTCCTTCCATAGGACTCGAATGGTCATTAGGTGTAGATGGTATCTCTGCACCGCTAGTAGTTCTAAGCGGGCTAATAACTTTTTTGTCCGCAGCTGCAAGTTGGAAAGTAAAACAAAAAACAAGGCTTTACTTTGCTTTATTACTGATTCAAGCTTCAGCCCAAGCTTTAGTTTTCCTTTCACAAGATTTCTTACTATTCTTTTTAGCTTGGGAGCTTGAACTTGTTCCTGTCTATCTATTGATTGCTATTTGGGGAGGAAAAAGAAAACTATATGCAGCAACAAAATTCATCCTTTATACAGCTCTAGCTTCCCTATTAATATTAATTAGTGGGCTTGCTTTAGCTCTTTCTGGAGATCAATTTACCTTTAATTTAAGTGAAATCGCAGCCAAATCTTTTACTGGAAATTTTGGGGTATTTTGTTATTTAGGTTTTTTAATTGGTTTTGGAGTCAAGCTTCCTATCTTTCCACTACATACCTGGCTACCTGATGCTCATGGGGAGGCAAATGCACCGGTTTCAATGTTATTAGCTGGTGTTTTATTAAAAATGGGAGGTTACGCTCTCATAAGATTTAACGTCCAAATTTTACCGGATACTCATTTAATACTCGCCCCAGCTTTAATCATTATTGGGATAGTAAATATTATTTATGGCGCTCTAAATGCTTTTGCTCAAGATAATGTAAAAAGGCGCATAGCCTGCAGTTCTGTAAGTCATATGGGTTTTGTTCTTGTTGGGATTGGTGCAGTTAATGCACTTGGAATCAGTGGAGCGATGCTCCAAATGATTAGCCATGGGCTGATTGCTGCAGCAATGTTTTTTGTGACTGGAAGCTTTTATGAAAGAACCAATACACTTTCAATCCCGAATATGGGCGGTCTGGCAAAGGCTTTGCCAATTACTTTTGCATTCTTCTTGACCAGTTCTTTAGCATCACTTGCCTTGCCAGGGATGAGTGGGTTTATAAGTGAAATCACAGTTTTTCTCGGCATAACTAGTCAAGAAGGATTCACTTCGTTATTTAGAGCAATAACAATCCTTTTAGCAGCTATTGGACTAGTTTTAACGCCTATCTACCTTCTTTCAATGTGTAGAAGAGTATTCTTTGGCCCTAGGATACCTGCTTTATCGATAGTAAAAGAAATGGATGCGAGAGAGCTTTCTATAGGTTTAAGCCTCTTAGTTCCTACATTAGTAATAGGTTTTTGGCCAAGGATAGCTATTGATTTATATGAGGTATCAACAAATGCTCTCGCACAATCATTAATTACCAATAACCTTGTATCAATCAGTTAGTTTTTAAACCTAATAAATGACTTCAATTAAGCCAACAGCACTATTAAAAGGCGAAGGTCTTCCTGATTACAATAAAATCACCCCTAGCGAGATTACTGAAAATATACCCAAACTGATAAAAGAACTAAATGAAGAATTAAATAATCTAGAGGAACAACTCGGGAAAAAATTACCAAACAAAAGCTCTCTGAGTTGGGAAGATGTAATGCCTCAGCTTTATGATATAGGTGAAAAGCTTAGGTGGAGCTGGGGAGTTGTAAGTCATCTAAATGCTGTATGCAATTCCACTGAACTACGTGAGGTTCATTCAAATCAGCAGCCTACAATTGTTAGATTTAGTAATCAGCTTGCTCAAAACGAAGTCATTTTTAAGGCGCTCTCAAACTTAAAAGAGCATGGAAACATAAAGGATGAAACACAAATCAGAATAATTGAGACAGAGCTAATAACGATGAAAAACAAAGGAATTGGTCTAGAAGCCAATGAAAAAGCACTATTTAATTCTCGCAGTGAGCGATTAGCTGAATTATCAACTACTTTTAGTAACAATGTATTAGATGCGACTAAGAATTGGAGTCTTTTATTAAAAACCAAGTCAGAAGTCGAGGGTCTTCCAGAAAGAGCACTTGAAACATTGGCTCTAGCGGCAAAGGAGTCTGGTGACAAAGATGAAGAAGGCAATGATCCATCAGCATCAAATGGTCCATGGAGAGTTGGCTTAGACATGCCTAGGTACATTCCTTTTCAAACTTATGCAAAAGATAGACGTCTCAGAGAGAAAGTTTATAGAGCCTTTGTTAGTAGAGCTAGCGATGGAAAGATTAGTAACAAAAAAATAATTGAAGAAATTTTAGATCTCAGAAACAAACAGGCAAAACTATTGGGGTATAAAAACTGGTGTGAAATTAGTTTGGCCACAAAGATGGCGGATAGTGAAAATGCTGTTGAGATGTTACTCGAAGAATTACGATTGGCTGCAATGCCTCATGCTGAAAAAGAACTAATACATCTTCGTGAGTGTGCCAAAAGAAATGGAGAAAACGAAGATTTCGAGCTATCTCCATGGGATGTAAGTTTTTGGGCTGAAGTTCTACGCAAAGAGAAATATGATCTTGACCAAGAGAAACTCAGGCCATGGTTTCCTTTAGATCAAGTTCTTAATGGTCTATTCAACTTGTGCAAAAGACTTTTTGAAATTGATATTGAAGAAGCAAGTGATTCAGCTCCTTTATGGCATGAAGATGTCCGTTTCTTCAATGTTAAAAATTTAGATGGCCAAAAAATTGCTTCTTTCTATCTAGATCCCTTTAGTCGTCCTGCAACAAAAAGAGGTGGTGCATGGATGGATGAATGTCTGTGCCGAAATCAAAAAACAAAGGATGATATTGTTCTCCCAGTAGCCTATTTAGTCTGCAATCAAACGCCTCCTATTGCGGAAAAACCGAGTCTGATGAGTTTCGAAGAAGTCGAAACTCTCTTCCATGAATTTGGTCATGGGCTACAACATATGCTGACAACTGTAAATTACCCTCAAGCAGCCGGTATTAATAACGTTGAATGGGATGCGGTCGAATTGGCAAGTCAATTTATGGAAAATTGGTGTTTAGAGGATCAAACAATTTCTGAAATAGCAATACATTGGAAGACGAAAGAAGCATTGCCAAAATCGGAAATCAATAAATTGAGACTAAGCAGAACATTTAATTCTGGGCTTGCGACATTAAGGCAAATACATTTTGCTCTTACTGATCTAAAGCTCCATAGTCAATGGAATGAAGATTTAGAAATTTCCCCAGATGAGTTACGACGAGAAATCGCAAAAAACACAACAGTGATGGATCCTATTCCAGAAGATCAATTCCTATGTGCCTTCAGTCATATTTTTGCTGGTGGCTATGCTGCTGGATACTACTCTTATAAATGGGCTGAGGTACTCAGCTCTGATGCCTTTGCCGCATTTGAAGAGGCAGGCCTTGCCAATAAGGATGAAGTCCGAAAGATTGGTAAAAAATATCGTAATTCAATTCTTAGTCTTGGTGGTAGTCGTTCACCCAATAAGGTTTTCAAACAATTCAGAGGAAGACTTCCCTCTACTGAAGCTCTAATAAGACATAGTGGTCTTAATTAACTGTTATAAAAAATCTTTTTGACTAAAATATCTAGTGAACTAGAATTTGTTATCAATTCTTTATGTGTCATAACAGGTAAGTGATAAGAATCACCAATAGAAAGTTTTGCTTGCCAACCCGGAAATGACATCAAATCCCATTTTGTATAAAAACTAGTACATTCAACCTTATCTAAGGACGTCAAGTCATTGTTTAATTGAGATAATAGACTACTTCCTCTTTTCATCTCTGCAATACCTGGCATCAAAAATGTTGGGATCATTTGAGCTGTGTAAGTACCAAAATGAGGCGTACCAATACTAAAAAAACGTTTAGTTCTTAAAAAACCATCATGATTTTGCAACCACAACCTACTAATTAATCCACCCATTGAGAAACCAACTAAATCAATTTCGATTTCAGGACCCACTAATTCCTCAATCTTAGAATCAAGATCTCGAGCTAGACGTCTAAGAGATATTTTCCCATATTTGTGTGGCAAATGTGGTCTGTACAATTCATAATCATCTTCTTTTATTTTTTTAATTAATTTTTCAAATAATTTAGGATCGTTCCACAAACCATGAACAAGAAAAATTGGTCTTTTGTTTGTATCCAATTAATTAATAGGAAATAAGAAATTCCTTTTTTTTTCTATTAGAACACTTCCAGTAAATCCATGTATTGGTGGCGAGCATTTTGTCAGCAGAATATGAATTGGAACTGGACCATATAGAGACTCAAGAAGATTCAAAATTTGATCACTAAAATATTCAACAGTTAAGCATTTAATTCCAAATGAAAGTTTTTTAACTGCTTTAATTGCTTCGCTATAGTCTATTGATTTATCTAATTGATCAAGCTTGGATGACTCATCCAAATCCAACCAAAAACTAATGTCAAGAAGAAAGCTTTGACCATGTATTCTCTCACTTTCTAAAACACCTACATGGGCCCATAGGTTTATATCTTTTATATGAATTGCGCTTAAATTATTAAATTGACTCATAATGGTAAATCAATATGAGAAAAGCTTCTATCTCCAGAAGCGAAATCCTTGACGACATCACCATCACCTCTTAGATAATAGCGATAGGTAACTAAGCCTTCCAATCCAACTGGTCCTCTTGGTGGAAGAGTCTGAGTACTTATCCCAACTTCAGCTCCAAACCCATATCTGAAACCATCAGCAAAACGAGTAGAGCAATTATGGTAAACACCTGCACTATCAACCGAGCTTAAAAATTTTTCAGCCACTTCCCTGTCATCAGTAACTATCGCCTCTGTATGACGAGAGCTATATTTACGAATATGTTCAATAGCCTCATCCACATTACGAACAATTTTTATTGAAAGAATTAAATCAAGATATTCTGTAGACCAGTCTGCTTCATCAGCCTTGTTTTTCACCCCTAAAGATTGACTCTTTGCATCTCCCTTAAGTGTAACTCCTGCACCAGAAAAAATTGAAAGGCCTTTTTTTAAAAACATCTCGGCAACATCTTCATGAATTAATAATGTCTCAATTGCATTGCAAGCAGCAGGATATTGGATTTTACTATCTAATGCTATGCTAATAGCTCTATCAATATCTACAGTATTATCTACATATAGGTGACAAATTCCATCAGCATGCCCTAAGACAGGGATACGTGTATTTTCTTGAATAAATTGGACCAACTCATTGCTTCCTCTAGGTATTATCAAATTCACAAACCTATCTAAACGTAGTAAGCCTAAACTTTCTTGACGTGTAGTGAGCAAAGACAACGCTCCTGAACCCACATTTGATTTGCTTAACCCCTTATCAAGAGAACACATTATTGCTTGATTTGTGGCTTTTGCTTCACTTCCTCCTTTTAATAAAGCTCCATTACCAGAACGAATAGCAAGAGAAGCTATTTGTATTAATGCATCTGGTCTCGATTCAAATATTACTCCTAAGACGCCTAATGGAACTGTCACTCTCTCAAGAATAAGGTTTTCATCCAATTGCCTATGCAGTTGTCTATTACCTATTGGATCTGCAAGATTTGAAACTTTTAAAACCCCGTCTATGCATCCTTGGAGTTTAGTGTTAGTTAACTGAAGTCTTGATAAAAGTGATTTATTCAAACCCTCTTTTTCTGATCTTTCAAGGTCTTGAACATTTGCTTTTAATATCTCATCAGCATTATCATTCAAAGCATTTGCCATTTCAGTCAAAGCCTCACACCTTTGTTCATTAGTAGATTGACCAAGCAAAATAGAAGCCTCTTTAGCACTCTCAGCTACTTTTATTAGCTGGGGCGTAGGATCAGGAACTGAAAAGTTTGTACTCATTTGATTTAGATCAACTATTTAATCAAAGATAATTTTTCTCTATCCTTAAAATATTCCTTTGATAGCGAATAATCAAGCAATAAAAGAAGATAATAATCTATCGAACTGAGCATATTTTAATTCAATAATTATATTCCACTATTAATTTATTTAATATCTAAAGTAGAGTTGGAGCTGACTTTGCCAATTCCCATTCTTATCAAACGAGCCTAGTAGACCTACATTTGGATTCATTTGAAAAGTAATATTTCCTTTCGGTGGAATATCTTGCCGATTAGGTGCAGCCTGAACTGAGAAATTAATTTTATCGTTAAGGTCAACTCCTATTTCAGTCACCCATGCCTGTTGCCCTGGCAGATTAGTATCCTCCTGATCAGTACTTGAAGAACTACTTTCATTAGTATCATCCTCTGAGTCTGATCCATTTATATATGCAGGATACAAAGATATTTGAAGCCTATCACTTAAGAACCCATTGATATTGCCTTGAAGATACGAAGCAAACGATCTATTCAAAAAACTAGCAAGCACATCTCCATCTCCACCACTACTTATCAGCTTTGTAAGAGAATTACCTCCAATAAGTCCTAACAACTCACTTCTTCCCAAAGATGGAGTACTTCTTAATTGAAAGTTTTCACTAATCCGATCTGCAGGTCCAGAAGCCGTCACTTCAACATTTACAAAACGAGATCCTCCAATACCAAATGATGCCATGCCATTGGAGGAGAAATTACTGATGTCTCTAACATTATCTGGAACACGACTTTTCAAAGTCACGTCAACATATGGAACCAATCCCATAGAAGGCACAAACACAGCTACGTTAGGTTCACTTTGATCTAAATTAAAAGTAGTCGTAAAGAGATTAACGTAGCCACTAACAAGTTTAATGACTCCACTAACGTCAAGTGTCTCGTCAAAAGCGCCATTTAAGATAAGAAATCCATTGGTTTCAAAGCTTGCCAAGGGTTGAGAAACCAACCGTAATGAAGGGCCAAGTACAAGCTTAAATTTTTCAAAGCTAATGGCTCCCAGTCCATTAGGAAACCCTCCACTGACTATTCGACTTACAGGAGCATCTTCATTTTGAATAAATAAAACCAGAGGTTCACTCTGGCTCCAGTTTTGTTCAGGAAATCTACGAATACTTTTAACCTTAGAATCTTTATGGCGATCAGATATATCAGTTGTATTCTTGTCGCGATTATTCGCCTTTTTAGCAAACACAGAGCCTTCTGAAATTAATACTTCACCTGCCAATCTAGGTTTAATAATAGAGCCCTTAAAAATAATCTTGGATGAAGCTCTAATATCGGTAAATGCTGTTTTGATACGTGTTTTTTCTATGGAAAGAGCCAATGGTTCAATTTCATTTAATTGAGAATCAAATAACGAAATTCCTCCTTTACTACTAATAACTCCGTTTGGCCCAATATTTGCTGTGAGTTCACGAACTTCAAGTCTATTAAAATCAAAAACAATTGTGCTATTCAGATTATTAATTTCTCTATTTTGAAAAAGTAGCTCACTATTTTTTAAAACAAAAAAACCATTCGCGACAGGGCTTGAAGGTGTTCCACTAATTAACAAGCTCAGATCAGCAGACCCCGAAGTCCAAGTGGCATTTCCTTTTGTTAGACCTGTTAAGAAAAACAATCCATCTCCATGACTTTCGACTTTTAGATTAATAGGGTATGAATTGTTTAATGGATAGATTCCACTTAGCTCAACAGGGTTTTTCGAAGATTGATCCCTTAGGGCTATATCAAATTCAAGATAATTATCATTAAATAGAATATTTCCTTTATCTAAAATAATATTTCTATCATCAATCATTGTGTCCTTAATAATTAGATCTGCAGTTACTTGTGGGCTTCCATTAGCCAAACTATATTTACCATTTAAACCAAAATATCCATTAATGGCTGAAGGTATAGGTGCAACTAAAGATAATAATGAAAAATTTAAATCGAGCAGGGAAAAAATTCCTTCACCTGAACCTAGATTTCCATTAAAAGTTGCGTTAAAAGGTCTGATAGTATTAGCATTTATAATCTTCATTTTTTTGGACCAAACCTTACCAAAGGCTTTCGCCTCTAACGTTAAATCAGATAGATTTGGACCACTTAATTTAATATCCGCATTAACACTCCCACTAAGATCATAAGGATTAATAATGCTTTGATTATTTATCTTGGAAATCTCTTCTCTATATAAATCCTGAGACTTAGTTAAAGCTTCTAACTGACTATCTATAGAACTATTAGGGTAACCAATTATCAATTTTTCTAAATCTTCAGCCTTCCCAAATGCGTCTGAATACTTCAATCCTAATTTAGGAAATTCTAAAGCTGTAGCAGTAATCCAACTAGAACTAACACCCTTAACTTGAGCTAATAAAGAAAATTCAGAACCATTATTAAGCTCAAATTTAATCTTTCCATTTTTAGATGGTATTAATTCACCTGTGAAATTAACTTCTGAATTACTTATTTGGCCTTTTATACTTGCATTTTTTAATTTAAAACCTAACAATCTAAAATAATCTAAATTCAAATCACCACTAAGAAGTAGTGGATTAAGTGAAAATATTCCATTACCTGAGACTTCTCCAAAGATTCGTTTATAACTTTTCTCTGGAGGGAAAGCAACTTCTACTCGATCTAATCTAAATTTTTCAGCGTCCCATTTAAAAGCATTTGAATTAGGATTTATGCTTATTTTACCGCCTAATCTATTTAGATTTAAATCATTAAAACTACCATCCTTATTAAAGTTGATTTGAAGATTTCCAGGACTGGAAGAACCTTCCGACTCCATTCTCAAGCTACCCCATTTTTTTTCACTTGGAATTCGAGTATAAGAACCTCTCCATTTCTCCCTTAAACGAATACCATTAACTTGTGGACTGTCTAAAGAAAGCTCAATAGAAGATTTCAATGCAGACAAGGGGCCCTGAAAATAACCTTTTGTATTTAATTTCCCCGAAAATGATGCATTCACTATTGGATTTAAAGCACCTAAAGGAAAGGAGTCTAAATTAAAATTAGCGTTTAAATCTCCAGGAATTAACTGTCTATCAACTACTGAAATTGGTAATTTTAAGTTCAAAGAAAGCGGCTTATGTTCGAAATCATTGATTTGAATATTAGTTACAGATTTTACATAAGTTTTATCTTTTTCATAAAATGGTATTTCGGTTGAATTAGATATATTTAAATAGCCATATTTCCAGTCAGTATTCATTAACTTAAACTTATTTTTATCACATTTTATTTTTGAACTGTCGGTAGATAAGGTATCAATAAGTGGTCCTCCTCTCAGGGTAAAGTCAGTAAATGATAAATCACCCTTACAACTTATTAATCCTTTCTTGACTCCAAAGTTTAGGCTTCCATTTATTTTTCCTTTAGCAATATAATTAGAATTATCCCCTAATATTCCCTCCAAAATACCAAGGTTAAGTTTATTAATTTTTACTTTAGTTTGAAATTCTATTCCATCCCAATAGCCCTTTCCTGCAAGATAGAGTCTTCCTTGTTTTTTAGAGTCTAGATTAATCGCACCATAAATCTTTTTCTTACCAAGATTAAGAGATAGATTACCTTTTGCTAATAATGTTGTATCCCCAGAGTTAAATACAATTTTAGTTGGCTCGTTTAAATTAAATTTTAGTTGAAGGTTGATTTTTTTTGGCTTATCAGTCTGCGGAACGTGCCAAAAAGAACCAGTATCATTTTTGCTTAATAAAATTTCTGCTCCTTTTGGATTAAATATTGCAACTGGTTGCCAATTAAATAAACTAGCAAAAGGAGCAAATTTAATTGTTAAATTTGAAATGTTAACTGAGGAAGAATCCTTAATACCTGGCAGTAGCTTTGTTTGCCCCAACTCAACTCCCCATGGTCTAAGCCCCCTATAGGAACCTATTTTTAAAGGATGACCTAATGAATTAGATAATGTTTTTTCTATTTGTGGAGAAAAGCGACTTATAGTTCGAGCTACTAATAGATCTGCGCCACTCCAAACCAAAACACCACCCAAAGCCACAAAGGTTCCAGCGAGTCCCCACCGCTTTAATCTTTTAGAACTCCACTCATCTCCCATGAAACATTATTCTCAAATTTGGGGGAGCCAACAAACTATAAAGAATCAATTCTGGAGAAACCAGCCTATGTCTATTATTGAAGTTATCCAAGATGTAACAAAATGGCTAGCCTGGGGAGGTTCAGGGCTTGGCGTCTTGACTATTTTGGCTTATTTATTTAACTGGGGAATTAAATTTCGGCTAACTGGGACAACCATTTTCACACTTTTACTATCTGCTAGTTGCTGGGCCTTTGAGCAAAGTTATACTCCTCCATTTAATGTCGAAGGCTATAAATATGCTCCTATTGTTTATGACAATGGATTTGATTTAGTTGTTGCTCAAGCATCAAATGATTTTCCGAAAGAAGCTATCAAACCAACATTGTTACAAATAGCTGGTAATTTAAAAGGAGGAGGAAGAAATGGTGCTCAGGTCAAGGTCAGGCTAAGAAAGATAGAATCAGTTGGTAATGGAATAAGTAAACCAATTATTCTAGGTGAATTAATAAATGATTTAAAAGAATCAAAGGTAATAGAATTACCAGACAGGAATTATTCTGCAAGTGAATATTTTTCGAATAATGCTGATTTTGAAGCAACCACATCAGTAGAGACCTATGAATGATAAGTCATTATTGAAAGATCTTCCTAAAAACTTTTATCAAGAAGAAAAAATACTCTTATCAAATAATATAAAAACATGGGATTCTTTATTATCTATTAGTGATGAAGAAATAAATCATCTAATCTATGGAAGTCTGGGCAGTGTTCGCAATCTAAAAAGACTTAAATGCATAGCGTATTTTATATGTACATTAGATATTCAACTTAGCGAAGCAGCCTTGCTGATGCACTCAGGATTAATTTCTAATAAAGCCATTTCACGACTTACTCCTCAAGAGCTAGTTCAAAAGACTGGACGCTTTGAAAGAATTCTTCGAACAGGAAGAATTCCAATAATTGATCTAAAAAAAGCTGACTTTTTAATAAAGAAAGCGAAAAAAACATTATTTAATTCACCCAAGAACCATTAGGTAATATAATATAAATAATTAAAAAGAAACTAGGTAAACTAAAGGAAATGAATGGTTTACTAATCACTTTAATATTCACATCATTTGGAATCATTCAAGGTGCAATGGCTCAATCAAGACTTCTTGAGAGTGTAAAAAGGAATCCTGATGAAGCAAAGTCTATTTGTGAAAGTTTCAGAAAACTAAATAAAGAAAACATTTCAGCTGGTTCACAAAAATCTATTCAGAAAATCTCAATTCAAAAAAAAATAAGCGAAGTTGATGCTGAGATCCTTTCTATGTACGTAAGAGGTCTTTATTGCCCAGAAACTTTTTAAAAAAATAATGAATTCAATAAGATATAGAGACGAAGACTTACAACTTAGAGATGGAACATTACTAAAATCCCGAATCTGGTCGCCTCATGGGAATGGGCCATGGCCTGTCTTACTTATGCGCCAGCCATATGGAAGAGAAATTGCTTCAACAATTACATATGCCCATCCATCTTGGTGGGCTAGCAAAGGCTATCTAGTTGTTATACAAGATGTCCGAGGCCAAGGTGGGTCTGAAGGGGAATTTTCAGGTTTCAGTCAAGAAGCTTCAGACACTAGTCAAACTCATATTTGGGTACGATCCTTGCCTGAATGCAATGGCCTACTAGGCACATACGGTTTTTCATATCAAGGATTAACACAACTCATTGCGGAAGAAAATACTCCTCCACCTGATTGCATTATTCCTTCTATGACAGGGCTTTCAGAAGATGAACATTGGTGTTGTGAAGGCGAAGCGTTTTGGTGGCACTTGGGAATTGGATGGGGCTTGCAATTAGCCGCCCAAAAAGCACAAAGAGAGAAGAATTGGAGAGCTTGGCACGAAATCCGTGAAAATCTTGAGTCGAAAAAATATTTATATAACGGTCATGATTTACTTAAAAAGAATGACCCAGAAGGGATGGCATATAAGTGGCTAAATCTTTCGTCTAGCAAAACTCCTCAATGGAAAACCCATGAGCCATTAGATAGCTGGTTAAAAAAACCTTTGCTTCTAATCGGGGGGTGGTGGGACCCTCATTTGAAAGGGATTTTAGATATTTATGAGAAATCTAAAAAGGCAGGAGGCAATCCTAAATTACTAATTGGTCCTGCAACTCATCTTCAATGGTGGGAGGGTGCACAACACACCCAGTTAGATTTTTTTAATTCTCATTTAAAAGAAAAAGACAAAAAGATTCATTTACCTCAAATCAATCTTTGGAATCTAACCACTAAGAGTTGGGAGCTTTCGGTTCAAAAAAAATCTCCTACATGGAATCTTCGTAGTGAAGGTTTAGCCTCAATCAGTCATCTTGAAGGACGGCTAGTCCATGATTCTGATTTAGAAGCATATGGTGAAGTTAGTTTAGTTCACGATCCATGGAGACCTGTACCAGCAATCGGAGGACATCTCAGTGATTCAGCTGGTGAAGCGAACAGATTTAAGCTTGATACTCGACCTGATGTCGCAGTATTTACATCGAACCCAATTTTAAATGAACTTAGGCTGGAGGGTATTCCAACCCTTTTTTTAGAAACCAAGTGTGACAGGGAAAGTTTTGATCTGTTCGTTGCATTATCAATAATTCCAAATGAGGTTGAGAACACTGCTACTCAACTTTCTACTGGTGTACTAAGAATTGCTAATTGTGATATGGGTATAAAAAGCGCAAGACAAATCAAACTTCAACCAATTCTCGCCACTTTTAAAGAAGGGGATCGTTTAAGAATTTCAATCTCTGGATCTGGATGGCCAGCAATTGGAATAAATCCTGGTCAGAGTCAATATTTGTGCGAAGCACCAAGCCCTAACTGCCTAGTGACTACAATTTCACTCTTACTTTTAAATTCAAAACTTAAATTTGAATCACTTATTTCCTCTTAGGGGTTCAATATTTACTTGCATAGGATTAAGCTTACTAGCTATTTAAGCGATAAGTCATGACCGTCTCTATTCTTCTAGATTCTTTGAAAGATGACGGACAAAGACTTTCTGAATGCAGACATGAAAATCCATTCTCAATTCTTGGTCCTCAACCTTTTAAAGATAAATGGATTATTCGAATATGGATGCCTGAGGCAAGTGCAGTTGAATTAATAATAAAACAAACGAAAATCAAGCTACAAAATCCAAACCACGAATGGATCTTTGAAGGAGTTATCGAAAAAGATCCCGGCACTGACTATCAAGTAAAAGTAAATAGAGGAGGCATTGAACATGTTCAAAATGATCCTTGGAGCTTCCGAAAAGAGTGGATGGGTGAAATCGATAGACATCTTTTTGCGGAGGGAAATCACCATCACATCTGGCGAAAGATGGGTGCTCATCTCACTGAAATAGATAAAAAGCAAGGAGTTATGTTTTGCTTATGGGCGCCTCATGCAAAAAGCGTTTCAGTTATTGGTGATATCAATTCATGGGATGGCCGACACCACCCTATGCAAAAACGTTTAGGAGGAATTTGGGAACTATTCATACCCGGTCTAAATGAGGGAGATTTATACAAATATGAAATCAGGACTGAAAAAGGACATTGCTATGAGAAAGCCGACCCCTATGGTTTTCAACATGAAGTAAGACCTGCAAAAAGCTCAGTCATATCAAAAATCGATTCATTTCAATGGAATGATCAGTCTTGGATAGCCAAGAGAGACAATAGAGATCCTTTAGATCAACCAATATCGGTTTATGAAATGCATTTAGGAAGCTGGATGCATGCTTCCTCAGACGATCCATTTGTCAACTCAAACGGAGAGCATAGGGCCCCTGTTCCAGCAGCAGAAATGAAGCCTGGCTCAAGATTGCTTACATACAAAGAGCTGGCCGACAAGGTCATTCCCTATGTCAAAGAAAGAGGTTTCACTCATATCGAACTTATGCCAATTTCTGAGCACCCTTTTGATGGCTCATGGGGGTATCAAGTTACTGGTTGGTATGCACCTACAAGTAGATATGGATCACCAGATGAGTTTCGGACCTTCGTTGATTCATGCCATAGAGAGGGAATAGGAATCATTCTCGATTGGGTCCCAGGCCATTTTCCTAAAGATCAGCATGGACTTGCTTATTTTGATGGCAGCCATCTATATGAGCATTCAGATCCCAGAATTGGTGAACACAAAGAATGGGGAACATTAATTTTCAATTACAGTCGAAATGAAGTTCGTAATTTTTTAGTTGCAAATCTAATTTTCTGGTTTGATCAATTTCATATAGATGGAATACGTGTTGATGCAGTTGCCTCAATGCTTTACAAAGACTATCTTCGTCCGGAGGGTGAATGGATACCTAATGAAGGTGGAGGGAATGAAAATTTTGAAGCAGTCAGATTTCTACAACAGGCTAATCACGTTCTTTTTCAACATTTTCCAGGTGCACTTTCTATTGCCGAAGAATCAACTACATGGACAGGCGTAACAAAGCCAACTGACATGGATGGACTCGGTTTCAACCTAAAATGGAACATGGGTTGGATGCACGATATGCTTGATTATTTTGAAATTGATCCATGGTTTAGACAATTCAATCAAAACAACATTACTTTCTCCATTTGTTATAACTTTACCGAAAACTTTATGCTTGCTTTAAGCCACGATGAAGTTGTTCATGGAAAAAGTCATCTCTTACACAAAATGCCAGGAGATGACTGGCAGAAATATGCAAATACACGAGCTTTGCTTGCATATATGTGGACACATCCAGGTAAAAAAACAATATTTATGGGAATGGAATTTGGGCAGCGCCAAGAATGGAATGTTTGGGATGATTTGCAATGGGATCTTCTAAATTATGAACCTCACAAAGGAATACAGAAATTAGTAGATGATTTGAATAGCTTATACAAAAGAGAACCAGCTTTATGGAGAAATGATTTTGACGAATATGGATTCCAGTGGATTGATTGCGATGATAATAAAAATTCAGTAATCAGTTTTATGAGAAGAGAAAAAACTGATGGAGAATGGTTAGTAATAGTGGCAAACTTTACCCCTCAAAACCATTCTAATTATAGAATAGGTGTGCCTGTTGATGGATTCTATGAAGAAATTTTCAATACAGATGCGAGTCAATATGGAGGCTCAAATCTAGGAAATATGGGAGGGAAATCAACAGATTCATACAACATACATGGCTATAAAAATTCTATAGATCTTTGCCTTCCTCCTCTTAGCGTTCTGGTTCTAAAGCATAAATCCAAGAAAAATTAACCTTCCTCGAATAGAAATGTTTCAACCTTGCCTCATAACCTAATTTCAACTGTGGTCTGGATGTAAAAATTCAAAGGGTATGACGAACTTTTGCAGAGAGAGTATTTCATGATTTTCAAGTTACTGACTCATTTAAGTTTTTCGATTAAAAGGACAAAATAATGAACGAATCTACTCCTTTACTACTTCGTGCTGCTCGCGGAGAAAATGTTGAAAGGCCCCCTGTTTGGATGATGCGACAAGCGGGGAGATACATGAAGGTATATAGAGACCTCCGTGATAATCATCCAAGTTTCAGGGAAAGATCCGAAAACCCCGATCTTTCTTATGAAATTTCAATGCAACCTTTTAAAGCTTTTCAACCAGATGGAGTAATACTTTTTTCAGATATCTTGACTCCTCTTCCTGGAATGGGAATCAACTTTGACATCGTTGAAAGTAAAGGGCCCTTGATAAATGACCCAATAAGAAGCCTCAAACAGGTTAAAGGCCTAAAGCCTCTTCAGCCAGAAGAAAGCATGTCTTTTGTTGGTGAAGTCCTTGGCAGGTTAAGGGAAAGCGTTGGGAACAAGGCTGCAGTTCTTGGTTTTGTAGGTGCTCCCTGGACTCTTGCTGCATATGTTGTAGAAGGGAAAAGCAGCAAAAATTATGCAGTTATCAAGGCGATGGCATTCCAAGAGCCAGAACTACTACATCAACTTTTAAATCACTTTGCAGAATCAATTGCGAACTATTTGTCCTATCAAATTGACTCTGGGGCCCAGGTAGTTCAAATGTTTGATTCATGGGCAGGACAATTAAGCCCACAAGATTATGACGAGTTTGCTGCACCTTACCAACAAAAAGTAGTCAACTTATTAAAAGAAAAACATCCAGATACACCTATGATTTTATACATCTCTGGCAGTGCGGGAGTTCTTGAAAGGATGGGACAAACCGGAGTAGACATAGTCTCTTTAGACTGGACTGTTGACATGGCAGATGGACTAAAAAGGCTGCCTCAAGCAGTGGGAGTCCAAGGGAATGTTGATCCAGGACTTTTGTTTGGTACTCCTGATGCGATCAGATCAAGAATTGTTGATGTTGTAAAAAAAGCGAAAGGTAGGAAACATATTCTTAACCTTGGTCATGGAATACTTCCTGGGACGCCAGAAGAAAATGCAAGAGTATTTTTCGAGGCTGGTAAAAATGTCAATGAACTTATAAAAGTTTCATCTTGAAAAACGAAATAATTCTGATCACTGGAGCAAGTGGGTGTGTTGGACAATACATAGTAAATTGGCTAATAGAAAACTCAACTTCAGAATTATTTTTATGGGTTAGAGATCCTAAAAAAATAACATCAATAAATTTAGAAAATCCAAGGATTAAAGTTTTAGTCGGAGATTTGAGACAATCAAATAAGTTTCAGAAAGAAATTTCTGAAGTCAACAGAGTTATTCATACAGCAACTGCTTGGGGTGATCCCAAAAGAGCCAAAGAAGTAAATATTGATGCTGTAAAAAATTTGCTCAATTTACTAAATCCTTCAAATATCAAACAAATTATTTATTTCTCAACTGCAAGTGTTCTTGATAGAAACTTAAATTTGTTACCGGAAGCTTTTACCTATGGAACAGAGTACATACAAACGAAAGCACAATGCCTCAGAGAGCTTGAATCTCATCAGCTTGCAACGAAGATCATAGCTGTTTTCCCAACACTAGTTTTTGGCGGACGTCTTGACGGTACAAGTAAATTTCCAACTAGTTATCTTACCGAAGGACTCAGAGAGGCATTGAGATGGATCTGGCTAGCAAGATGGATAAAATTATCCTCAAGGTTTCATTTTATACACGCAGCAGATATTGCTTTCATTTGCGGGCATCTAGCTACATCTAATTTCGAGCCTGCACAATCTGTTCCTGGTAATAAAATAAAAAAATTTGTTTTAGGACAACCATATATAAGTATTAACACAGTAATTCAGACGCTTCTTGGATGGAAAGGAATGAGTAGAGTCCCTCAAATCCCTCTTTGGACTTGGCTTATTGAACTTTTAACTATATTACTCCCGATTCAAATTACAAACTGGGATAGATTTAGTCTTAAACAAAAACACTTTATACATGAGCCCGTAATATCTCCTGAAACCTTTGGAGGTATAAGTCAAGCTAAAACGCTAAGTCAAGTTTTACATAATTCTGGTTTAAATAAACACTAAAATGGCAAAGAGAAGCTAAAGTAGTAAAATTAAAAAAAGAAAAGAATTAATTTCATGATTCGTTCTATTTCAACAGCGTTATTTGCTTTCTTTGCATTTCTAGTGATAGGTGTATCCAATGTGAATGCTTCAACTGTTGAAGTTAAGCTTGGTACTGATGCAGGAATGCTTGCTTTCGAACCAAGCACCCTAAACATAAGCGCCGGTGACACGGTTAAGTTTGTAAACAACAAACTAGCTCCTCATAATGCTGTTTTTGACGGAAATGATGATCTAAGTCATCCAGATTTAGCTTTCGCTCCAGGTGAGTCTTGGGAGAGAACTTTTAGCGCAGCTGGAACATACGATTTTTACTGCGAGCCTCATAGGGGTGCAGGCATGGTTGGGAAAATCGTAGTCAACTAAATCTACAAAAGAATTTATTAAAGATGGGGGAGACCCCATCTTTTTTTTCATGAGAAAATATATTTAGAAATTTAATCAAAGGCACTGAGCATAATTTTTTCAGAAGAGAAACTATTGCTATTTAAAACATCAAAAGATTTATTCTTAGTCTTGAGAAAGTGTTAATTCGACATCAGCTGGATAGCTTGAATTACGATAAAGCTACTAATCAATCTTAATAATAGGTCTAAGGTAGATAAAATTAACATATTAAAAATTCGACTAATTATTTACAAAAACTTTACTGATCTCACAAATTTATTTTACAAAGTCAAAAAGGTCGGTTTTCTTATATTTATGCAAACAACAAACTTGAATATTATAAACTTGGTAATTAAGTTTAAGGATGAAAGTAAATCCAGATGATTTTACTAACAAAGCTTGGCAAGGGATCATTGACGCAAAAGATTTAGCATTAACTGAAAAACATCAGACTTTAGAAACAGAACATCTTCTTTTGTCTCTTTTAAAGAAAAATGAAATCGCAATTAAAGTAATAGAAAGAGCAGGAGGTGAAATAAAAAATCTACTCAAAGAAATAGAAGAATTCATAAAGAACCAACCAAAAATGCTGAAGGCCCAAGAATCCATTTTCTTTGGCAAAAACATATCATTTTCAATTTCAAGAGCAGAAAAAATTAAAGAATCTTTCAATGATAATTTTATTTCAAGCGAACATTTAGTGATTTCCCTATTTGATGATGAGAGAGTTTGTCATAGGTTGTTTGAACAAAATCAAATCAACAAAAGCAGCCTTCTTAAGGCTATAAATGCTATCAGAGGTGACAAAAAAGTGACCCAGAAAAATGCTGAAAATAGCTACGAAGCTTTGCAAAAATACGGCCTAGACCTTACTTCTGCCGCCAGAGATGGAAAATTAGATCCGGTAATTGGAAGGGATGAGGAAATCCGAAGAACGATTCAAATACTTAGCCGTAGAACTAAAAATAATCCCGTATTAATTGGGGAAGCAGGCGTGGGTAAAACAGCAATTATTGAAGGTTTAGCACAAAGAATTATCAATGGAGATGTTCCTGCAGCCCTTGAAGACCGTCAACTAATTTCCTTAGATATGGGTGCTCTAATAGCAGGTGCAAAATTTCGTGGTGAATTTGAAGAGAGACTTAAGTCAGTTCTTAAAAATGTCACAGACTCAGAAGGAAAAATAATTTTGTTCATCGATGAAATACATACTGTCGTCGGAGCAGGAGCGAGTGGTGGGGCAATGGACGCTAGTAATCTCCTAAAACCAATGCTTGCAAGAGGTGAACTTAGATGTATTGGAGCAACAACCATCAATGAACATAGAGAAAATTTTGAGAAAGACCCAGCGCTGGAAAGAAGATTTCAGCAAATACTTGTAAAACAACCCTCAGTACAGGATACGATTTCCATCTTACGTGGACTAAAAGAAAGATATGAAGTGCATCATGGTGTTCGTATCTCTGATAACGCTCTAATAGCTGCGGCGATATTGAGTGATAGGTATATACCCGAGAGGTTTTTGCCTGATAAAGCTATTGATCTAATAGATGAATCAGCCTCACGTTTAAAGATGGAAATAACATCAAAACCAGAAGAAATTGATGAGATTGATAGAAAAATCATCCAACTTGAGATGGAGAAATTATCTTTGGAAGGTGAGTCAGATATTTCAAGTAAAGAGAGACTTGATTTAATTACCATAGAACTAGAATTATTAATAAAAAATCAAATTGAGGTAAACAAGAAATGGAAACAAGAAAAAAAGTCAATCGAAGAAATTTCATCACTTAAAGAAGAAATTGAGAAAGTACAACTAGAAATAGAAAAAGCAAAAAGGAATTATGACCTCAATAGGGCTGCCGAACTTGAATACGGCACGCTTGTAAATTATCAACAAAATTTAAAATCTAAAGAACTTAATGTAAAAAATTCTTCTCAAAATACCGAGAAATCATTTTTGAGAGAGGAGGTTGTAGCCGATGATGTCGCTGAAATAATTGCAAAGTGGACATCTATTCCAGTTAAAAGACTTGCTCAAACTGAAATCGAAAAATTACTCAATCTTGAATCTGAGCTACAAAAAAAAGTTATTGGTCAAAATAAAGCCGTTCAATCAATATCCTCTGCGATACAAAGATCCAGAACAGGACTTAGTGATCCAAGCAGACCAATCGCAAGTTTTTTATTTTTAGGACCAACAGGCGTTGGCAAAACAGAATTGTCTAAGGCTTTGGCTTCTCAACTTTTTGATAGTGAAAATGCCCTAATTAGAATAGACATGTCTGAATATATGGAAAAACACTCTATAAGTCGCTTAATTGGCGCGCCTCCTGGTTACGTTGGCTACGAAGCAGGTGGACAATTAACAGAAGCGATCAGAAGAAAACCTTATTGTGTTTTGCTATTCGATGAAATTGAAAAAGCACATAAAGATGTTTTCAATGTATTGCTTCAGATACTTGACGAGGGCCGAGTAACTGATGGGCAAGGAAGAACAACAAACTTCAAAAATACTATCATTATTCTCACCAGTAATTTAGGAAGTGAATTAATCGCTGACAAGGATATAACTAATAAACTATCGATAAATATAGATGAACTTATTAATCAAGAACTGAAATCAAATTTCAGACCTGAGTTCCTAAATAGACTTGATGAAATAATTAATTTCGAACCGCTTAAAAAAGAAACACTACTTAAAGTAGTTGATTTACAATTAAACCGTTTAAGAGAAAGATTAGAAACTAAAGGAATCTATCTTGAGATAAACAATGATGTTCTATCTTTAATTACTGAAATTGGATATAACCCGAGCTATGGTGCGAGACCATTAAAAAGAGTAATTCAAAAAGAATTAGAAAGTGAAATAGCAAAATACATTCTAAAAGGTAAATATAAAGAAGGAAGCACCATAAAGATAGAGGAGAAAGATTCAAAATTAATTTTCAACTAAAAAATATAAAAATTGAGTAAGCAAATTGCATCTAAAAAGATTTGACATTCAAGGTTTAAACCACTCAGGAAAAAAGGTATAACTAGCAGAATTAATATCATTTTCATGCGCGATAGCTTTCCAACAACAAGATCTACCTTTCTCTCTTGAAAATATTAAATCATTAGCCCATCCCCAAACTAATTTAGCAGTTGCTTCCATTCCAACATTATTCATGACTCTAAGATCAAGTACTTCTTCAGAGTGAAGTTTTTTCCATGTCGCAAGCAGAGGATCATCAAAATTGACTAGAAAAGTATGATCAAAATGTTCTCTTAACTTCTCTTCTAAAGGCCTCAAACTTGAAAAATCGACAACGAAGCCATTTTCATCAAGTTTGTTTGAGGCAAAACAAAAGGTAAAGCTTCGACTGTATCCATGAACATAACGACAGTGTCCTTTATGTTTCCATTGTCGGTGAGAGCATGGATAGTCTTTAAAATGCTTTGAGCAATTAAATGGAATATCTTTAATCGTCATAAAAAGATGAATAAAAAACCAATAGAGGATTAAATTTAAATAATTAGAGTTAAAAGCCTAATTGGCTTAATTAAAATGCTTTTTATAGATAATCTACATTTTGATCAAAACGGTTTGATCCCAGCCATAGCTCAAGATTGGGTCGATGGCTCAATTTTAATGATGGCATGGATGAACAAAGAATCCATTACGAAAACATTAGAATCTGGTGAAGTTCACTATTGGAGTCGTTCAAGAAAAGAACTTTGGCACAAAGGAAAAACGAGCGGTCATTTTCAAAAATTGAAAGGAATTAGGACTGATTGCGATTCAGATACAATACTTTTATCAATTGAGCAAATTGGTTCAATCGCATGCCATACAGGCAAAAGGAGTTGTTTCTTTAAAGATTTAGAAACAAATGAAGACGTTCTTTACCCTCCATCTGATGCTTGTAGTGAATTATTCAAAGTAATAGAGAGTCGTAAGAGTAATCCTGAGGAGGGAAGCTATACAAATAGTCTTCTTAGGGAAGGCGATAATAAAATCCTAAAAAAGATAGGCGAAGAAACAGCCGAATTTATTATGGCTTGTAAAGATAAAGATCCTATTTCAGTTGCTAATGAGGCTGCAGATCTACTTTTCCATATGCAAGTTTCTTTAGCCCATCAAAACGTTTCCTGGGAAGACGTTCTGAAAGTTTTAGTCAAAAGGAAAGGTGGTCCAAGAAGGAATCAATAAAAAATCTTTAAATCCTAGGTTATTTTAGTGATTCTAAATAAGTTTCTTTGGTAGAAAGCAAATGATTAGATTCATAAAAAAGTCTTGAGAAAGAAAAAAGCAAATCAACTGATTTTCTTAAATCTTTGGTAATTCATCGATTACTTAGAATTAGGGATAGCACTTAAGAATATATATTAGAGACCAAACAATCTTTAAAAAGTTTCATAGATCAAAAATTGCTGGAAAGATTTCATTCATACCAATGGTTTTGAGATATTATAATTAGAAAATAATTTTTATAATTTCATTTCTAAAGAAGAAGGATAAAAAGGAAGGAAGCTTTTTTTGGCTGGAGTGACCTAGTGAAGGCATTAAAAATAAATAAAGGATAAATAATAAATTCCGAACACTTTATTACGCCTATTGAAAGTAAACATTTTTTCTCTAGGTTGTAATTGTAAGGAGGAATAAATTGTGAGTTCTTTAAGCGACTTTCTTGGAGAAATAGGAAGACACGAATTGCTCACACCAGAGCAAGAACTCACATTGGGTAGAAAAGTACAAGCCATGGTTGCACTTAATGAACGCTGCCAACAAGCAGGAGGTAATGGACCAAAATGCGATTATTCAAGCGCAGAGAAGAAGACACTTAAAGCAGGTGAGCGAGCCAAGAATCAAATGATCACAGCAAATTTGAGGCTTGTTGTGAATTTAGCGAAGCGCTATCAAGGTAAAGGTCTTGACCTTCTTGATTTAATTCAAGAAGGTACCTTAGGGTTAACTAGAGCTGTTGAGAAGTACGATCCCAAAAGAGGTCATCGATTCTCAACTTACGCATACTGGTGGATTAGACAAGGATTAAATAGAGCGCTATCAACGCAAAGTAGAACTATTAGAATTCCCGTAAACATAAATGAAAAGCTAACCAAACTTCGTGCTGCCAAGTCTCGACTCATGCAAGAGCTTGGGGTTCATCCTTCTACTAACCAAATAGCAATAAAAATGAAAATTCCTCTAGAGGAAGTAGAAGAATTGCTTGCATGCGAGCTGAGAAGCATCACAGTAAGCTTGCAAGGTGCCGTCAAATCAAAAGCAGATCCTTCAGAGCTTGTTGATATTCTTCCAAGTGAGGAAGTCCCCCCTATGGAACTTGCTGAATTGGCGGAAAGAAGTGCGTCAGCTTGGTCGTTATTGGATAAATCAAATCTCACACCCAAAGAGCGAACGATACTAAGTCTTCGCTTTGGCTTAGATGGATCTAATGAATGGAGGACGCTAGCCGAGGTAGCTAGACAAATGAATTGCAGCAGAGAATACTGCAGACAAGTAGTTCAACGTGCATTAAGGAAATTGAGAAAGACTGGGGTTCAAAGTGGTCTTTTAGAGAGAAGTGTTTAATCGTGGTTAGTTCAAGAAGTTCAAAAAAAGAAGTTTTTGAGGCAGAAGTACTCGAAAGTTCTGTTATCGACGAGGGTGTACTTAAAAAGATCTTATTAAGAGCCGGCAGAGTAATCGCACAGCCTGCTTTAGAAGGATTTGAACTCATCATGGATAATTCAACTCCTATCCAAGCGAGAATATCCATAATGGGAGCACTTACTTATTTAATTGTTCCTGTTGATTTAATTCCTGACTTTATTCCTGCCTCAGGATTTAGCGATGATCTTGTAGCCCTAACAGCTGTAATTAGTCTTTGGCAACATCACATTACTCCCGAGATGAAATTCAGAGCAAAATCAAAGCTGAATAGATGGTTTCCTCTATGAACATAGAGCCCTGGTCAAAAGATATTGAGGAAGATCTAATTCTTCTTATTAAAGATTGGTTGAGACAGACAGGCAGAACACAATCAGAACTGTGCCAAAGTCTTAATCTTCCTTCAGCAAGAATGCCAACTTTAATGGAATATTTAAAAAAAGATTTCACCTCTGGTGGAATTCCAAAAATTGCAAATCGACTTTGTGAAGTTGAAGAGTTATGGACAAAGGGAGGGGAAGGGAAAACAAAGAAGAGCTTTGAATTAAATTCTTCTGGACAACTTGATCTTCTTGACGAAATTTGTGAGGATCTTTCAAAAATTAATTTCCAAAAATAAGCTTTTCACTACTATTAAAAAATTTTGAATTTTTTTTTCATAAAACTAAAAGTTTTTCTTCTAATAAGTTTTTGTTGCACATTTTTTTATTTAAGTTTACCGAAAGAGCTCAATGCTATTCAGACAGATTTAGGGGCAAGTCTTTTTAAATACAATTGTGCTGGATGTCACATTAATGGCGGGAATATAATCAGAAGATCAAAGAATTTGAAGATTTCATCATTAAAGCGTAATGGAATTGATAATCCAGAAGCTATAGCGAAGATAGCTAGACAAGGTATAGGAATAATGAGTGGATATGAAGATAAATTAGGTGAAAATGGCGATCAAATTGTAGCTAATTGGGTCTGGGAACAAGCTCAAAAAGCTTGGATCCAGGAGTAAATTTCGAAATCAGTCCATATCCCCTCTCTCCAGTAAACGTCCTCTTTAACAAGACCTCTTATATGCTCAATGTCCTCAGATTTAAATATTCCAAAAACATATCTATTACATTTTGTCGGTCCTAATGTTATTAATATACCTTCTTCCTTAAGTAATGAGAGTCTATGTAGATGCTCTTCCCTAAAAGGTGTTCTCTTTATTAGAGCATCTTCACAGTAAGCCCCCCAAAGCACAAATTGATCCATGATTTTCAAGTTAAGTAAAGACAATATTTATCAAGATAAAACATAGAAAAGAATTCAATATTAAGCTTGATCTGTTGCTATTTAAAAAAATATTAGATAGTTGCGGCTCTTAGTTCCTTACAAAAAGAACCGGCTTCTTCGACTTTCATTCCTCTAGAAGCATTAGCAATTCTTTTAACTAAAGCACTACCAACAATTGCGCCATCAGCTCCCCATTCTCTAACTTGTTGAATATGTTTTACCTCCGAGATTCCAAAACCTACAGCAATTGGACTAGATGAAGAGTGTTTTAGTTGTTTAACAAGAGTCTCAACATTATCTTTTAGTGACGACCTTTCTCCTGTTACCCCAGTAACACTTACAAGATAAGTAAATCCATTAGAAGTCGCTGCAATTTTTTTCATACGGTCCTTGGGTGTTGTAGGAGCAACAAGTAAAACCAAATCAATTTCTTTAGATTCTGCTATTTTAGAAAGTTTTTCTGCTTCCTCTAAAGGAAGATCTGGAACAACAAGGCCTGAAACACCAACATTTGAAGCTTTTAAGCAAAATTCTTCCAGACCTTTATTAATAAGTGGATTTGAGTAAGTAAATAAAATTATTGGTATTGTCAATTGATCTCTCAATTCAGACAACATTTTGAAAACCTTGTCAGGAGAAGTTCCTGCAGAGAGAGCCCGAGAAGCTGCTAATTGAATAATCGGTCCATCTGCTAAAGGATCACTATATGGAATGCCTAGCTCAATCATGTCAGCGCCATTTGCCTGAAGTTCTAACAAAATCTTTGCTGTAGTTTCCAAATCAGGGTCACCTGCCATAAGAAAAGGCATTAGTGCAATTCTTTTCTCCTTTTTTATTTTGGAAAAAGACCTACTAATATTTGTACTTTTCAATGTTCTAATCCTTGGGTATCTATCTTTTTTATCATTTTTGTATCCCTAAGAGTAAAAAATTATTGAGAATTAGTAATTAAAACTTAAGTTTGTTCGATACTTTCTTCTTCAACAGATTTTAGTAATTCAATTTTTTCTTCATCTGTCATGGCCTCAAACTTTTCTCTAATTTTTTCATCAGTCAATTTTTCATAAGCTTCTCTGTATCTTTTACGTTGCTCCATAAAAGTCATATTCCCAGAAAAAACCCTGAAAAGGTAAGTAGCTGTCCATGCAAAAATAATTAAAATTAATATTGACTGTGCTGCAATACCAGCTGATATTGATTCAAATCCAAGTAACTGAAAAAATTCATATCCCAAGCCTCCTAAAACAAAAACAATCAAACCTATTTGAAAAACCTGTGCTCTTGTCAAAGTTCAAGACTCCTCTTTTCCATTCATTCTTAAATTAAGAAACGGTGCAAATAAAACCATTCCAGGAAAAAAAAGGAACACGAGTCCATATATAAAAAGACGTTCAAACTTTCCCATAACATTCCAACGATTATTCATCCAATAAAAAAGAAATAAAGGGAATATGAATAAATACATCCCTCCCAATACCGCATAGGCAGATAATGTAATTATCGGATTAACATTTCCTATTAATCCAAAAGGGATTAAACACACAATCGAGATACGAAACATCATGGGAGTGGGGGGACTTGAACCCCCACGGCCAAAAAGCGGCCAACAGATTTTAAGTCTGGTGCGTCTACCAATTCCGCCACACTCCCTAGTGATTGCAAGGGTTATCGCAATGCTAGAGACTCAACTCTAAGCCATTTATATATTAGCGTAAACGTATGTGCTTAAATCAGTACTCTTAAGAATATCTAGAGTTAAATAATTATTGAAAGAATCATTCACCAATCTCACTAAACATCCCTTATTGCCCAGCCAAGAGTTTCTCCTGAATGAAATGGTTTTACAAAATCATTAGGATCACCATCTAATCCAACGTCAATCATTTGAGGTACGGAAATATCTTGTTTAACTAAAGTTATTTTCTCTGTGTTTAAAGGTAATCCATAAAAAGTTGCGCCATTAATACTTGAAAAAGCTTCAAACCTATCTAGGGCATTTTCTTCTTCAAAAACTTTTAAATAGCTTTCCAAAGCGAAAGGGGCATTAAAGATTCCTGCACATCCACATGAGCTTTCCTTAAACTTACGGGTATGAGGTGCTGAATCAGTCCCAAGGAAAAAGCAAGGTTTACCACTAGTAGCCGCTTGTCTTAAGGCAATACGATGAATTTCACGTTTAGCCGTTGGTAAGCAATAAAAATCACTCCTTAACCCACCATTGAACATTGCATTTCGATTGATATGTAGATGATGAGGTGTGATTGTAGCGGCTATATCAAACTCACTGTTTTCTACAAAGTCAATTGCATCTATGGTCGTGATGTGTTCTAAAACGACTTTAAGTGATGAAAATCTTCGTAATAATGGTTCAAGATGACGTTCAATAAAAACAGCTTCTCTATCAAACACATCAACATTGAAATCGGTCACTTCTCCATGAATCAATAATGGCATACCAATTCTTTCCATCGTCTCAAACAAATTGTCGACTTTACTTATATCTGTAACCCCATAAGAGGAATTAGTTGTCACATTAGCTGGATAGAGCTTTGCTCCATGGAAGACACCTTCTCTAAAGCCTCTCTCTAAGACCTCCGGAGGCATATCATCTGTAAGATATGCTGTCATTAATGGAGTAAAAGAGATACCTTCAGGGATCGACTGGATAATTCTTTTTTTATACTCTTGTGCTTGGTTTAAAGTAGTTATTGGCGGATCAAGATTAGGCATGATGATTGCACGGCAAAACACATCAGCTGTATGACTTAAAACACCTTTAAGAATCTTTCCATCTCTCAAATGCAAATGCCAATCATCCGGCTTTAATAATGAGATTTGATTAACAGCAGCAATCACAGGATTAAAACTTTTTCAATGTATATCTTATGTAACCTTGATCTATAAGTCTTCAAGTATCAATAAAGGGCTAAGATATTAGGATCATACCAAATGGAAATAAAATAAATTAACTCACTAATTTAGTTTCTCAATAAATCACTCAATTATGCCATCAATATTTTTGTCATTTTTAGAGCTTATTACTGGGATATTTTTACTTTTTAGCGGTGGTGAGTTCTTTATCCAGGGGTCTGTAGCTTTAGCCTTAATCCTTGGGATCCCTCAACTAGTAATTGGTTTAACAATAGTATCTCTCGGAACAAGTGCACCTGAACTATTTGTAAGTGTTAACTCCTCCCTAACTGGATCAGATAGTTTAGCTTTGAGCAACATTGTTGGCAGCAATATTTTCAATGTGATGGTGGTTCTCGGAGGAAGTGCACTTTTACGGCCTTTAAGAGTTGAAAGTCGCCTTGTAAGGAGAGATATTCCTCTTCTTTTAGCAGTATCAACTGCCGTTTGGGGAATGGCCTCTTCAGAACTGATAACTTGGCAATTTGGAGTAGCTTTGATAGTTGCACTAATAATAAATACCACTTGGGAAATTCGCACAGCACGAGAGGAGCCTCAAAAAACCCAAGAAGCAGAGCCAGAAATCAATATAGAAAAAGACTCAACAAGTTTATTAAATGCAGGCGTAAAATTATTGGGTGGTATTTTCTTGCTAACTCTTGGCTCACGACTATTAATTGAAGGCGCATCTACAATTGCTGGATTATTAGGTGTAAGTGAAGCTATAATTGGGTTAACGATAGTATCACTGGGCACCTCATTACCTGAGTTAATAACGTCATTAGTAGCCGCTATTCGTGGTCAAACTGATCTAGCAATAGGCAATGTAATTGGAAGTTGTTTATTAAATCAATTACTAGTTTTAGGTAGCTGTTCTGTATTATCTGGAGGCAATGGTTTAGTAGTTGAGAATTTATTAATAACTAAGGATATTCCTATCATGGTAATTACTACACTTGCGTGCATGCCAATTTTTTGGACTAAAGGAATAATAAGTAGAGGAGAAGGTGGCGTTTTATTAGGATTGTATATGCTTTACATTGCAGACAAATTAATACCTTTAACTCTACCAACTTTATATTCAGCATTCAAAGAATTAGTTTTTATAGCCATATCATTATCAATAATAATAATTATATATAAAACAATTTCTTACTGGTTAAGGCTAAGAAAAAGTTCTAAAAACTAATACCATTATATAAATCATGTCATTGTCACAAATTCCTCTGCTATTGTTGGATGCAATGCCATTGTATTATCAAAATCAGATTTTTTAGCACCTAGCATTAGTGATATTGATGCCATCTGAATAATCTCAGATGCATTATCACCAATCATATGACATCCCAAAACTTGATTGTTTTTTTTATCAACTATTAACTTTAAAATGCATTTAGAGCCAGTCTTTGGTAATGATTTAGACAAGGGTCTAAATATTGATCTATATACTTTAAAGTTATCTTTCCCAATCGATTGGATAGCCTTTTCTTCAGTTATGCCCACAGAAGCTATTTCAGGCTGACTAAATACAGCATAAGGAACAAAATTATAGTTAACTTTAAGATCTGATTTACCATAATTTCTATCAGCAAACTTTCTACCCTCATCAATTGCAACAGGGGTTAAGTTTATCCTGTCAGTTACATCACCAATAGCAAAGATATTAGGAATATTTGTTTTACTTTCACCATCAACTTTGATTTTATTTTCAAAAATTTCTACACCAGCTTGTTCTAACTTCAAACCCTCTATAAATGGCTCTCTACCTGTAGCAAAAAGCAATCCATTCGAGTCAAAGTCTTTACCTATATTTGTTTTTATAGTTAAAGATCCAGGAGTTCCTTTTAGTGAAGAAATATTCACACCAAAGTTTATATTAATTCCTTTATTTTTCATTGCCTCGGTTAATGCTGAAGAAAGTTCGAAGTCAAATCCTCTCAAGATTCGTTCACCTCTTACTAATTGAGTAACTTCAACACCTAATCCCTGCAATATGCATGCAAATTCGCAAGCAATATAGCCTGCACCAACAATTGTAATTTTATTCGGAAAGCTTTCAAGAAGAAACATATCATCACTTGTCCAACCTAAGGATGCTCCCTCGATATTTGGTCTTTTAGGTCTGCCTCCTACAGCTATAAGAATTCTTTCTCCATAAAGTTCATTTAAAGTCTTTCCATTTTTTCGATTTTTTATGGCAATACAATTTGAATTTCTAAACTCACCCCAACCTTTAAAGAGCTCAACATTAGCCTTATTTAAAAAATTCTCATGTAATTCATTCAACCTTTGCACTTCCTTTCGAACATTAGCTAATAAAACCTCTGACTTGATCTTTAAATCATTAAAATCAAAACCATAAGACGGTGCAGATAACAAACTCTCTAAGAGAGAAGAGCCACACACTAATAACTTTTTAGGAACACAACCTCTTATTACACATGTGCCTCCAACAAGGTCACCCTCAACGATCGCTACAGATGCTCCATAACTAGCAGCTTTCTTTGCAGCAGCCAATCCACCGGATCCTGCACCAATGACAATTAAATCAAAAGACTTTTTCAATTTTGCAACCTAGTATTATTTTCCTATTCTCGCTGAAATAAATGAATCCAATCAGAAATGCAATGAGTTGGGAAGAATTAGCAATATATGCGGCTGATCCAATTGATCAAATCAACGGGTTGACTAACCCATATTCATCACTTCGTCTTTTTAATAAAAGTGAATCCGAGGCAATTGTTACTCTTTACAGAGATAATCATGCTTGGTGTCCTTATTGCCAAAAAGTTTGGATTTGGTTAGAGCTTAAGAAAATCCCTTACCGGGTAAAGAAAGTCACAATGCGCTGCTATGGAGACAAAGAAAGATGGTATTTAAGAAAAGTACCCTCTGGAATGCTTCCTGCGATAGAAATTGAAAATCATATAATCACAGAAAGTGATGAGATCCTATTAGTTTTAGAGGAAATTTATGGCCCTTTAGGTCAATCGCTAAATGAGAAGAAAGTCTTAGAACATAGAAGACTTGAAAGAGAATTATTCTCATCATGGTGTAATTGGTTATGTCGTAACTCTCTTTTCAAAGCCCAAGAAGAACAAAAGAAAGAGAATTTCAAAAATGTAGCAAGAAAATTTGAAGAAGAACTACAAAAAAATGCTTCAGGATGGCTCACACCAATCTCAACAAAAAATGGAGAAAAGCCCGGATCAGCAGATGTTATTTTTATTCCATATGTTGAAAGGATGAATGCCTCATTGGCTTACTACAAGGGATATTCACTAAGAGAAGAGCACCCTTCTATAAACACATGGCTTAAAAATCTTGAAAAACTTGAGGAATATAGAGGAACTCAAGGAGATTTTCATACTCATGCTCATGATTTACCTCCTCAAATGGGAGGTTGCTTTACTTATTCCAATGCAAACCAACAATTATTTGCCCAAGAAATTGATATCGGTTCTGGATTAGGAGAGTTAGAGCTAATAGATTTCAAAGTTGATCAGAAATCGGAACAACAATTTCAGGCATTAGCTTTAGAAAGAGTTATCAAACATAAAGAAAGAATCATTGCTGTAAGCCCAATGGAAAATAAATTATTTGATCAGCCATTGAGAGCATCCTTAACTTCTATGATTTCAAAAAAAGATTGCCGCCCAGAAAGAAATAGCGCCTCTGCATTACGTTACCTCCGAGATAGAATCTCAGTACCAAGAGATATGCCTTTATTATCCGGAAGATTGCTTAGGCAAGCTCTTGAACGCACTGCTAATATTGATGGTAGTGATCTAGGTCCGGAAATACCTACACGAAATAGGTTAGATCAAAATCCTATACAGTTTAATTAAAAAGTCTAAAATCCCTCTCACTATCATATCTTAAATTCAACGACGTTTTCGTGAATCGATCTGAAGAAGATCTTTTACTTTTTGAACTTGGCTTGCTAATTGTGGCTCACTTGATAATTTCTTTTCTACTTGTTCAATCGCATACATAACTGTTGTATGATCTTTTCCCCCAAAAGATTCTCCAATTCGCGGAAGACTTAAATCTGTTCCATGACGCATTAAATACATACCTACCTGTCTTGCCTGACTAACAGGCCTACGTCTACTTGCACTACGCATTTCCTCCTCTGTGACTCCAAAGACCTCAGCCACTTTTTCTAGTACTTGCTTAGGCTTAACTTCTACTCCTTGTCCAGTAGGATCGAGCATAGGTGCTACTGATTCGACTGTCATTGGCAACCCAGTTATAGAGGCAAAGGCAACAGCACGAGTAAAAGCCCCCTCTAACTCTCTGATATTAGAAGTGAAGCGTCCAGCTATAAACTGAATCAAATCCCTTGGTAAACGCATCCTTTCATGCTCAGCTTTTTTTTGTAATATTGCCATTCTTGTCTCCAAATCGGGGGCTTGGATATCTGCAATTAGTCCCATTGAAAATCTTGAAATCAATCGTTCTTGTAAACGAGGTATTTGACTTGGAGGCCTATCACTTGTGAGAACAATTTGCCTCCCTGCCTCATGCAAAGCATTAAAAGTATGGAAGAATTCTTCCTGAGTATATTCTTTACCCTCTATAAATTGAATATCGTCAACCAATATCAAATCAGCTTCTCTATATCTATTTCTGAA